>CAYWBU010000137.1:0-6828 GCA_964456565.1 uncultured Bacteriovoracaceae bacterium | reverse complement strand
GTTTCAAATGTTCCGGTCGATCTGTCAATTATCTTCAGGTCCGAACTGCCCGACGGGCCCCCATGTTGGTGATGGTGGCGCGTTCCGGGACGCTCAGGGTTCTTACACCTTCACCGCAGTATTCAAAGATCTTGCCGACTCCGCCCTTGACCGTGCAGCGGCGCAGCACCTCCAGGATGATATCCTTGGCGCTGACCCAGGGCTGCAGCTTTCCGGAAAGCCTGACCCCCACCACCTTGGGTTTGGGGATGTTGAAGGGCATGCCGGCCATGGCGGCGGCCACATCCAGCCCGCCGGCGCCGATGGCGATCATGCCGATGCCGCCGCCGGTGGGTGTATGGCTGTCGGAGCCCAGCAGGGTCTTGCCGGGTATGCCGAAGCGTTCCAGGTGCACCTGATGGCATATGCCGTTGCCGGGACGGGAAAACTTGATTCCGTATTTTTTGGCAATGTCCTGCAGGAAACGGTGGTCATCGGCATTTTCAAAGCCGCTCTGCAGGGTGTTGTGATCAACATAGCTGACAGAGAGTTCGGTCCTCACCCGTTCAAGCCCGATGGCCTCAAATTCCAGGTAGGCCATGGTTCCGGTGGCATCCTGGGTGAGAGTCTGGTCAATCCTGAGGGCATATTCATCAGCGCTCTCGGCGACCTTATGGGCGTCAATGATCTTCTGGGTAAGTGTCTTAGGCATTTAGTCTATCTCCCTTCTTGGGCTCATATGAGCTTCATCTTCTATATTTTACTTCCAGAAACCACTATTCCTAATAAATATAGAGGTCCTTAGTCAATTGGTTATCAGACAATCCCGGATTCTTTTGTGGATATCGGTCGTTAAATTATATTGTTGGCGATTACCGAAAAAGAATGAAGGTTCATTATTTACCTGTAACACCCTTATCTTAGAGTAGTTTTTGGAATGATTGTTTTTCGAATAATAAGGTGTTTCTGGGGTCAAAATACGGTGTTTACCTGATTTACTTTATTTCAGGGTGTCTGTTAATTAATTAACAGATTTTAAATACGGGGAGAGCGAGGTGAATTATGGCAATAGCAGCGAGAAATGTAAGTTTTTCCGTTGTTGGTGAGAAACGTCCGTCTTTGAGAGCGCAGCGCAGTGAAATAAAATATAAGACAATCCTTGAAGCTGCCAAGAAGACCTTTGCCAAAAAAGGATTCTATACGGCCAAGGTGATCGATGTAGCCCAGGAGGCCAATGTTGCCAGCGGGACCATCTATCTTTACTTCAAAAACAAGGATGACATTATCGTCAAACTTTTTGACGATGTCTTTGAAAACATCACGGCTCAGATCTGGTCGGAAATCAAGGATGTCAGGGATGCCCGTGAACAGCTGGCCCTGTTTTGTGCCGGATATATCGAGATTGTCAGCGCGGATAAATATCTGGCCGACCTGATTCATATCGAGATGAATCCGGCCAAGAAATATGTATCGCGCTATGCGGATAAACATTTTCGCCACATGCTGGGCATGCTGGAAGAGATTATCGAAAAAGGGATGGATGACGGAGTCTTCGATACCAACATCCTTGCCGGTTTGTCGGCCAGGATGATCTACAGCTCACTGAATGAGGCCTGCCTGCAGATTATTGCCGCATCGGGTAAAAATACGCAGACTGTGGCGGATTCCGTGAGTGCCATGTTCCTGAGAGGGCTTGGAGCGATTGGAGTCCATGATGGTGATGTCCTGGTGGCGGCCGGCTGCTAGGTTTAACTGCAATCTTTAAGACAGCTGAAGGCTGCGCCGTAATCGGTGCAGCCTTTTTTTTGTAAAAAAGAGAGGGAGCATTGCGCCCCCTCTGAAGGAGGTTAGGTCCTTCCAGGGTTGTGTCTGCCGCTCGGGCAGGCCAGAAGGAGGAGGAGACTATGGGTGTAAATTTCAGCAGACAGGGCATCCGGATGTTTGCGAAGACCTGAGTGAGCGGCAGCGGGCATGGGTAGCTGGATCTGCGGCATAAAACGCAGGAGTGCCGGTATTAGCCAGTGTTTCGCAACGTATGTGAATGTGAAATGCAGCATGTATCTGCCCCGTCTGTCAAAATTTACATGCGGGACTGTAACAATCTTTGTGCCAGAATTTGTGGTTTGGGATATGTGGTATAAAAATGTGATGTTATGGCTCAAGGAGTTACTGAAGGACACTGATTATAATGTAACATGTTACAGGGTGTCATGTTACACTTGTGTCCAATGTTACGTTCGCAGCACTGATAAAAATGCTTGACACGCATGAGAAAATTAAAAAAGAATAGCAACACTATGAAAAGGATATATCTGAAGATTTCGGTCTATTGTTTCTTTTTTAGCTTTTTTACAGGGAAACGCCCATAGGCCGGGTCTTGAATGAGACTGCGAAAAGGCCATGGGCGAGCTCCATGGCCTTTTTTTATATCCGGAGGAGATTATGAAAAAAGTTTTAAGCGGAAACGAGGCAATTGCCCGCGGGGCCTATGAGGCCGGCGTAGCTGTGGCTTCGGCCTATCCGGGGACGCCCAGTACGGAGATCCTGGAGACCGTGGCCCGGGAATATCCCGACCTTTATGCCGAATGGGCCCCGAATGAAAAGGTGGCCCTCGAGGTGGCGGCCGGGGCGTCCTATGCCGGAGCCCGCACCATGGCCGTCATGAAACATGTGGGAGTCAATGTGGCGGCCGATCCGTTGCTGAGTCTTTCATACACCGAACTCAGGGGCGGGTTTGTGCTGATCAGCGCCGATGACCCCCAGCTGTTTTCCTCCCAGAACGAACAGGATAACCGCCATTATGCGCGTTTCGCCAAGATTCCCCTGCTGGAACCGTCCTCTTCGCAGGAGGCCAAGGATTTCGTGATCGAGGCCATCCGGGTCAGCGAGGTCTTTGCCTGTCCGGTGATGCTCAGGTCCACAACCAGGATCTCACATTCCCTGGGGGTGGTGGAGCTCGGTGATCCGGTCAAGAAAAATGATACCAGCCTGGAGCGCCGGCCGGCCGAATGGGTCATGCTGCCCGCCAATGCCAGACGGCGCCATCCCGTCATTGAAGAACGTCTGGATAAGCTCCGGGAATATTCCAACGGCTGCGAGTTCAACCGCATTGAGGAGGGGGAACGCTCCATGGGCATCATTGCCGCCGGGGTCGCCTACCAGTATGCCAGGGAAGCCTTTCCCGAGGCATCCTTCCTCAAGCTGGGCTTCAGTTATCCCCTGCCGGATGAAAAGATCCGTGAGTTTGCCGCCATGGTGGATGAGCTCTGGGTGGTCGAAGAGCTGGACTCCTTTGTGGAGGATCAGGTCAAGGCCATGGGGATCGCCTGTCGCGGCAAGGATGTCCTGCCGGTTTGCGGCGAACTGAGCACCGATATTGTGCGCCGCTGTATTGCCGGCGAGAGTGCCCCTGAAAAAATTGAACAGGATCTGCCGCCGCGTCCGCCCAGTATGTGTCCGGGTTGTCCGCACCGCGGCATGCTGTATGCCTTGAAACGCAACGGCTGCTTCATTGCCGGCGACATCGGCTGCTATACCCTGGGTTTCCTGCCGCCCCTTTCGGCCATTGACACCTGTCTGTGCATGGGTGCCGGCATCAACCATGCCCACGGCATGTCCAAGGCCTTCGGTGCCGGGCAGGAAAAACTGGCTGCCGTTCTGGGAGATTCGACCTTCTTCCATTCCGGGACCACCGGGGTGATGAATCTGGCCTATAATAAAGGTGCGGCCGTGATCGTGATCCTGGATAACCGCATTACGGCCATGACCGGGGCCCAGGAAAACCCGGGAACCGGCCGGACCCTGATGAATGAGCCGACCGTCCAGGTGGAGCTGGAGCCGCTGGTGAAGGCCCTGGGGATCGGATGGGTGGCCACGGTCAATCCCTAGGATTTCAAGGAGACCCGCAAGAAGGTCCAGGAGGCCCTTGAATATGCCGGACCGGCAGTGATCATCTCCAAGGCGCCCTGTGTGCTGCTCAAGCCGGATTCGCTGAGCTACAAGATCTGGGAGGTGGATGCTGAGAAGTGTACCGGCTGTCAGGCCTGTCTGAAGATCGGCTGTCCGGCGATCGAATTCCGCGACGGTAAAGCCGTGATTAACGAGCTGTGCGTGGGCTGCGGCCTGTGCGGCGAGCTGTGTTCGTTTGATGCGATCGGAGGTACGAAATGAATGTACTTATGGCCGGAGTCGGCGGACAGGGAATCATCCTGGCCTCCGATATCCTTGCAAATGTGATGCTTAAGGGCGGGCTGGATGTCAAGAAGTCCGAGATCCACGGCATGGCCCAGCGCGGCGGCAGCGTCATGTCGCATGTGCGTTTCGGCGAAAAGGTCTATTCGCCCACCATCCCCGATGGCGGTTGCGATTTTCTGCTGTCCTTCGAGGAGCTGGAAACCGCCCGCTATCTTGATTATCTGAACGCGAATACGCGGGTGATCATCAACCGCCATCGCATCTCGCCGCCGGCGGTCATTGCCGGCAAGGCCGTCTATCCCGCCATCGAACCGCTGGTGCGGGGAATTTGTCCCGATATCAGTTTTGTCGAGGCCGGCCGGGTGGCCGGGGATATCGGCAACCCCAAGGGGACCAATATCATCCTGCTGGGCGTGCTGTCGGCCTGTCTGGATGTGCCGGAAGAAATCTGGATTGAAACCTTGAATGAAAGTCTCAAGGAAAAGATCCGCGCCGTTAATGTTGAGGGTTTCCGCAAAGGCCGGGAACTTATGAGTGAACAGTTAAAGGAGGTTTAAGGATGATTTTTAATCAGGAATTTGAAACATTGCCGAGGGAGGCGCTGGAGGCCCTGCAGCTCAAGCGCCTGAAACAGGTGGCCCAGCGGGTCTACAACACGGTCGGGTTCTACCGCAAGGCCTTTGATGAAAAAGGCATCAGGCCGGATGATATCAAGAGTCTGGACGATCTGCAGCGGCTGCCTTTCACTACCAAGCAGGACCTCAGGGATAATTATCCTTTTGGCCTTTTTACGGTGCCTATGAGCAATGTTGTCAGGATTCATGCCTCTTCCGGCACCACCGGAAAACCCACCGTGGTAGGGTATACCAAACGCGATATCGAGACCTGGTCCGAGCTGATGGCACGCTCGTTTGCCGCGGCCGGACTCTCCCAGAACGATATCATCCACAATGCCTACGGCTACGGCCTGTTTACCGGCGGGCTGGGAGCCCATTACGGGGCCGAGCGCCTGGGCGCCAGCGTGATTCCCATGTCGGGCGGCAACACCAAGAAGCAGATCATGCTGCTGCAGGATTTTTCGCCCACGGCCATCTGCTGTACGCCTTCCTATGCCCTTTTCCTGGCCGAGGCCGGGGCTGAGATGGGCATCGATATGCGCACCCTGAAGCTCAGGGTCGGCATCCTGGGCGCCGAGCCCTGGAGTGAAAAGATGCGCGCCGAGATTGAGGACAAGCTGGGTCTCCAGGCCCTCAATATCTACGGCCTGTCCGAGATTATCGGACCGGGAGTCTCCATGGAATGCAGTGAGGGACGCAACGGCCTGCACATCTTCGAGGACCATTTCATCGCCGAGATTATTGATCCCGAAACCGGTGAGGTGCTGCCCTACGGTGAGCAGGGCGAGCTGGTCTTCACCACCATCACCAAGGAGGCCTTCCCCCTCATCCGCTATCGCACCAAGGATATTTCGCGCCTGATGCCCGAGACCTGTCGTTGCGGACGCCCCTTTGTGCGCATGGAGCGCGTCACCGGCCGCAGCGACGACATGCTGATCATCCGCGGTGTAAATGTCTATCCGTCCCAGATCGAAAGCGTGCTCATGGATATCGAAGGGATCGAACCGCACTATCAGCTGATCGTCAACCGGGACGGCAACCTCGATACCCTGGAGGTCCAGGTGGAAGTCAGCGAGGGAATCTTCTCCGATGAGATCAGGGTGCTGCAGCAGCTTGAAAAACGGATTCAGAAAGATATCAAGGATCTGCTCGGAGTGACTGCCAAGGTTAAGCTGGTGGAGCCTAAGAGTCTGAAACGTTTTGAGGGCAAGGCCCAGCGTGTTATAGATAATAGGAACATATAGGAGGTCTAGAATGAAGGTTGAGCAGATATCCATTTTTCTGGAGAATCGTCCGGGCAGCCTTGAGAACACCATGAAGGTGATTGCCGATGCCGGCATCAATATTCGGGCGCTCTCGCTGGCGGATACCACTGATTTTGGGATTTTGCGCCTGATTGTCAATGATGTTGACCGGGCCAAGCAGGTGCTCAAGGAAAACTCCATCACGGTCGGCCGGACCGAGGTTGTGGCGGTGGAGGTCCCGGACCGTCCGGGCGGGCTGCACAGTATCCTCAAGCTGCTGAGCGAGAAAAATATCAATGTTGAATATATGTATGCCTTTGTGGAAAAGAGCGGTGAGAATGCCGTGATGATCTTCCGCTTCGATAATATCGACGGTGCGATCGATGCGCTGCAGCAGGGTGGCTTCACCGTGCTGAAGGGTGAGCAGATCTACGGGATCTGAGCCATATCTGACCGTAATGAAAACGGGGGGCGGCCAAAAGAAGGTCGCCCTCTTTTTTTTGTGGGAAAACGCTTGCGCACGCTGTAATTTTTCGGATTTACAGCATAGTTAAGTCTATGATTTTAATGATAAATATTCTGGGTTGACAGCCGCTGACAAGTCTACTAGAAACAACACCCTCAGCGCGTTGCCGGAGGCCGGTTGGGTGGTTGAAAAAAAGTTATTTTTAGCCCTTGACAACAACCCGGATTTAAAATACAACGTGCGAGCCCTTGAGGGGGAAACCTTGAGGGATTGTGGTTGATCTTTGAAAACTGAATAGTGATAGATAGACGGGTCTAGTTAATAGAAG
>CAYWBU010000136.1:6266-6909 GCA_964456565.1 uncultured Bacteriovoracaceae bacterium | reverse complement strand
AAAGGTGAGCGGTATCAAAGATGTTACGCCGGTTCCCCACAATGGTTGCAGACCACACAAGAAACGACGGGAGTAATTAAGTCTGGATTTTATAGGATATAAAACACTTAAACTGAGGCTGAGTGAATAATGATAGAAAAAAACTGGAAAGAGATAATCAAGCCGAACAAACTGGAGATAGTGGAGTCAACACATACCGATGTATACGCCCGTTTTAATGCCCAGCCGCTTGAGAGGGGATATGGCGTAACCATTGGTAATTCTCTACGTCGGATTCTGCTTTCATCAATTTACGGATCAGCCATTATCGGTGTTAAATTTGACGACTCCCTTGAAGTTCTGCATGAGTTTTCCAGTATAGCAGGCGTTTACGAAGATGTGACGGATATCATCCTCAACCTGAAGAAGGTTGTGCTCAAGGTGCATACCGACAAACCCCAGATCGTGACGATCGAAAAGCAGGGGCCCTGTACGGTTACAGCAGGAGATATCGATGTCAGCGGTCAGGTGGAGATCATCAATCCTGATCAGGTTATCGCCACTATTGAGAACAACATGACCCTCAAGATGCAGATGCGGGTCGACTGGGGCTGTGGTTATGTGCCGGCCGAGCTGAACAAAGAAAAGATCGAAGCCGAAGGCT
>CAYWBU010000136.1:0-6256 GCA_964456565.1 uncultured Bacteriovoracaceae bacterium | reverse complement strand
CAATGCAATGACACCGGTCTCCTTTGCTCTCGTCCGTCAGACGGGTAGCCTTCAATGTAACGCCCACGATCGTCGGACGGCGCACAGACTACGATAGACTGGCGCTTGAGATCTGGACCAACGGGGTTGTCAAACCTGAGGATGCCCTGGCCTATGCCGCCAAAATCCAGAAAGAGTACATGGATGTCTTCATCAACTTTGATGAAGAACATTATGAAACCGATGATGACAAGGACAGCGACGAGCATAAGGTTAATCCGCATCTTTTCCGCACGGTCGAGGAACTGGAACTCTCGGTCAGGTCGGCCAACTGTCTGAAGAATGCCAACATGACCTATATCTATGAGCTGGTGCAGAAGACCGAGGCCGAGCTTTTGAAGACCAAGAATTTCGGTCGCAAGTCACTGGAAGAGATCAAGGAAAAACTGGCCAAGATGGATCTCAGTATCGGCATGACTCTCCCGGAGTTGCCTTCGGAAGATGAGATTGAAACAATTCGCAAGAAAATGGAAGAAGAGGAAAGCAAGTAGCAGAGGTGAATGATGCAGCATCTTAAATCCGGAAGAAAATTAGGAAGACCGACAGACCATAGGGAAGCGATGCTGAACAATATGGTAACATCGCTGATCCTTCACGATAGGATAACAACCACTGACACCCGGGCCAAGGAGCTCAGAAAGCTTGCCGACCGCATGATTACGCTCGGCAAGAAGGGCGATCTCGCCGCTGTGCGCAAGGCCGGTAAGACAGTCAAAAGCAAGGAAGCCCTAGGGAAACTGTTCAAGGAGCTGGGCCCGCGGTTCGAAGGTCGCAATGGCGGTTATACCCGTATCATGCGGACTGCCAACCGTAAGGGTGACAACGCTCCGATGGTGATTATGGAATGGGTCGAGCCGCTGGCGGCTGGGACCAAGAAAGAGGCGGCGCCCGCCGAACAGGAAGCTTGATTCCTGGCGGGCATGCTTTAACACTTAACAACATCCATTTCTCCTATCATGGGAGAAAGATTCTTGAAGACATAACCATTGCCGTGGCCGAAGGCTCCTATCTGGGGCTGGTAGGCCCCAATGGTTCAGGAAAAACCACCCTGGCAAACATCATTGCCGGAATCATCAAACCGCAACAGGGCAGTGTCGATCTGCACGGTCATACAGTCGGCCTTGTCCTGGCCAATCCCGAGAACCAGATTGTCAGCCTGGTTGTGGAAGAGGATGTGGCCTTCGGTCCGGAAAACAAAGGCCTTGAATCGGCGATGATCCGGGAGCGCATTGACCGGGCGCTGAATATCACCGGGTGTGAAAACCTGCGTTACAGCCTGACATCCAATCTTTCGGGCGGCCAGCTGGCCAAGGTTGTTTTCGCCGGACAGATGGCCATTGATGTCGATATCCTGGTGCTGGACGAGGGTACTGCCATGCTGGATCCCGTCAGTCGGCAGGTGCTGCTGGAAACCCTCAAGGACCTGAACCGGCAGTATAACAAGACCATTGTGCACATATCGCACCGGCTTGAAGACCTGAGCGCGGCAGACCGGCTTGTGTGCCTGGCAGACGGCCGCCTGCAGTCGGACCGGACCGGGAGGCAGGATGTCGTTGACCTGATTGCGCTGGGCAAAGTTCCCGGAGTTGAACTGGGCAGCCGGATCAGCTATCTGCGCTATCTGCAGGACCTTGGGATAGACGGCGGCAATCTTCGCGATGCAACATTCGCCCTGGCCGGGATGATCAGGTGAGCTTATTTTAGGAGCATCCCATCCATCAGCAGCTGGATGCCTTCTTCAAACATCTTTTCGCTGGAGCTGGTCTCGGACTTCACATAGGTCTTGATCACAAACATCATGTAGACCGAGTAGAGCAGTTCGGCCACATGGTCCACATCCATCTCCCTGAATTTCTTGTCGGCAATTCCCTTATGCAGCACATCTTTCAGGATGTTGATGGAACGGTAGTTGATCTCAAAGAAAGGGTCTTCAGTCGGGTAGGGCGGGAAGATCCCGGGATCTTCCATTATCAGCATCCGCAGTTCCTCGTGCTGGGAGAGGTACTGAAAGCCATGCAAGGCATAGGCAGCAAACATGTCGAGGGCGTCCCCGTGCTGTTCCATGGCCTGACGGGCGGATGCCTGCCACTGTAGCAGGGCATGGGCCACGGTCTGTTCGTACAGGTCGCGTTTGTTGCGGGCATACAGGTAGAGGTTGCCCTTGGTGACGCCGAGCTCGTCGGCGATATCTTCCATCCTCGTCCGGCGATAGCCGTAGCGGGCGAAGATTTTCAGGGCTACTTCATAGATTTTTAGGAGACGCTGTTCTCGTTTGTTCATCTGAATTTTCCAATCGGATATTCACATAGCAGGGCGGAAAGGGAGTGTCAATTACCTGGAAAGGTCGCATCCGGCTACAGCAGGGCGGCAACGTTTGTGCGGGCCTCTGCCAGAGTTGCCCGGCGCTGGCCGCCGTAGGAGTGTCCCGGCCAGACGGTTGTCTCCGGCGGCAGACAGAAGATGCGCTGCAGACTCTTCTGCATGGCGGCCATGGAACCGCCCGGGAAATGGGTGGCCCCGCAGCCCATCACAAAGAGCGTATCTCCGGAGATCAGGTTGTCTTCCCAGTGGAGACAGATGGATCCGGGCGAATGCCCAGGGGTGTGCAGGATCTTAATGGTATCTCCTCCAAGATGGATGGAATCGCCGTCCTTGAGGCTGAAGCGGATCTTGCCGGGCCAGAGACCGTCATGCAGCCGGTTGAACAGTTTCAGCATTGGCCGGTTTTCATCCGTGTGAGCCAGGGCGGTCATGTCGAGCTGGCGGTTGCCGCGGGTGTGATCGGGATGGATATGAGTGTTGATCAGAAATCTTGGCTTGAGGCCCTCATCGATGAAGTCGCCGATATTATGCGGCGGATCAACGATGAGGGCCTCTTTTGTGCTACTGTCTACGATGATGTAGCTGAGCAGCTGGTAACGTTCGGTTGCGACCTGGCGGACTTCAAGCATCGCCGTCCTTGGGTACCACCCGGCTGAAGACCGGATAGAGGATGCTAGCCAGCACCACGCTGCCGCCGGCCTGCCCCAGATTGAAAGGGATTTCGGCGATGGCGGCCTTCTGATCATACATCACCCAGCCGGCCAGGAAATATCCCAGGACCATCCAGGCTGTGGCCACGACAAAAACGGCGGCCAGCCGGAAGGAAAACTTGTCACGGTCGGTCTTCAGGACAGTGAAAAACACGGCGGCCAGCACGGCCTCCATGCCCTTGATGACCAAAGTCCAGGGCGCCCACTGCGGGTAGCCGCCGAAGATATCGGCTAAAGCGCTGCCGATGCCGCCCACGATGAAACCCGGGGCCGGGCCGAAGATTACGGCGGACAACAACACCATGCTGTCGCCCAGGTTCATATAACCCTTGGTGAGCGGAATCGGAATTCGAACCATCATGGTGGCAACTGTGACCAGGGACATGAAAAGCGCCATCAGCGCCAGTTTCTTTGTATTCATTATGACTGTACCTCCTCCATATAGTTCAAGGCCTTTTCCAGGCGCGGAATAGCTTTGGCATTGCCGAGGGTGGCCAGGATCTCGAACATCCCGGGTGAAACCTTCTTGCCGGTCAGGGCAATCCGCATGGGCTGGGCGATCTTACCGAACTTGAGTTCGTTGCGCTCCAGGAAGTCATAGAAAAATTTCTCCGTGGCGGCCGTATCACCCAGGTCGATAGCTTTGAATCCGGCGATCAGGTCCCGGAAAGGATCGATCATGGCCGGGGGCAGAAATTTCTGTTTGAGCTCTTCCGGGGCCTCGGGCTCAGTGAAATAGAAGTCGGCGAAATCAGTAAGTTCTTCCAGGGTCTTGGTGCGTTCGCGGCAGTCGCAGACCACCCGGGCCAGATAGGCCCTGTCCGGCACTTCCCAGCCTTTTTGTTCAATAAAGGGCACCAGCAGGTCGGCCAGCCGTTCAGGGTCGCCTTCCTTGATATAGTGGTGGTTGAGCCAGAGCATCTTTTCAGGGTTGAATACCGCCGCGCTCCTGCTCACATCATGGACGTCGAAGAGCCGGACCAGTTCCTCGAGGCTGAAGATCTCCTGATCGCCATGCGACCACGAGAGTCTTACCAGATAGTTGACCACCGCCTCGGGCAGGTAGCCCATATCCTTGTAGGCCGTGACCGAGGTGGCACCATGGCGTTTGCTGAGGCGGGCCTTGTCCGAACCCAGGATCATGGGGACATGGGCAAATTTGGGCAGCTCGAAGCCCAGGGCCGCATAGATCGGCAGCTGACGGTAGGTGTTGTTGACATGGTCGTCGCCGCGGATGATGTGGTTGATGTTCATAGTGGCATCATCGATCACCACCGTGAAATTATAGGTGGGCATGCCGTCGGAACGCAGGATGATCAGATCGTCCAGTTCCGAATTGCTGACGCGCATCTCTCCGCGGATCAGGTCGTTAAAGCTGGTGGAGCCTTCCTTGGGGCTGGCGAAACGCACCACCCGTCCGGGCGCCGGGCCGAGCTTCTTGTGGCGGCAGGTGCCGTCATAGATAAATTTACGTTTTTCCTGCTGGGCCTGCTGGCGTTTGGCATCCAGTTCCTCGGGCGAACATTCGCACCAGTAGGCCTGGTCTGCATCGATCAGTTTCTGGACATAGTCGCGATAGATGTCCAGGCGTCTGGACTGGTAGAAGGGACCTTCATCCCAGTCCAGACCGAGCCACTGCATGGCGTCCAGGATCTGCTGGGTGGATTCTTCGGTGGAGCGCACCGCGTCGGTATCTTCGATGCGCAGCACAAACTTGCCGCCCCTATGCCGGGCATACAGCCAGCTGAAGAGCGCGGTTCGGGCCCCGCCGATGTGCAGGTAGCCGGTGGGGGATGGGGCAAATCTGGTCCTGATTTCCATTTTAGGCCCCCACCTGGTTTCTGATGAAGTTGAGCAGGCCGCCGGCCTTCAGGATTTCGGCCTCGCGCCCGGAGACCTTGATCTGGCCGTTAAGCTCCTGGCCGGAGGATGTCCTGATCTCCAGGCTACCCTTGCCGTCGAGGGCCGCCATGATGTTTGAGATGGTGACGGTCTCGTCCTGGCCGAGGGCGGCATAGGCCTGATCGTCGATCTCGACCGGCAGGATGCCGAAGTTGATCAGGTTGCCGCGGTGGATGCGGGCAAAGGACCTGACCAGAACGGCCTTGACCCCCAGGTACATGGGCGCGAGCGCCGCATGTTCGCGCGATGAGCCCTGGCCGTAGTTTTCACGGCCCACGATGCAGCCGCTGCCGGCCTCCTTGGCCCGGGCGGCAAAGGTGGTGTCGATTCCCGAGAAGACATATTCACTGATGGCCTCGATGTTGGATCTGAGCGGAAGGATCTTGGCCCCGGCCGGCATGATGTCATCGGTGGTGATGTTATCTTCCAGTTTCAGCAGGACCTTGGTTTCGACCGTGTCGCTCATGGGCTGCTGCAGTGGCAGCGCTTTGATGTTGGGTCCGCGGGTGATGGTGACGGCATGACCGTCGTCGGCCGGCTCCAGGATCATGGAGTCATCAATGGTGAATTTTTCCGGCATCTTGAACTGCGGATATTCCCCCAGCTCGCGCGGGTCGGTGAAACAACCGCTGACGGCGGCGGCCACCGCGATCTCAGGCGATACCAGGTAGACCCCGGCCGAGGCGGTGCCGGAACGGCCCTTGAAGTTGCGGTTGAAGGTGCGCACGCTGACTGCGTCGGTCTTGGGGGATTGCCCCATGCCGATGCAGGGTCCGCAGGCATTTTCCAGGATGCGGGCGCCGGCCCCGATGATGCTGCCCAGTTTGCCGCTGTCAGAGAGCATCTGCAGCACCTGCCGCGAACCGGGAGCGATGCCCAGGCTGGTTTCGCTGTTGACCTTTCTGGCGGATAGGACATCGGCCACCATGGAGAGGTCCTTCAGCGAGGAGTTGGTGCAGGAACCGATCAGGGCCTGATCAACCTTGGTGCCCGCCAGCTCGCTGATGGGCTTGACATTGTCGGGCATGTGCGGACAGGCCACCAAAGGCTCGAGTTCATCAAGATTGATCTCGACCAGTTCGTCGTAAACGCAGCCTTCATCGGCGAGCAGTTCCTGCCAGAGAGCTTCGCGGTCCTGGGCCTTCAAAAATTCTTTTGTGATCTCGTCGCTGGGAAAGATGGATGTGGTGGCGCCCAGTTCGGCCCCCATGTTGGTGATGGTGGCGCGTTCCGGGACGCTCAGGGTTCGTACACCTTCACCGCAGTATTCAAAGATCTTGCCG
>CAYWBU010000135.1:0-6935 GCA_964456565.1 uncultured Bacteriovoracaceae bacterium | reverse complement strand
CGGCTGCGGTTCCGGTCTTGCCTGCCGTCGAGAAGATTCAGTCGGGCACGGCCGGTGGAGTCCGTCCGGTCATGATCCGCAGCCGGCTGCCGGCAAGAAAGATGAGCACGATGAGTGCGATGGTATTGCCCAGCGGATCACGCTTGAAGCGCTGGCTGAGTCTCAGATGGGCGCTGGCCGGGGCCTTATCGGGATTGAAGCTGGCAACCATCCGGCCGATATTGGGGATGTCCGGCCAGGGAAACCCGCCCTGTGCCAGGTAGCTGTCGATGATGCCGGGCAGGTCGAGCATGATCTCATCGGTCCCCAGCATGAAGTGCTCGCCGATGAACAGGGCCGGGGTGCCGGCCGTCAGGTCGGGATCAAAGCTGCGGACCGCGGCTTGCAGCAGCTCATAGTTGTCGTCCTGTTCGGTGTCCAGCTCCAGGATAGGCAGCTTTTCGCCGTAATGGCTGCGCAGGTAGGGAAAGGTGGTGTCCATGACTTCATGGCAGTGGTTGCAGCCCGGGAATAGAAAAAGACAATTCCGACCGTTGCGGAACCGAAAACGCTGGCCGCCGGCAGCATCAAAAACAGCAATAGAATAAAAACTTTAATCCTGAGCTTCATGGCTACACCTGTGTTCTGAATAATCAATACCGCAAAAAAATCCTGTGATCAAACGCTCTGTGGTTAAAAAAGGTGAAACATGTCGGCGGCCGGCTATGGTTTGTTTTTCTGGCAGCCGGGGCAGACATGGGTGCTGCGCTGGCCGACAACCAGGCGTTCAATGGTGTCGCCGCAGCGCGGACAGGGCTCACCGGTGCGGCGGAAGACATTCAGCCGGTCGGCATTACGGCCCTTGCGTCCGGCAACCGAGTAGAAGTTGCCCTTGCCGGTACCCAGTGAGGTGCCCATATTCCTGAGACCGCGGTTGAGAACCTTGGGGATGGCCCGGTGCAGACCTTCGATTTCTTTGGCGCTCAGGCTTGCGGCATTGCGGGTCGGATGGATGCCGGCCTCCCACAGGGCCTCGTCCACATAGATATTCCCCAATCCGGCGATTACGGTCTGGTCCAGCAGCAGGGGTTTTATACGCCGGTTGCGCCCGGCGAGGGCCTTTGTCAGTGCCATCAATGTAAACTGCCGATCAAGCGGTTCCAGCCCCAGCTTGCCCAGGATGCTCAGCGGATCATCGGTCAGGTAGATGCGGCCGAATTTGCGGGTATCATGGAAGCGCAGTTCATCCGTGCCATCCAGTTCAAAGATGACATGTTCATGCTTGCTGCGCCGGGATCCTTTTTTTTCCAGGTTGAGTCTGCCCGACATGCGCAGATGGATCAGCAGGTCCAGTCCGCCGGAGAGTTCCAGGATGAGATATTTCCCCCTGCGGCTGATGGCGGTGACGGTGTGGCCGGAAACGCTTGTGTCAAATTTTTCAACCGGCATGGCTGCGATGGTGCGGGGCCAGAATATTTTCACGGCAGTAATTGTTCGGCCGATAAGTCCGGCTTTTTGCAGGTCATCTGCAACTGTCTGTACTTCGGGTAACTCGGGCATGTCTATCTTGTAGGGCAGTTTTTGCGATATCTCAAGCGGGCAATGATTTTTATTTATATCCATGTATTATCAATAGGTTGAAGTACAAAATGTCCCTGCGCATATAATGATTGATTTTTTCATTTTTTGGGATTAAGCGCAAATCTGATACAAAAAAATGAAGAGGTACTGCTTGGAAAAGTGGAATCCATGTTTGAGTTGTGGTGCCTGTTGCGCCTTTTTCAGGGCGTCGTTCTACTGGGCTGAGGGTGATGATGTGACCCCCGGCGGTGTCCCTGTCGATCTGACTAGGAAATTGAATGATTTCAGACGGGTCATGCTGGGAACCGAGGGCAGTAAGCCGCATTGCATAGCATTGGACGGGGAGATCGGCAAAGAGGTGGCCTGCCGAATTTATGCGCAGCGGGCTTCGGTCTGTCGTGATTTCGAGCCTTCCTGGATCAACGGTCTGCCCAATCCCCGATGCGATCAGGCCCGCATAGCCTGGGGTCTGGCTCCGCTTGATCCGGATTCATGGTTCAATCCGGACGACACCCCCTGCGAGGCCGCCTGAATTTTTAGCTGGAAATCCCAGGGCGGCCCTGTTTTATAATGGTCAGCCATGCAGGATATAATTAGCGAAATTCATGTCAATCTGCCCCTGCGGCTGCTGGATGAGCAGCTGCTGGAACTTTTCATCGAAAGGCGGCTCAATCCTGAAATCGGCGTGGATGCCGGGGTGCTTGATAAATTCAGTCATGAAGATTTTTCACGGGTGGCGCGCATTTTTCATGCGGCCGGCCGCAGTGTCAGTCTCCATGGGCCATTTATCGATCTGTCGCCGGGATCGCCTGATCCGGAGATCATGGCTGTCACCCGGCGGCGTCTGGAACAGCTGCTGCAGCTGATTCCCATCTTCAAACCCCTGAGTGTGGTCTGTCATGCCGGCTATGACCGGGTGCGCTACGGCTTTCTGGCGGATACATGGCTGGAGCAGGCGGTTGCGACCTGGGGCTGGCTGGGGGTTGCAATCGCTGCTGCCGGCAGCCAGCTGGTGCTTGAAAATGTCTATGAGGACGGCCCTGATGATCTGGCCGGACTGTTTGAAAGGCTGCGCAAACACGGGGTCGGGTTTTGTCTGGATGTGGGACATCACAGCGCCTTCGGCCGGGCTCCGCTGAGTGAATGGCTGGCGATGCTGGGGCCTGATCTGAGACACCTGCACCTGCATGATAACCACGGGGAGTCCGATGAACACCTGCCGCTGGGCCAGGGCAGCATCGATTTTACGCCCTTGTGGCAGTTTCTGGAACAACAGGAGCGCAGGCCGCTGCTTACCCTGGAACCCCACCGGCGTGAAGACCTGCAGCCCAACCTGGATTATCTGGACCGGGTCTTCTAGCTCACTGGGCCGGGACAGCCCGGGAAACGGCCCACTGGCGCAAGTTTGCCATATCTTCGGCCCGGGTGCGGCTCAGGGGGACGGTCTGCCGGCATTCATTGAGAATGAGTTCGGTGGAGACCGCAATGTTGCCGGCAAAGGCGGTATAAAGCGCGGCAACGATTGCCTGCTCGATCTCCGACCCGCTGAAATCTTCCGCGGCAGCGGCCAGGGAGTCCAAGTCAAAGTCAGCCGGATTGCGGCCGCGTTTTTTGAGGTGGATCTCAAAGATCTTGCGGCGGACAGCTGCATCGGGCAGGTCAACAAAGAAAATCTCGTCGAAACGGCCCTTACGCAGCAACTCGGGCGGCAGTTTGCTGACGTCATTGGCCGTGGCCACCACAAAGATGTCGCCCTTGCGGTCCTGCAGCCAGGACAGGAAGATTCCCAGGATGCGCTGCGAGACGCCGCCGTCTTCACTGCCGGCAGAGGCAAAGGCCTTTTCGATTTCATCAATCCACAGGATTACCGGGGCCACCTTTTCAGCGGTCTGCATGGCGCGGCTGAAATTTTTCTCACTCTCGCCAATATATTTGTTGTAGAGCCCGGAGGGGTCCATCTTGAGCAGCGGCAGCTGCCAGTCCATGGCGACGGCCTTGGCGCACAGGCTCTTGCCGGCCCCGGGAACGCCCAGCAGCAGGATGCCCCTGGGAAAATCCAGCCCGAATTCCCGGGCCCGTTGCGGTTCGGTCAGGATGCGGCGGCGTTTGGCAAGCCACTGCTTGAGATTCGCGATGCCGGCGATGTCGGCCATGTCCTCTTCCCGGGGGAAATATTCCAGCAGACCTTCGCGTTCCACGATCTCCTTTTTGGCGGCGATGACATGCCGGATGTCATCGGGCGCCAGATGTCCGTCCTCCACCATGGCCTTGGTCAGAATCTTTTCGGCCTCCATCAGCGACAGGCCGTTGAGGTTGCGCAGCAGGTTCTGCATCTGATGGCGGTCAAGATCACATTGTATTTTCTGGCGTTCGTTGAGGTCGCGGTAGATATTTTTGATCAGGTCGTGAAAATCGGCGGTTACCGGCGGCGGTGGACAGATGCAGGCACAGTGGGGCTTCAGTCTTTCAGGGAGATCACAGGATGTTCCGCTGATGAAGAGGCAGCCATCCTGGCGCGTGAATTGGCGCGAGACCTCCTCCAGTTTGAGCACAGTAAGGTGTTCATGCAGTGCGGGCTGGATATCTTTCAGGAAATAGATGCCGGCCTGGTCCGCGAGGCGGATATGATCAAGGGCCAGATTGATGTCTTCCGTGCCGTAGACGGGCTTGTCGTTACCGGAACGCCGCAGGCCTTCGGTCAAACTCCAGATGAACAGGGGCAGATTCATTGAATCGGCCACATGGGTTATCAGGGTCTGGATCTGGTCGCTGTCGGTCGAGTCCAGACAGATGATTCCGTATCTTGAGCGTATCAGCAGGTTGATTTCCTTGGTGAGATCCTTGTGGGGGAAACCCGGCGGTGATTGCATAAATATCTCCTCAATGTCTCAACTGACAGTTGCGCCATCACGATCGGCAAGGATATCAGATGCTGCCTTGCGGCGGACATAGAGCTCCTTGGTTATGCGGGCGACCGTGGTGCCGGACCGGTCCTTGACGTCGACCTTGAAGACCGGCAGATATTTTTCTCCGGTGGCGGTCCGGGCCTTTATCTTTTCGAGCTGGATTTCGTCAAGGCTGAAAAGCGCCCTGACGCTGCCCCGGCCGGGCCGCATGAAGTCGATGTGGCTGGATTTGTCCCAGACGATATATTCACGCCCCAGATTCTGCATCAGCATCAGCATGAAAAAAGGATCGGTCATGGCATACAGGCTGCCGCCGAAATGGGTTCCGACATAGTTGCGGTTGTACCACCTCAGCGGGAGGCCCACCTCGATTTCTCTGAAGTCAGGGCTGATGCGCCTGATCCTGATTCCGGCCCCCAGATAGGGCGGGTAGAGATTCAGGACGGTCTTGAATGCAAGGGCATTGCCGTCAACAATGTCCCGCAGATCGAAGCTGAGAGGGCTCATTTTTTTCATACATCACCTTTCAATTCTGACAGCCGGGGTATCAGCCCGCATCTTCTGATTTAAGCCGTAATTATAGAGTATTTGAGTTGCAGGGTTCAAGTGGCGTTAGAGGGTTTTTTTCATGGGGTAGGCGGTGATGCGTTCCAGGAACAGGATCTTTTCGCCGTCCGGCAGGTAGCCGTTGCGCCTGTAGAACGGCAGGGCGGTGATGGTGCTGTTAAGCCTGACGGTTGTGTGTCCCTTTTTGCGGGCGTGGTCTTCCAGACGGGCAAGAATCATGCTGCCGACACCCTGCTTCAATACTTCCGGACGGATGTAGCAGGCCATGATTTCGCCGCTGCTGTGCAGGCCACCCAACCCGACCACCATGTCGGCCTGGTTGATGGCAACGATCCACAGCATATCGGGTTCGGTGATGATTTTTTTGATGTTGTCAATCGAGAGATGCTTGCACCATTCATCCAGCAGTTCCGGGTCACTGCCATAGTCCGGGCCGCAGATCTCACGGATTGAAGTGCGCCACGTGCGGCAGATGTTTTCTGCATCCGTGTCCCGGGGCTCTCTGATTGAATACTCATTTGTCATCACGGCGTCAGCTTACACAGTTTTTTGCTTGCGGGCAAACGGATGGATATGGCCTGCCGGGCATTAGTGTGATTTCTCAAGCGGCACCTTGCCGGTTGTCTCAAACGGGACCGTCCTTGTTTTGTCGCCGTGTGCAAAGCGGAGGCGGCCGTTCAGGCGGTAATCGGCGGTTGCCGAGGTCACCATGTTGTAGACCGAGCGTCCCAGCTGCATGAAATTGACACTGAGGGGCAGTTCCAGGGTTGCCTTTGTTCGCGGCGGAACCGGGGCAAGGTCTGCAGCCGTGCCCTCCATGATGTTGAAGCCTCCCAGGCTGAGGCCATAGTCAAGCCCGGAGATATTGATTTCAAAGTCATTTTCATTGCTGATATCAAAGATGAACTTCAGCGCTGCCCCTGTAAAATTCATGGAAGAGATCTCGATGCGGTTGAGTCTGATTTCGGGAATCCGGGGCACCGGCAGTTCGCCGGTTTTTTCATACGGGATTTTGAGCGGTCCCAGGCGGATGTCGCCGGTGAGGGCATATTTGATTGAGTCGGTTTGCTGCATCTGGCTGATGGAGTCGAACAGGTCAAAATGATTGATGGTCAGCGGGATATCCACCATCACCGATCCGGATGCGGGCAGGTTGATGCCCTGCGTGGCCTCCCCGCTGGAGAGTTTGCGTTCATTCATCATGAGATTATATGAGAGACTGCTGATGCGCAGGCCCACCGGATTGGGATTGTCGATCCTGAATTTGAACAGCAGGGTTTCCTGTTCAAGGGAAAGATCTTTGACGGTGACGCTTTCAAAGCTGGCTTCGGGTTTTTCGACAATATTTTTTACAGCGGCGCAGCCGGTCAGGCTGAGAAACATGATCAGCACCGCGAGTTTTTTTATGTTCATAAGCTACCCCCTATAAGATCAGAAACCATTTTATCATCTGGGTTGCCGGTCTTCCAAGGCTTTATACTATGAGGCTGCGGCCGGATGATACCATTTTATTATAGGCGGTTATCAGGTCGCGGCGGGTGATTGATCCGATGACCTTGCGGGGATTGAGCGGATCCACGACCGGCAGTTCCGCGATGTTTCTGCCGGTGAGTTTACGCAGGACCGATCCGAGATGGTCTTCGGGGGAGACCGTGATCACGTTTTCATTGGCGATATCCTTGGCGATCACCAGGCTGGCGAGCGTCTCGTCGGTCAGGATGCGCCGCACATCGTTGATACTGAATACGCCGGTCAGCAGACCGTTTTCATCCACTGTTGGAAAGGCATTGGAATGGTTGCGGGTGATATTCTGTACGATTTCCTTGAGCGGCATGTCCTCCCGGATGAGGGTCACCGGCGAAGGCAGGCTTACGGCATCCTTGACCTTGAGCCATTCCAGGA
>CAYWBU010000134.1:0-7027 GCA_964456565.1 uncultured Bacteriovoracaceae bacterium | reverse complement strand
CTCTTCCTCCTGGCTCTCGTTGTCCACCACCCTCAGTAGCAATTCATATGCCATTAGGCAAAAGCATGGATAATTGCGAAGACAAAAATCTGGAAATATACGCAAGTCCCCGTAATTACACCCCTTAAAACCCGAAACCGTTAAACTGTTATCAGTTTGCTTCAAAAAAGTCTATACAAAAATAGATTATTATATATATAAATGATTTCCAATGAGGAAAAACTTTCCACACAGCCCCCTCTTGGCCGCCCACCTGTGTGTATTTTTTTACCCACAAGCCCGACAACGGCATCACCGCTATGAATAAAAATTCATTATTTATCCATATCCCATTGTATTTAATTAACAAGACGGTGCCCTCTCATGTTATGCTGTAATATTAAACCGCATGCATCAGCCATCCATATCCTCCTTGACAAGCATGTTCCTCTCTAAATATGTTCTATAAAAAATGATGATAGGGGCCGTGATGAAAAAATTTACATTTTTTTTGATATTCTTTTCCCTGATCCTGCCGCCGGCCGCCGGAGCGCAAAAAACCGTTTTCAGGCTGGGAACCCTGCCGGTCATCGACACCCTGCCGTTAATCCTGGCTGACCAGGAAGACCTGTTTAACAAAGAAGGCCTGACCGTCCAGCTTTACCAGTTCAACAGCGCCCTTGAACGCGATGCGGCCCTGAGCAGCGGCAAACTTGACGGATACTTCGGCGACCTGGTAATCACCATGCTGCTCAACGAAAGCGGGCAGAACATAAAGGTCCTCTGCGAAAGTTACCACACCTTACCCCGCCACCGTATGTTCGCCATTGCCGCCGCGCCGGGCTCTGAAATCAGTTCAGCCGCAGACATCAAAGATATTCCCGTCGCCATTTCAACCGGATCAGTTATCGAGTTCATGCTTGACCGCATCCTCCTGAAAAACAACCTCGATCCGGCCGCCATAAACAAAACCGAGGTCAAGGCCATCCCCATCCGTTATCAGATGCTGATAACCGGCACCCTGAAACTGGCACTGCTGCCGGAACCTTTAGCAACCAGGGCCGAGCAGGAAGGCGCAAAAATAATCGCCGATGACCGACTCCTTGACACAACCGCCACCATCATTGCGGTCAAACAGGACTTTATTCTCCGCAATCCCGATTTCGCCGCGGCCTTTATGCGGGCATACGCCAAGAGCGCCGCCATGATAAATGCCGATCCCCAGAAATACATTCCCCTGCTGGCCGCCAAAACCCGCTTTCCCAAAGAACTTGAAGATTCATACAAGATGCCGGCGTTCCCCGAAGACGCCACCCCCAAGCCTGAGGCCATCAATGCCGTTTCCGACTGGCTCATGGCAAAAAAAATGCTGAAAAGTCCGGTCACACATACAGCCCTGGTAATGCAAAGGGAGCCGTCACATTGATCAGCGCCCGCAACATCTCCAAACGCTATGGGGACAAGACTGTCCTCAGCGATATTTGTTTTGACCTGCCAAAAGGCGAAACCCTTGCCCTTATCGGACCATCGGGCTGCGGCAAATCAACCTTATTATATATCCTTGCCGGACTGGCACTGCCATCCGGCGGCACAGTCCATATCAACGGCGATCCCATAGAAAACCCGTCCTCCGCCACATCTTTCATCCTGCAGGACTTCGGCCTGCTGCCCTGGAAAACCGTCCGCAAAAATATTGAACTCGGCATGAAACTGCGCGGAGAAAAACCTGCAGCCCGCCGGAAAAAGGCCATTGACCTGCTCCAGGAACTGGATATCCTTCAGCATGCCGACAGCTTCCCCGCCACCCTGAGCGGCGGCGAAAAACAGCGGGTGGCCATTGCCCGGGCCCTGGCCCCGCAGCCTGAAATTCTACTGATGGATGAACCTTTTTCAGCTCTGGACACCCTGACGCGCGAACGCCTCCAGAATATGCTCATCAAGATCTGGCAGAAGAAAAATTTTTCCATCATCATGGTTACCCACAGTATCGATGAGGCCGTCTTCATCGGTCACAAGATCTTGGTTATGGGAACCGGTTCCCCCCCTGTCGTCCTTGACAACCCAGACGCCTGCAATCACGGCTATCGCAAGTCACCCGCTTTTTTCGAAAAGTGCCGTGCCGTGCGCGAGGTGGTGGAGGCCGTATGAAACACGGATCCATATCCAGCTACATTCTGGCAACCTTGCTCTGCCTTGGCCTGTGGAAAATCACGGCAATCCTGGTGGCATCTCCGGTTCTGCCTCCCCCGGAGACCGCTTTCGGGGCATTTTTCCAGCATCTGCACTCCGATTCATTCTGGCAGCACTTCACAGCAAGCGCCTATCGGGTTAGCATCAGCATCCTGCTGGCCTGGGTTACCGCATTTCCCTGCGGAGTTATCAGTGGTTACAGCAATCGGATCGACAAGATCTTTTCGCCGATCATCTTCATGACCTACCCCATCCCCAAGATGGTGCTGCTGCCGGTGATCCTGCTGCTTTTCGGACTTGGCAACCTTTCCAAGATCATCCTTATAAGCCTGATTCTCTTCTTTCAGATAGTCGTTGCCACCCGTGACGGAGTCAAGGCCATCGACAAAAAGTTCTATGACTCGGTCCGCTCAATGGGCGGCGGCCGGCTGGCCGTTATCCGGCATGCGGTCCTGCCCGCGGCCCTGCCGCACAGCTTCACCGCCCTCAGAATATCCACCGGCACCGCCATCTCCGTGCTTTTTTTCGCAGAATCGTTTGCCACAAACAGCGGTCTCGGTTATATGATCATGGACGCCTGGGGCAAAGCGGATTACAACCAGATTTTTGTGGGCATCATCGGCATGAGCCTCCAGGGTTTGCTGCTTTATGAATTTTTCAGATATCTTGAGGAAAAAATTTGCGCCTGGCGCTTTGCCGCCAAGACTGAAGGAGAAACAACAATGGGAAACGCGTTCAGCAAAAGTGTTACCTATTCGAAAATGATAAAGCTTTCGCACACAATCTTTGCGCTGCCCTTTGCGCTGTCCAGTGTCATTCTGGTCAATCGGGTAGAGCCGGTCACCGTGGAAAAAATATTCTGGATTATCATAGCAATGGTGGGGGCCCGCTCAGCCGCCATGGGATTCAACCGCCTGAGCGATGCCGAGATTGACGCCGGCAATCCCCGCACCGCCACCCGCGAAATCCCGGCCGGCAACATCAGCCGCACCGAAGCCGCCCTGTTCGTGGGAATCTCGGCCCTGCTGTTCATCTTTGCGGCCTGGATGCTGTCCACACTGTGCTTCTGGCTGTCTTTCCCGGTATTGGCTATCCTGTTCCTTTATTCCTACACCAAACGCTTTACCTGGATGGCCCACATCTATCTGGGCTTCGCCATCGGCCTGGCTCCCATTGCGGCCTGGGTTGCCGTGGCCGGCAGCATTGACCCCCGGATTATCGTGCTCAGCCTGGTTCTGCTGACCTACATCGCCGGCTTCGACATCATGTATGCCTGCCAGGATTTCGCCTTTGACAGTTCCAGGGGGCTGCATTCCATTCCGGCCCGTTTCGGCATCAGAAAATCACTGGCGGCATCAAGTCTTCTGCATATAATCAGTGTGGGCCTGCTTATATGGCTCTACTTCATTTTTCCGCTCCACCCGGCCTACCTGATCTTCACCGCCGTCATCGTCGAACACCGGCTCGTAAATCCCGATGACCTGTCCAAAATCAACATCGCCTTCTTCCATGTCAACAGCGCCGTTTCCATCATTGTATTCGTGGCAATCCTGGCCGGCGACCTGCTGGGGGGCGGCCTGTGAAAAACATTACGGTGGCCGTCAGCGGGGCATCCGGCAGCGCCTATGCCTTGCGCCTGATAAAAAAAATGATCGAACACAACATCTCAATCAACCTCATTGTATCCGAAACTGCCCGGGAGGTTTGCCGCCATGAAACCGGCCAGACGCCTGAAGATTTCATTGCCGCCCTGCCGCCGCATCCCGATTGTGATATCAGGCTCTTCTGCAATGGCGACCTCTTTGCCCCGGTAGCCAGCGGATCGCACCCCACGGACGCCATGATCGTCATCCCCTGTTCCATGAAGACCCTGGCGGCCATTGCCGGCGGCTATGCCGCCAGCCTGATCGAACGTGCCGCCGATGTGAGCCTCAAGGAAAAAAGACCGCTGATCCTGGTCACCCGCGAGACCCCCCTCAGCCTGATCCATCTCAACAACATGACCACCGCGGCCGCCGCCGGTGCCACCATCATGCCGGCGGCTCCCGGTTACTATCATCATCCTGCAACCATCGAAGATCTCCTGGACTTCATGGCTGACAGGATATTCACCCATCTGGGCATCGCCCATGATAATAAATCAGAGTGGAAAGGACCCTGAAATTGGACAAAAAACCTTCTACCATCGGGGGCATGTTTGACCGGATTGCCCCGACTTATGACAAACTGAATACTATTCTGTCTTTTTCCATCGACCGTTTCTGGCGCAAAAAGGCCATCCGCGAACTGGACCTCTGGCCCGACAACCTGATTCTGGATGTGGCCACCGGCACCGGAGATCTGGCCTTTGAGGCCCTGCAGCATGACATCCGCATCATCGGCATCGACCTTTCAAAGGAAATGCTGCGCCAGGCCTCCGGCAAAGGCGCTTCCCAGATAAGGCTGGGTCGCTACCTCCCGACCGCGGCCAATGCCCTGGAAATGCCCTTCGGGGACAACATTTTCGACCGCGCCATGGTGGCCTTCGGTATCCGCAACATGGAGAGGCCCGAGGCCTTCCTGCAGGAAGCGGCCCGGGTCCTCAAAAAACACGGCAAGCTGGCGGTACTCGAGTTTTCACTGCCGTCCAGTTTTGTTGTAAGGGCCGGATACCTGCTTTATTTTACAAAAATCCTGCCAACCGTCGGCGGAATGGTATCGGGCGACTACGAGGCCTACAGATACCTGCGTGATTCGGTCATGAACTTCCCGCCGCCTGCAAAACTTGAGCATCTCATCCGCAATTGCGGTTTTCACATCGCATATTCCAAGCCGCTGTTTTTCGGAATTGCCCACCTCTATGTCATGGAGAACCTCAAATGAAGACCGCCTACCAGAACCTGTGGGATTTTGTATCCGAACTTGAACATCAGGGTGAACTCTTGCGCATCAAACAGGAGGTCTCCAGCGAACTTGAGATCACCGAGATCACCGACCGGATGTCAAAAAGCCCAGAGGGCGGCAAGGCCCTGCTGTTCGAAAATGTCAAAGGATCGGACTTCCCGGTATTGACCAATGCCTACGGCAGTACGCGGCGCATCAATCTGGCCCTGGGCAGCGAAAACCTCGATGACCTGGCCGAACGCATCAAGGGGTTCCTGCACATGGCGCCGCCCAAGACCTTGCGGGACAAACTGAAACTGCTGCCCATGGCGCTGGAGGTCAGCCGTTTCCTGCCGCGCACCCGCAAGATGAGCAAGCCTCCCTGCCAGGAGGTCGTCCACATCGGCGACGAGGTCGACCTCACAAAGATCCCGGTCCTCAAATGCTGGCCGGATGACGGCGGGCCTTTCGTGACCCTGCCGGTGGTCTTTTCCAAAGATCCGACAACCGGCGGACGCAACGTCGGCATGTACCGCCTGCAGATCTTCGACCGTAATACCACCGGAATGCACTGGCACATCCACAAGGACGGCGCCCATTTCTATCATGAATACTGCAAGCAGAACCGCCGCATGGAGGTGGCCGTGGCCATCGGCACCGATCCGGCCGTCACCTATGCCGCCACAGCCCCCATGCCGCGCGGCATCGACGAGATGCTGCTGGCCGGGTTCATCCGCCGCAAACCGGTGACCATGGTCAAGGGCAAAACAGTCGACATCGAGGTCCCGGCCGAGGCCGAATTCATCATCGAGGGCTACGTGGTCCCCGGCGAAATGCGCAACGAAGGTCCCTTTGGGGACCATACCGGTTATTATTCCCTGGAGGACGATTACCCGGTCCTGCATGTCACGGCCATAACCCACCGCCTAAATCCCATCTATTTTGCCACAGTGGTGGGCCGCCCGCCCATGGAGGACTGCTACCTGGCCCTGGCCACGGAACGCATCTTCCTGCCCATGCTGCAGACCGTGCTGCCCGAGGTCAAGGACTACTGTCTGCCGTGGGAAGGCGTCTTTCACAACATTGTCGTCACGGCCATCGAAAAAGAATTTCCCCAGCATGCCCGCAAGATCATGGACGGCATGTGGGGCACCGGACAGATGAGCTTTGCCAAGACCATCATCACCGTGGACGACAACCTGCTCTTCAACCGGCCCGCCGAACTGCTGCGGCAGATCCTGGACACCATCGACCTCGTCCAGGACCTCATCGTCAGCAGCGGGGTCCTGGACGTGCTCGATCACTCCGCCCCCCAGCCGCTATATGGCTCCAAACTGGGAGTGGATGCCTCCCGGCGCATCACCGGCGAGCAAAAACGCTCCGGACAAACACCGCGCACGGACGGGTCCCAGCTCTTCAGCGCCCTGCAGCAGCTTGAAAACGGCTTTGTCGCACATGCAACCTGTTTCGCCGACACCCGCAATCCGGTGCAACTGTTCGGCATCACCAAAGATGACCGGCGCAATTCGGCCCACTATATGGCCCTGACCGAGCAACAGATCGGAAACAGCGGCATCTGCATCCTCTTTGATCATGACATCGATCTCAATGATGGTTCCCTGTGCCTCTGGAAGATCTTCAACAATACCGATCCGGGTCGCGACATAACCATCAGGGGCCAGAACGCCGTCATTGACGCCACCCGCAAAAATCCGGCCGACGGACATCACCGCCAGTGGCCCGATGACATCGTCATGGATACCCGGGTTAAAACCCGCGTGGCCGAAATCCTGAAGATCATCGGTCTGGCGTCTCCGGAATAGTCCCGAATCAGATTCTATATTTCACAAAAAGCCCGGATGCAGCGTCCGGGCTTTTTCATGCTTAACTCACCTTTAAAAATTGGTCCGACCAATTACCTGGAAAATCAATATCCTAGCACTTTCCTGCGGTTACATACGGATCTCTTTATATTTTTTCTTTTTTTTCTCTTGAA
>CAYWBU010000133.1:0-7186 GCA_964456565.1 uncultured Bacteriovoracaceae bacterium | reverse complement strand
AAAGCCATCGATTCCTTGCTAAAATATAACCAGCTGACAATCCAGGACTTTGAGAATCTATGCCCCAACGTAAACCGCCGCAGTCTGCAGCGTGACCTCAAGGGCATGCTTGACAAGGGGCTCATTCGTGAGATCGGGGCAGGCCCAACCGATCCAACCCGCCACTATGCCTTATCGTAAGCTATGACATACTGTGACACGGGCTTATTCTAAAAATAGGTCAGCAGAAAACAAAAAGCGGGTTTGCAACCTTAATTGCAAACCCGCGTCAGATGCTTGGTAGCGGGGGCAGGATTTGAACCTGCGGCCTTTGGGTTATGAGCCCAACGAGCTACCGGACTGCTCCACCCCGCGTCAAGGTGGCTCTCTTTTATAAACTAAGGCTACCTTTGTCAAGCAACGATTTTAAAAGCCAAAAGCGCTGCAAAAATAAATGCCTGCGGGGCGCATGTCCATGAGGGCCGGCCTGGAATAAATTTTTGAGCCCGGGATTGTTTATGTTATAAGGTTCCCATGGAAAAAAGCGCACCCCTGGCCCACCGAGTGAGACCGCTCGATCTGGAGGGCTTTGTCGGGCATATGGAAGCCCGGGCCTTTATCGAGGAATTTGCTGCCGGCAAGCGGCGTTCGGTGGTCCTGTGGGGACCGCCCGGCACGGGCAAGACCACCATTGCCGGCATCATCCGCGGGCTGCAGCCGAGCGCCTTTTTCGATGTCAGCGCCATCACCAGCGGGGTCAAGGAGATCCGCCAGGTGACCTCCATGGCCTTCGGGGCCGAGATCCCGCCCATCATCTTCATTGACGAGATCCACCGCTTCAACAAGACCCAGCAGGACGCCCTGCTGCCCTTTGTGGAAAACGGCGACGTGGTGCTGATCGGCGTCACCACCGAAAACCCCTCTTTTTCCATCAACTCGCCGCTGCTCTCGCGCGTGCAGGTGATCGCCCTGCACCACCTCAGCGAAAACGAGATCGAGGCCATCATCCGGCGCGCCGTGGAACATGACCACCAGCTCCAAGGCCTGCAGCGGCGCCTGGAGGATGAGAGCATCCGCCTGATCGCCCGGGCGGCCGGCGGCGATGCGCGCGCCGCGCTCAACCTGGTGGAGCTGGCTCTGCACAAGATCGAGAAAGAGCTCATCAAGCCTGAAGACCTGCAGGCCATCCTGGACCGGCCGCTCTACCATGACCGCGCCGGCGACAACCACTATGACCTGATCTCGGCCTTCCATAAATGTGTACGCGCCAGCGAATGCGACGCCAGCCTCTACTGGCTGGGCCGCATGCTGGAGGCCGGCGAGGACCGGCTCTATGTGCTGCGGCGCATGATCCGCATCGCCAGCGAGGATATCGGCCTGGCCGACCCCAACGCCCTGCGCATGGTGATTGCGGCGCGCGATGCCTTTACGGCCCTGGGCAGCCCCGAGGGCGACCTGGCCCTGTATGAGGCCGCGGCCTACCTGGCCTGCGCCCCCAAGAGCAACCGGATCTACCTGACGGAGAAAAAGATCAAGAAACTTATCAAGGAAACCGGCGCGCCCGATGTCCCGCTCAGCCTGCGCAATGCGCCCACCCGGCTGATGAAGGAACTGGGTTACGGCAAGGGCTATGCCTATGCCCATGACGACCCCCAAGGCGCGCTCACCATGGACTACCTGCCCGCCAGCGTTGCGGATGAAACCCTCTATGAACCGTCGGGGGCAGGTTTTGAGAAAAGAATTGCGGAGGTAATTGATGCTAGAAACAAGGCTAAGAAAGCTAAATCAGGACCATATCGCCGATCTGCTGGCAAAGGGAGTTGAGGGCGTATCCGAAAAACAGATCGCGGCCGACCTGGAGAAGATCGACTTTGAGCTGCTGGGCCGCCTCACCCGGGGGGAAGGCGTATATGAACCCGCGGCCGGCAAGGTGAGCCCGCCCGAGATCGTCACCCTGGACTATGCCGCCAGCCCCCGGGCCCGCACCGAATACGGCGCCGGCGAAGACCTGCTGAGGGAGGGCCGGGTGGCGGCCCTGATCGTGGCCGGCGGCCAGGGCTCGCGCCTGGGCATCGACGGCCCCAAGGGCGCGGTCGAGGTCAGCCCCGTGGCCCACAAGACCCTCTTCCAGCTGCATGCCGAAAAAATCCGCGCCCTGGCGCGCAAATATTCCAGGAACATCCCGCTCTTCATCATGACCTCGCGCGCCAACAATGACGAGACCGTCCTGTTTTTCAAGGAGCATGACTATTTCGGCCTGAACGCCGCCGATGTCTTTTTCTTCGTGCAGGGCATGCTGCCCTCGCTGACCCCCGACGGCCGCCTGATCGCCGCCCGTTCCGGCGGCCTGTTCATGAACCCCGACGGCCACGGCGGCACCTTCAGCGCCCTCAGAAACAACGGCTGCCTGGAGGTCATGCAACAGCGTGGCATCGAGGAGATCTTTTATTTCCAGGTGGACAACCCCCTGGTGGATGTCTGCGACCCGCTCTTCCTCGGCCTGCACCATGAAAAGGGCGCCCAGATGTCCTCCAAGATCGTGCGCAAGCGCGACTTCGAGGAAAAGGTGGGCGTGATCGCCGCGGTGGACGGCAGGACCCGCGTGATGGAATACAGCGACATGTCCGACGACATGCGCTACGCCGCCGACGACGACGGCGAGATGATCTACTGGGCCGGCTCCATCGCCATCCATGTCATCCGGCGCGACTTCATCGAAAAACTGACCGACGGCGGGCTGGCGCTGCCCTATCACCGCGCCGGCAAAAATATCCCCACCATCGACGAAGGGGGCAACCCCGTTGACGTCAAGGGCATCAAGTTCGAGACCTTCATCTTTGACGCCCTGCCCCTGAGTGAAACTTCCGTCACCCTGGAGGTGGGCCGGGAGGACGAGTTTGCGCCGGTCAAGAACAAGTCCGGCGACGATTCACTGGAGAGCTCCATGGAGATGCAGTCCGAGAGGCACCGCCGCTGGCTGGAGCAGGCCGGCATCAAGGTGGGTGCCGGGGTCAAGGTGGAGATCAGCCCCCTGTTCGCGCTGAACGCCGCCGAACTGCAGCAGCGGGCCGCCGAACTGCCGGCCGAGATAACCGAGGACATCTGTCTGACCTAGAGCCTATGACACTCAAAAACTTCAGCATAAAGGACCCCTGGTGGGAAATCATCATTCTCACGGGGTCCTTTGTCGTGCTGGGCTTTGTGGTTATGTTCGCCTTCCATGCCTATCGGGGCGTCGAACGCGAGATGGCGGTCCAGTTCAACCGCGAACAGCAGCTGCTGGCCCAGCAGATCGCCACCGGCATCCAGCAGCACATGAGCGATATCGCCAATGTGCTGCACCTCTCCACCAACCTGCCCGGCCTGCAGCACAACGACACCCAGACCATCCAGGACGCGGTGGGCGACGCCTACATGTCGCTCAAGACCAAGGTGGCCTTTGTCTTCTGGGAAGACCGCGACGGCAACCTGATCTACCACTATCCCGAAGACGCCATGTCGGGCCTGGTGGGCAAGAACTACAGCTTCCGCCAGTATTTCCGCATGGCCAGCGAACTGGGGGTGCCCTTTGCCTCCAACATCATCACCATCGGCGGCGAAAGCTATCCCGACATCCCCAACCGCTTTGAATCCTTCATCATCTCCTATCCGGCGCACGACGCCGCCGGCAACTTTGCGGGCCTGATCGGCTGTGTCATCGACCTGCCCAGCATCACGGCCCAGCACATTGTGCCCATCCGGCCGTCCACCTCCAGCTATGCCTGGCTGATCGACGACACGGGCATCATCCTCTTCCACCCCGACCCGCACATGACCGGGCGCAACATCAATGATGTCATCCTGGAGATGGAGCGCCAGGGCCTGGACACCTCGGGCATCCGGGCCGTGCGCCAGGGCATGGAACTCAAGAATGACGGGATGTATGAATATATCTTCCCGCACTATCCCGCGCCCCAGCCGGTCAAGAAACTGCTGGCCTTTTCCTCGGCCCACTTCCTCAACAAACGCTGGATCACGGTGGTGACCTCGCCCTACAGCGAAGTCATCGCCCTGATGTCGGGCACCTTCCGCAACACCACCATCCTGGGCAGCGCCAGCGTGGCTTTGGTGATCATCGCCACCATCGTGGCTCTGCGCATCAACCGCGACCGGGCGCGGGCCCATGAGCGCAACAAGTGGGCCGAACGCATCCTGGTGGCCCACCGCCGCCTGGAAACGGTCTTCAACGCCATGCCGCACTACATGGCCATGATCGATGCGGCCTTCGTGATCGTCGACATCAACCAGATGTACTGCGACCTCTACGGCAGGGACCGCCGCGATTTCATCGACAAGCACTGCCTGGTGGACTTTGAGCCCGCTGAGCGCATCTGCCACACCGACCTGCTGGAGGCCTGCTTCAAGACCGGGCAGGTCATCAGCGACCGCGAACGCCGGATCGAGATCCATGGCAAGCCCTATCTGTTCGACGTCAGCTGCATCCCGCTGCTGGGGGCCCGGGGCGAGGTCGAGCATGTGATCCAGTACGCCATGGACATGACCGATAAAAAGGTGCTGACCGAAAAGCTGATCCAGGCCGAAAAACTGGCCGCCGTGGGCCAGATGTCGGCCCATGTGGCCCACGAGATCCGTAACCCGCTCACCTCGGTCATGCTGCATTCCGAACTGCTGGCCGAGGAGATGGAGGAGGGCGGCAACTCGGAGGCCGACGAGATCGTCAAGATCATCCGCGACGAGGTCGACCGCCTGGCACGCATCACCGAGGAATATCTGGCCTATGCCAGGCTGCCGCGCCCCAGAATCCAGTCGGTGGACCCGGCTGAGGAGGTGGCCGACGCCATCCGCATCATGCGGCCCGAGCTGGAACGCGGTCAGATAGAAGTCAGCATAATCACTGAGGATATACCCGGAACCATCATGATCGACCGTGGACAATTCCGGCAGGTTCTGATAAACCTGATCAAGAATGCCGCCGAGGCCATGCCGGCCGGCGGCCGGCTGGAAATCAGCCTGGCGGGGATTGACGGTGATTTTATCCTGAAGGTGAAGGACACGGGCTCGGGTATCCCCGCAGACCTGACCCGCAGGATCTTTGATCCCTACTTCACCACCAAGGAAAACGGAACCGGCCTGGGCCTGGCGCTGGTGCAGTATATCGCCAATGCCCATGAAGGCTGGGTTGGAGTTGAAAGTACAATGAACGAAGGCGCTACATTCTCCTTCAGTGTTCCGGTCGAGGCCGGGAAAAACAGACCTAAAGGTGTCATCGAATGAAAAAAACTGCCCTTACAATGCTCTTGATAATCCTGACCGGGCTGCCGGCCGGCGCGGCGGAACTGAAACTTAAACTGCCCTCCGGCACCCGCGATGCGGTCCTTCTGTCGGCGGGAACCCAGGCCGTGCTGGACCACCTGCATGCCGGCCTGGACGGCAAACTGGCCGAACTGGACCGGCGTTTCGGCATCAGTGCCCTGGAACAGCAGCAGGCCGGTCTGGAGCAGACCATCGCCGCTACAACCACGCAGCGCAAGGACCGCATCCACGATATCCGCGAGGAATATCTCGCCAAGCTGGATGTCAAGGTGCTCTCGGCCAGGACCGAGGTCTCGCTGGAGTCTTCCTCCATGGGACAGATCTATTTCACCTATGCCATCACCAACCGCTCGGACCGCACCCTGGCCTACCTGCACTATGACCCGGTGGTGGGCGACATCAACATTCCCACCTCCTCCCGCCTGATCCTGGAGCTGATCGACTTTGAGTCCATGCTCTTCGGCCTGGCGCCGGGCGGCACCCTGAGCAACGCCGAGACCGCGCCCGAGGAATTTCCCTTCTTTGCCGCGGAGCTGACCCAGGACCAGATCGATTTTCTGCGCAAAAACATCAACAAGCAGCTCAAACTGCATGTCAGCGACCTGACCTTTGTCAAACGGGTCGACTACAAGGGCCAGGTTCGCGAGCTCACCCTGGAGCAGGCCTTTGCCGGCGACCTCAAGAAATATGACAAGCGCATCGCTGATGCCGAGGCCGACCTGCAGACCTGCCGCCAAAAACTTGAAAAGGCCCGCGCCGGGCATGCCGCCGAAAAAAAGGTCCTGGAAGAAATTTTCAGTCGGGAGTCATCTCAGCTCATGGAGGCCGCCCTCAGGCAGAAATCCGCTTCGGCCAAAAATGACACCTATGTCTTTGAAGACCTCGCTCCCGGGGATTACATCGTTTATGCCCGGGCCGCCGGCGACAAGGCCGTCTTTGAAAAGATCACCCTCAGCGGTGAGGGGCGCACCAGCATCAACCTCAGCGCGACCCGAAAGGACCCCTTCTCGCCATGACCCCTAAAATCCTGGTTGTTGATGATGAACCCGGCATCCGGCTCTCGCTGGAAAAAATCCTGAACAGGGAAGGCTACGGGGTCGTCACGGCAGCCAGCGGTGATGAGGCCTACCGCATCCTGCGCCAGGAACGGATCAACCTGATCATCACCGATATCCGCATGGCCGGCATGAACGGCCTGGAACTGCTCAAGATAACCAAATCGGTCGCGCCCCAGACCGAGGTGATCATGATCACCGGGCACGCCTCGGTGGACACCGCGGTGGACTCCATGAAGGAAGGTGCCTATGATTACATCACCAAGCCCTTCAAAAAGGCCGACATCCTAAAGGCCGTGCGCAATGCCATCGAAAAACAGACCCTGACCCTGGACAACCTAAACCTCAAAAAACGCCTGGCCGAACTGGAAACCCCGGTGGATACCGCCAGCCCGCGCATGCGCGAGGTGCTGGACCTGGTGCACCAGGTGGCCCCCAGCGAGGCCACGGTGCTGATCCTGGGCGAATCGGGTACCGGCAAGGAGGTGGTGGCCAACATGATCCACCGGCTGTCGCCCCGCAACGCCCGCCCCATGATCAAGGTCAACTGCGCCGCCATCCCCGAAACCCTGATCGAATCCGAGCTGTTCGGCTATGAGAAGGGCGCCTTCACCGGGGCCACGGCAAGGCGTGAAGGACGTTTCGAGGCCGCGGACAACTCCACCATCTTCTTAGACGAGATCGGCGACATCCCGCCGGCCGTACAGGTGAAGCTCCTGCGCATCCTGCAGGAGGGCACCCTTGAAAGGCTGGGCAGCAACCAGACCATCACGCTCAACACCCGCATCGTGGCCGCCACCAACAAGAACCTGCAGGAACTTGTCGGCCGCGGTGAATTC
>CAYWBU010000132.1:0-7272 GCA_964456565.1 uncultured Bacteriovoracaceae bacterium | reverse complement strand
TGCAATATGGGTTACACTGGCGGTTGCGGCTGTTTAGATGAAATGGCACGCAAATTTAGCGGATGCCCCTGATATGTAACTTCATAACCGGCGACTGCGATAATTAACGCAGGCGGCGACATTGAACGGCCGCGTTTAAATGGAGGAAGCTATGAAGTCTAATTTGGCGGTTGTGTTCCTAGGGCTGTTTATGGTGCTGGGAATTGCAGGGTGTGAGGATTCCTCAGATGATGATCTTGCGGATGAATATCTTCTGATGCAGTCGACCTATCCCAGCATGTCTGTCGGGGAGTTGATTTCCTGTTATGAGGCCGATGCGGATGCGGCCGATGATGAATATCTCAACACCTATGTACTTGTTTCCGGATATGTATATGGAGGGGAAACGCTGACGGATCTTGATGTCTATCTCGTTAATCTGGTGGAATCAAATCAGGTCATCACATGTGTCTTCAGAGAAGCGGTTTCCGAGCTGGACAGCATTGTCCTCGGTGATTATGTGATGATCGGCGGAATTTGCCGTGGAGAAACGACTCCGTCATCTGCGATAACGGATCTTGCAACCGTGTATGATCCCTGGCTCGACAGCTGTGATTATGTGGTGATCTATTGAGTATTTCTCGTTAAATCTGTGTGTTCAGGATCGGGTCAGCCGAGTTGCCTTTGAATGCAGAAATTTTATTAATTGGAGAATTGGGGGTTGACTGTTCTGAACATATGTTCAAAACAAATGTTCAGAACATATGTTCAGGAGATCGATATGAAACCGGAAGATGCACGCAAGAAGATTGTCAGGGCAGCGGGCGAGGTCTTCGCCGACAAGGGCTACAGGGGGGCAACGGTAAGGGAGATCTGCCGTAAGGCTGATGTGGGGGTCGGCGCCATCAACTATCATTTTGGTGATAAGGAGCATCTTTTCGCCGCAGTCTTTGAAGATGTGTTCAGCAAGGCCTTTGAAAAATTCCCAGCGGACTGGCAACTTGCAGAAGGGGCTTCTCCCGAAGAACAGCTGCATGCCTTTGTCAGATCGTTGCTTTACCGTATGTACCGGGGGGTTGACCACGGTTCGATTTTTTTCCGGGAGATGATTGAGCCTATCCCGGCTGTCAGGAAAATGCATGTTGAACTGACCCAGCCCGTGCTTGACGGGTTGCTGGGAATTGTTGCCCGGATCGCCGGTGAAGCCGCAGATCAAGATCTGGTCAGATCATGTGTGTTCAGTATTATGGGGCAGTGTTTTTTTTATTCCCCGCTGCACCTCAGACATATGAAATCTGATCCGGATTTTGATTTTAGCGATCGCCAACTGGACGAAATTGCGGCTGTTGTCACCCGGTTTTCGTTGGGGGGGATTCGCGAAATCATGGCCGTACAGAAAAAAGAGGTTTTCTTATGAAGCGTTACACAGTGACTGCTGTGATATTGTTGCTGTGCCTGACCGGTTGCAGCGTCTATCAGGTTACCGATGCCCCACAGCCGTTGGTGGAGGTTCCGGCCGGATATTCGATTGACAGCCGGGGTGAGACAGCCCTGGAACGCTGGTGGGAGGGTTTTGGCGACTCCCGGCTGAATCAGGTCGTGACGACAGTCTTGACGGAAAATCTTGATCTGCAGATGGCCTGGAGCCGACTTGATCAGGCCGCCGCCCTGGCGGGTCAGGCCGCTGCCGGACAAGTTCCGGTTGTTAGCCTTGAACTCCAGAATGCCAGGTCCCGGACCAATGTGCCGCGAACCTATCCGCTCTCGGGGACTAATGCCCAGCATGCCAACCAGCATTCGCTCAGCCTGGGGGCTGCCTATGAGCTGGATCTCTGGGGTAAGCTGGCTGCACAGAAGCGGGCGGCCAAGCTTGATTTCAGTGCCAGCCGGATGGATCTGGAAACCATGCAGATGACCATGGCGGCCCAGGCAGTGGAGGTCTGCTTCAGTCTGATTGAACAGCGCGAACAGCTGGCCCTGTTGAAACATCAGCTGGATATCAATGCGACCTATCTTGAACTGGTGGAAATGCGTTTTGCGCTCGGTCTGGCCGGCAGTGTCGATGTCTATCGCCAGCGCCAGCAGGTCGCCGCCCTCAGGGCGCAGATTCCCATGATGGAATCGGGCCTGGAAGTTATCAGTCACCAGCTGAATGTCCTGATGGGCCGGCCGCCGGCTGTTGAACTGCAAGAACTGCCCGAAAAATTTCCCGAAGTCTGGTCCCGTCCGGCGGCCGGATTGCCTTCGGATCTGCTTTTGCGGCGGCCGGATTTGCAGGCTTCCAGGATGCGGGTGGCGGCCGCCGACAATCGGGTCGGTGCGGCAGTGGCCGACCGCTATCCATCTTTTTCGATTGCGGCCTCGACCGGATACGGTGCCGCCGATTATTCCGACCTGCTGGAGAACTGGGTCTGGAGCATTGCCGATTCCATCGCGCTGAGCATCTATGACGGTCATCGCAAAAATCTTGTGGTTGACCAGAACCGGGCCCGGGTCCAGGAACTGCTCAGCAGTTATACCAAGAGTTTTCTGGTGGCCATCCAGGAGGTGGAGGATGCCCAGCTGAAGGAAAAGAGCCAGGCGGTTTATCTGGGTGAGCTGGTTGCCCGGGAAAATCTGGCGCAGGCGACGCTTGACCTGGCCCGGCGCAATTACATCAACGGGCTGGACGATTATCTTGCGGTGCTGAGCGCCCTGCAGTCCCTGCAGCAGATCCAGCAGGAGGTCGTTACGGCCAGACACCAGTTGCTGTCATATCGGGTGGAGCTCTGCCGGGCCCTCGGCGGGACATGGACAAATGAGATTACAAGACAGACATCCACAGGAGTTGAAAAGTGAGAAGTTTTTATAAGTTTCTGACATTTTTGGGGATAATAGGAATAGGCATTCTCATCATGCTGGTGTTGGTCAAGAGTAAGCCGCCTGTTGAGCGCAAACCCGTATCCATTGCCGTGCCGGTGGTGGAGGTTGTTGCAGCGCAGCGCAGCGATGTGACGGTGACGGTCGAGGCCATGGGGACGGTCGGTCCCGAGCAGCAGGTTGCGGTTCAGCCGCAGGTTTCCGGTCAGATCGTCTGGCAGAATGCCAATCTTGATCCCGGATCTTTTGTCAAGGCCGGTGAAGTCCTGGCGCGTATCGATCCACGGGATTATGAACTGGCCCTTGTCCAGGCCCGAGCAACGCTTTCGTCCGCTGAGGTTCAGCTTAAAACCGAAAAAGGCCGCCGGGCTGTGGCCGAGAAGGAATGGGAGCTTTTGGGCGGTGAGCTGGAAGTTTCTGCGGAGGGCCGGGCGCTGGCCCTCAGAAAGCCCCAGGAAGAGAGTGCGCTGGTTGCCGTGGAATCTGCCCGCAGTGCGGTTGAAAAGGCCGAACTCAACCTTGAACGCACCAATATCAGGGCCCCGTTTAATGCGGTTGTGCTGGAGGAATCAATTGAACTGGGTCAGCAGGTGGGACCCTCCGGTGTGGCGGCTACCCTGGTGGGAACGGATGCCTTCAGGATTGAGACGCTGGTTCCCCAGGATGAACTGCGCTGGGTGGCTATCCCGGGAATCAATTCGTCAGAGGGCTCAAAGGTCAAGGTAATCTTGGATCATGGCGAGTGGGATGCGGTCGTGACCGGTTTGATGAGCAGCGTTGCAGCCCAGGGGCGTATGGCGCGTATTCTTGTGCAGGTGCCCGATCCCTTTAATCTTGCGAAAAGCGGCAGGCTCAAGGGCGTGCCGCTGCTGATCAACAGTTATGTCAAGCTGGAGATTGAGGGGCTGCGGGCCGAAGGCGTCTTTGTCCTGCCGCAGGGCGCCCTGCATGCTGGCAAGATCTGGGTGCTCGGCAGCGAAAACCGCCTGTCGATCCGACCGGTCACGCTTGTTCGGGGGCAGGCTGATGAGGTGCTGGTCAGGGGCGATCTTAAAGATGGCGAGCTGGTTATCACCAGCCGGATTCCGGCCCCGGTGGAGGGTATGCAGCTTAAGCGGCTGATGGATAACGGCGAAACTGACGGCGGTGACCAACAGGCGACTGCAACAAATGAAACCGGTCCTGCGTCAAAGGGGAACAGATGATGAACACCGAAAACCGGGGACCGATCGCCTGGATGGCCCGCAATCATGTGGCCGCCAACCTGTTGATGCTCATCCTGATGGTGGGCGGGATGGTAATGCTCATGAGTAATACCAAAAAAGAGGTTTTCCCCGAGATCGATTCCAATATTATTTCGGTGACGGTCCCTTATCCGGGAGCTTCCCCCGAGGAAGTTGAAAGCGGCGTACTCCTGGCGGTTGAGGAGGCCGTTGACGGCATTGACGGCATCAAGAAGCTCAGATCCGAGGCCACCGAGGGTGTGGGGATTGTCTATGCCGAGATGTTCTATGATGCCGACTATGACGAGGTCCTTTCAGATGTGGAGGGTGCGGTCGACCGCATAACAACCTTCCCGGACGATGCCGAAGATCCGACCGTGAAACATATCTCCAACAGCGTGATGGTTATGCAGTTTGCGCTCTACGGTGATGCCGATGAGGCCTCCTTGAAGGAATATGCCGAGATGATGCGGGATGACATGCTCAGGGACAGCCGGATTTCCAAAGTGGAACTGGAGGCGGTGCGGCCACCCGAGATCAGCATTGAGGTTCCGCGGCAGACCTTGCGTAACTACGGCCTCAGTCTTGAACAGGTGGCCGGAATCATCCGCCAGACCGCGGTTGAGATCCCGGGCGGTGAGATCAAGACCGAGGCCGGCCGGATTCTGTTGCGCACCCGTGAAAAACGTGATTGGGCCACAGAATTCAAGGATATAGTCGTGGTGGCGGCGCCGGACGGGACTGCCGTCAGGCTGGGCGATATTGCCACGATCCGGGAAGGCTTCGAAGATACCGATGACTTTGCCTTCTTCAATGGTAAACGGGCGGTGGTCCTGAGTGTCTATCGCGTGGGTAAACAGACTCCGGTTGAGGTGGCGGATGCGGTCAAGGCCTATCAGGAAAGCGTCCTTGCGGAATTGCCGCCGGGCTTCGGGATGGGGGAACTGATCGATTTTTCCAAGATCTATAAGGATCGTATCCGGCTGCTGAATAAAAATGCCATCATCGGTCTGATATTGGTCCTGGTCCTGCTGGGGCTGTTCCTGCAGCCGTCGCTGGCCTTCTGGGTCACCATGGGTATTCCGATCTCATTTTTGGGGGCCTTTCTGTTCCTGCCGGGTGCAGATATCTCCATCAACATGATCTCGCTGTTCGCCTTCATCGTCACTCTGGGTATCGTGGTGGATGACGCCATTGTGGTGGGCGAGAATATCTATGAACACCGCCAGCGCGGCGATGACTGCCAGAATTCCTCCATAGTGGGGGCCCAGGAGGTGGCGGTTCCGGTGGTGTTCTCGGTGCTGACAACGGTGGCGGCCTTTGCGCCCATGCTGTTTATGGAAGGTGACTGGGGACAGGTCATGCGCAATGTTCCGATTGTGGTCATCACGGTTCTGCTGATTTCCCTGTTTGAATGTTTGTACATCCTGCCGGCCCATCTGGCGCATGTGCGCAAAAAAGACTGCCGGACCGGGGGCGGGTGGTTTCAGCGTTTCCAGTCCCGGTTTTCGGACGGGATCGTGCATTTTGCCCGCGATACATATGGCCCCATGGTCAGCTGGTGTGTGCATAACCGCTGGCAGACCCTGGCAATCGGGATTGCCGTGCTGATTGTTTCCGTGGGTTTTGTGGCCAGCGGCCGCATCAACTTTCAGCTGATGTCGAGTCCCGAAGGCGACTGGGTCAATGCCACGGCAATTCTGCCCTATGATGCCCCGCGAGAGGACGTCATGGCGGTCAAACAGCAGCTGGAAGATGCAGCTTTCAAGGCCGTTGACGAGCATGGCGGTCAGGAGTTTTCCAAGGGCGTGATAGCCATGCTGGATCAGAATACGGTGCTGGTGATTGCCTCTCTGGTGGGGCCGGATGAGCGCGAATTTAACCTGAAAGATTTTACCGGGAGCTGGCGGAAAAATATCGGCGATATCCCGGGACTTGAATCACTCAAGGTTGAGCCCGGCCGGCTGGGGCATTCCTCGGGCGCGGCCCTGGCGATTCGCCTGAGCCATAATAACATTGCCGTGCTGGAGAATGCGGCCAGCGAACTGGCTGAAATGTTGAAATCCTATGACGGGGTCTATGATGTGGATGACGGTTTTTCCAGCGGGAAACCGCAGCTTGATTTCAACCTGACACCCGAAGGCCGCAGTCTGGGTCTCACCAATCTGGAACTGGCCCGTCAGGTGCGCAATGCCTACTATGGGGTGGAGGCCTTTTCACAGCAGCGGGGGCGTGACACGGTCAGCGTCAATGTCAAACTGCCCGAAGATCAGCGCAGATCGCAGTACGATGTGGAAAGTCTGATTATCAGGACCCCTTCCGGCGGTGAGATTCCGCTGGGTCAGGCGGCCAGTGTTAAACGGGGGGTGTCCTATACCAGCATCAAGCGTGACAGTCGCAAACGCATCATTGAGGTGAGTTCGGAGATAGAAATTGCCGTAACCAGCGTGGATAAGGTTCTGGCGTCCCTGACAACCGGTGATCTGCAGCGGCTGACAGATAAATATCCCGGACTAAGCTATTCTTTCGGCGGAGAGAAGGAGGCCTCCCAGGAGGCCATGGGCAGTCTGTTTGCCGGGTTTGCCGTGGCGCTGCTGGTGATGTACTGCCTGGTGGCCATCCCCTTTAAAAGTTATATCCAGTCAATGGTGGTGCTGTTCGCCATCCCCTTCGGGTTTGTCGGGGCCCTGCTGGGGCATCTGGTAATGGGCTACAACCTGAGTCTTATGAGTATGATGGGCGTGGTGGCGCTTTCGGGGGTGGTGATTAATGATTCCCTGGTGCTGGTGCATACGGCCAACCGGATGCAGGCTGAAGGAATGCGTCTCGAGGATGCAGTGCAGCAGGCCGGCATAAGACGTTTCAGGCCGATCATCCTGACCTCGCTGACCACTTTCCTGGGGCTGACCCCCATGATTCTGGAGACATCCATTCAGGCCCGATTCCTGATCCCGATGGCCTTGAGCCTCGGGTTCGGGGTGCTGTTTGCCACCCTGATCACGTTGCTGATGGTTCCGGCCTTCTATATGATCGAGGTGGATGTCAAGACCCTTGCGCTTGAAGCCTTTGGTGACATCAGGGGTTTTGTCCGGCGCAAGACCGGCACCGAGACAGGCTGATATTGTTCCTGGAATTTCCTGGTAAGGGTCCCTAATAAAATTCAAAATGCTGACCGGGGGGGCAGCGTGAGAGACAGTATCATACCCATATG
>CAYWBU010000131.1:0-7341 GCA_964456565.1 uncultured Bacteriovoracaceae bacterium | reverse complement strand
AAAACAGTGTGAAGAGGGCAGGCCTGAAAGTGCTTCAATTCTCATCCCGATGTTGTAAGCTGTCAGATCCTTGAGATTTTTATATGTGATGCCGGCGCCCTTGCGTTGGAAGAACCCTAGCGGTCCGCCGGGGAACGGATCAGAAAAAACGGCATATTCCTTGATTTGTTCACCGTAATATTCCGGGAAATAACCGGCTACCTGGCCTTTTTCGGGCACATATTTGGCCTCTTTGGCCAGCATTACGGTCCGGGCCCAGGGCCTGTAGATGAAGTCCACCTCGTAGCCGGCCCGGGCAAAGGATTCTCTGACAACTTCGGCCACATAGCCCTGGTTTTTGAGATCCTGTCCGATATAGGGGGCCCAGTCGAGGGTTGTCAGGATCACTTTCTCGGCTGCCGGGGCAGCAAAAGAGATAATTACCGTCAGTGCCGTTGCCGCCAGAATTACTGCTGCCTTTTTCATTTCACCCTCCTTTTGTTTATTGTCTAAAATATAAGGCTGACGGGAAATTCAGCAATAGTGGATGCATGCGGCAGAGATTGATGACCCGGAGTTCTATCTAGGCATATACTGCGACTGCAGGGTTCCCTGCCAGCTGCGGGTGCCGCTTTCGCTGCCGGAAGCCAGAATCAGCATGTGCGGCGGATCATCGACATCTTTGCCGATGCGTTTCTGGCCGTTGCCGCTCAAGGTCACCTGAATTGCGATTCCGGTCGGTGTTGCACTGCTGGCCACATAGTCTTCGGCCGTGCAGTAGGTCAGCGGCAGGGTCAGACCGAAGGTGTTCTTGCAGACCTCGTAGAACCCTTCGTTGCCGGCCGCCGCCGGGGTGGTTGTGCCCGTCGGCCAGCTCTGGTTACGGCCATAATAAACCTGGGCTGCGGTCATGGCTGAGCCGAGGGCGTTGGTGACTTCGGATAGCTTGACCTTTTTGGTGTAGTCCGCATAGACCGGGATGGCGGTGGCGGCCAGGATGCCGACAATCAGGACTACAATGATGAGTTCGATAATGGTGAAACCTTTTCTACAGATCTTTTCCCGCATCTGAATTCTCCCCGAGTGGATGGTTTCCACAGATTAAAATGCAACTGATTCATCTATGCATCTGAAGATAATTTTGTCAAATGATATAAGGTGTTATGGCGTTGTGGATGAGTTTTTGATCTTCTGAAGGAGTTCATCGGTAAGGCCGTCAAGGTCGATATTGCGGCCGCCGAATCGCCCGGCCAGGTAGGCTTTCAGGTAGCGCTCAAAGTGGGGAGCCATGGCCGGCCAACTGTTGCGGATGGTCTGCAGGTGGGCGCCGTGTCCGGCACGCGAATCAAGTAACAGCCCTTTTTTTCTGAAGGCCCGGATCACGCGGAGGTAGTTGGCGGTGCGGCGTCTGCGGCGGATGAAAAAGGCTGTATACAGCAAGGCCGCCAGCGGGAAGGCAATGGGGACGATTTTCAGAGTCATGCCGGGAACCTGCGGGGCCTGGAGGCTGATCCGGGTTGCCAGGTTGATCTGGTCCTGCAGCGAATATTCAATCACCCAGCGCTGCCAGCGAAAACGCCAGGTGTCGAGCAGATTGCTGCGCGACTGCGGCGATGCCGTCGCCTGCGGCGTGGCATCGATGGTGTGCCAGTAACCGTCGTAATATTCGACCCAGGCGTGGGCATCGCTTGAACGGACGATGAAATAACCGCCCGCCGGGTTGAATTCACTGACCAGGAATCCGGTCACCACCCGGGCAGGTACGCCGGCACCGCGCAGCATGACGGCCAGGGCGGCGGCGTAGTGTTCGCAGCTGCCGCGCCGGCCGTCGAAAACAAACCAGCTCAGGGAGGTCCTGTCTCCGGGCACCTCAAGGTCTGCCAGTGAATATGAACAGTTCTGTTTCAGATAGGCGGCCAGGGTTTCGGCCCTGGCAGTGGGGGAATCCTTGGGCGCCAGACGGGCGCCGATTGCGGCCACATCCTGAAGTTCGCTCGGGACAGTGAGGTTGTGCCCGGGGTCCCGGTCCGGCTGACGCGACACCCAAAGGTCATAAACCGGCGGGATCTCAGCGTTCCAGTAGAGATTGGGTCCCATCCGGGAAACATTGTCAGGGTGAACCGCACTGAGGCTGAAAGGATAAAACAGGTTGCGGCTGTGGATACCCACCGGATAGATTTTCAGGCGGTCGCTGAAGCCGGTTTTTGTGCGGAAGAATTCAGCGGGCATGTCATTTTTTTGGAAGCCTTCGGCAGTGGCGGTTTCCAGGCGGGCCCCGGCCAGATAGTAATTGTCGGGCCGCTGCCCTGCGGTCCAGAGGATGCGCAGGGCCACCCTGCGGTCTTGCACAACCCGGGTGTCCTGCTCAAGGCTGACATTTTCGGTGAATCCCGTGGTAGTGCGCTGCGCCAGTGAGTAATTGATCAGCGTTGAGGAGGGGCGCGGGATAATATAGAACATCAGTGCACTGATGGTGATTATGCCCAGCCAGACCTTTGTCCAGTGTTCGGTTGTGGGTGGAATCTCATCCTGCGTTGAAAAATTCAGGCCGTCCAGTTCGTAGAGGGCGAAGGGGATCAGAAAGGCCATCAGGGTCAGACCGGCGAGAAAAACCGGACTGACGGTGAAGATGGTTGAAAAGACACATTCCGTGAGGGCCAGACCCATGATCTGGTAGATCTCACGGGTGGTCTTTTTGAGGATCAGGCGCGTCAGAGCCAGGCTGACAATCATGTCGCGCAAGGCCGGGATGAGGGCCTGACTGCCGCTGAGGTAGATGCGCAGGAGGCCTGTCAGGAAAATAATGAGTGCCACCCAGGTGAAAAGGGACGGGGGCAGCATGTCCTGGCGGTAGAAGTTGCGGTAGACCACCAGGTGGATGGCGGCCGTCAGGACAAAGACCGGCAGCGGCAGCATGTCGGCCAGCGTCAGGCACAGCATCCCGGTGAGCGAGATGAGGATGACCGAGGTCTTTAGCCTAGAGGCGGAAGATCGGACTATATTCATCAACGCTCCTCATATCCGGTTCGCGGATGGTTTCCAGCAGGGCCAGTTTTTCCAGCAGGGCCCGTTTGTGTGGCCGGCCTTTTTGAAGGCCGCTGTAATAGTCATTGACGCACAGGCCGAAAGGCCGGCCGCTGCCGGCAAATTCGCTGATCAGCCAGGCGGCCATTGAGATTTTGTCTTCAAGGTTACCCGTGGGCGTCAGGATTAGGATGCCGGCATGGCCGGTCCCGCCCTCCATGATGCGCGAAAAGAGGCCCGTATGCCGCCTTTTCCAGACAATTCCGGCCAGGGGGTCGCCGGCGACATAGGGCCGGATGTGGGAAACTGCCTCTTTTTGCGGTCCGCTGCCGTCACCTTCGATCCCTCTCAGGCTTTCGGGGTTCACCGGGAGCGGCTGGGGAAAGACGATGATTTCCCCGCGGGCGGGAAAGGTGATGGATTTTTCAAAGAGCCCGTAGGGAAAGGTGGTCCGCACAACGATATCGCCCAGCTGCTGGCGGCCGCGTTTTGCATAAACGGCGTCGGCCTCCACCCGGGCGGGCATTCCCGGCGCAAGTTCTGTGATCCTGATGTCGGCAAAATCGCGGAGGACCAATCGGCGCGAGCGGTTTTTTTTGTTGCCGATAAGATAGCCGATGCGCACCGGAGTGCCGGCATGGATCTCCGCCGGCAGGATGCGGCTGACCTCAAGGTGCCGGATGTTCCATTCGGATTCGATTCCCGAGACGATCATGAAGGTCAGCAGGACGGCCAGGACCAGAAAGAGCAGGTTGTTGCCGGTCAGCATGCCGGCAAGCGAAATGCCGAAGAGAAAGATGAAAAAAACCTTGCCCGCGGCGCTCAGACGGAAGCCGCGGGGCGGTTTGAGATGATCAATAAGGGATCGCAACTTCATCGAGCACTCCCTCGAGCGCGTTGCGGGGGGCTCCGTTGCGGGTGATTATGCGGTGGGCTATTACGGCCGGAGTGACGTCCCGGACATCGTCGGGCGTGACATAATTGCGGACGTTGAGGTAGGCCCAGGCCTGGGCCATGCGTTTGAGCGCCAGGCCTCCGCGCGGCGAGGCCCCCAGCTCGATCTGCGGGTGGATCCTGGTGGCCCTGACGATCGCGGTTATATAATCGAGCACCTCATCCTGGATCATGACGGCCTTGATCTCATCGCTGATTTCCATGATGCGGTCGGTGTCCATGACCGGCTCCAGCCGCAGGGCCTTGGTATGATCGATATCCTTGAGCAGGATCTCGCGTTCGGCCTGTTCCGGAGGATAGCCCACCTCAACCTTGATCAGGAAGCGGTCAAGCTGGCTTTCGGGCAGGGGAAAGGTTCCGGCAACTTCAATCGGATTCTGGGTGGCGATGACCATGAAGGGCCGGGGCAGTTCGTAGGTGATGCCGTCAATGGTCACGTTGCCTTCCTCCATGGCCTCCAGCAGGGCCGACTGGGTCTTGGGTGAGGTGCGGTTGATCTCGTCGGCCAGCACGATGTTGGCAAAGACGGGCCCCTTCATCAGCTCGGGTTCGGAAGATGATTTGGCAAAGGTATGAAAGCCGGTCACGTCCGAGGGCAGCATGTCATTGGTGAACTGGATGCGCCTGAACTTAAGGTGAAAGAGCTGGGACATGGCCAGGGCGATCAGGGTCTTGCCCACGCCGGGGACGCCTTCCAGCAGGACATGGCCACCCGCGAAGAAAGCGGCCAGGACGGATTTGATCACGGTATCCTGCCCCAGGAAGATATTCTGGATCTGGGAGTGGAGGAGTTGCAATTCACTTTTGGTCATAGCACTTCCTATCGTTTAAAAACTTCTTGCGCTTGAGTAGGTTCTGCTGACCTAATCTTGATCAAAGGCCTCTGCCAGATTTTCGGAGATCTCTTCCAAGGCATCGGCGGCCTCATCCAGGAGCAGTCCAAAGGAGACAAATCCGTGGATCATGCCCTCGAAGTTTTCCAGATCCACGTCCACGCCTGCATCTTTGAGCCTTTCGGCGTAGGCAATGCCCTCATCCCGCAGGACATCAAACCCGGCCACAATTATGGTGGCCGGCGCAACGCCTTTAAGGTCCGGGTTCAGCAGGGGTGATGCCAGGGGGTTACTGCGTTCTGATGGATCGGGGAGGTAGAGGTCGCGGAAGCGTTCCATGGTGCGGCGTTCCAGCATGTAGCCGGTGGCAAAATTTTTATGGGACGGGGTCTGCATTGCGGCAACGTTGGTGGCCGGATATATCAGGGCCTGGTGCCGGAGCCGGGGAAAGTGGCGGTCTCTGGCCAGCAGGGCGGCCACGGCAGCCAGGTTGCCGCCGGAGCTGTCGCCGGCCACGGCCAGCCGATGGGGATCACCGCCGAAATCTTCGGCGTTACGGGCGATCCAGGCCAGGGTGTCGTAGGCATCGTCAACCGCGGCCGGGAAGGGATGTTCGGGTGCCCGGCGATAATCAACGGCCACAACGATGCACTCGGCCTGGCGGCAGATCTTGGCGCAGATTATGTCATGGGTTTCAATCCCGCCGCGCACCCAGCCGCCGCCGTGGTAATAAACTGTAATCGGGAGTTTGGGGTCGGGGGATGGATAGTAGATGCGCGCGTCAAGGTTGCGTCCGTCAAGTGTGATGCTGATGTCGCTTGTCTTGTGGATCCTGGGACGCCATCCCTGCAGGCGACGGGCGGATTCAATCTGTCGGCGCAGATCGTCAACACTGGGATCAGTTTTATAGCTGCCGGCATAGTAGCGATCGAGGATCAGGGCGGCGCGTCCGTCCAGCTTTCCGTAGGGGGTCTGGCGGGCTGAGCAGCCGGCGATGATCAGGCCGGCCGTTATGAGTATCAGGGAGCATTTTATTGTGGGGCGCAGTCTGTTCATGGTTTTCTGAAACTGCGCTCGGTCCCCCGCCGCTGGCGGGTATGCAGTTTTTTAATTTCATGTTTATATTTAAGGTCTTCCTGCTTGCCGGAGTGACAGCCCTCAAAGGCCTTCTCCTTCAGCAGCTTGAGATAGCCCTGGTAGCGGCTTTCATTGATGGCGCCCCTTTCGACTGCGGCCTTGACCGCGCAGCCGGGCTCGTCCTGATGGCGGCAGTCGCGGAAACGGCAGTGCAGGGCGAGTTTGTCAATATCTTCAAAGGTGGTGTCAATGCCGGTCTCAACGTCCCAGAGCTGCAGTTCGCGGATGCCCGGGGTATCGATCAGCAGTCCGCCTTTGGGCAGCATGAAGAGGTGACGGGCAGTGGTGGTGTGACGGCCGCGGCCGTCTTTTTCGCGGATGGAACTGACGGCCGCAATTTCGCCGCCCATGAGCCAGTTGACCAGGGTTGACTTGCCCACGCCGGAGGATCCGATCAGGACAGCCGCAAAACCCCGGGTGAAATAGGCCCCCAGTTGATTCATGTTCTCGCCGGTATGGGCGCTGACGGCATGCAATGGAACTGTGGGTGCCAGGGCGGCAACTTCGGCAAGCTTTGTTTCGACATCCTCGCAGAGGTCCGTCTTGGTGAGCAGGATTATGGGTTGGGCCCCGGAGGCGGCAATGGTTGCCAGATAACGCTCGATCCTGCGCAGGTTGAAATCCTGGTTGAGGGAGGTGGTCAGAAAGACGGCATCGATATTGGCGGCCAGGACCTGTTCGCGCCCCGGGTCTCCGGATTCGCGCCGGCGGCCGGCCGGGCTTATGCGGCGCGAGAGCTTGGTGCGGCGCGGCAGGATGGCCTTGATGGTGGCACTATTTTCGTTTTCACGGATATCAATCACAACCCAGTCGCCCACGGCGGGCAGGTCGGCCTGGCTGGCGGCAGTGTGCTTCAGTTTGCCGGTGACCTCGGCGCTGAGTTCGGTTCCGTCGGCGCTGCAGACAATATAGGCCCCACGGTAGGCCCTGAATACGCGGGCGGGTATGCCCGACTCAAAATTTCCTGCGGCAAGCAGTTCTTCAAAATGGCTGTTCCAGCCAATATCTTCCAGTTTTTGCATATATAATTGTCCGGTTTTATTCGGTGAAACCGAATGAACTGAAAGATAGCAGGTTCGCGGTTATCTTACAAGAAAAGAGGAGCCGGTTTGGCCGGCCCCTCTTTGAAAGTTAAATCCAGCCTAGACCGTAGCCGAAGACCAGGAAGGTTATGAGGTCGAATCCCAGGATGCAGCTGACCGCCGTGATCTGTTTTTTGAGCGTCGGCAGGTCATGGACCCAGGAGCATACAACGAAGAACGGCATGTAGCCGATCAGGAAGAGGATAAAGGGGAAGCCTGTGCGCCAGTACTGCCATTCCCAGGTCAGGGCGCCGCACCAGTTCAGGGCGCATTCGATGATGACGGCCAGGATGGAACCACGGCTTTGAGCGTCAGCAGTTCCGCGGCGTCGA
>CAYWBU010000130.1:0-7390 GCA_964456565.1 uncultured Bacteriovoracaceae bacterium | reverse complement strand
CGATGCCGCAGGCGCCTTGGACCTGTCAGGGGTCCTGGCTGTCAGGTTTGTGGGCTATGACATGCTGCAGTCGGGCGCGACGGTGATCGCCCTGCTGGATGCAAACGGAACTGCGGTTGAGGAAGTCGGTGAAGGCCAGGAGGCCTCGCTGGTGGTTGACAAGACGCCCTTCTACGGTGAGTCCGGCGGCCAGGTGGGAGACACGGGTCTGATCACGGCCGCCGATGTCCGGGGCACAGTCAGCGACACCCAGAAACTGGACTCCGGAGTAATCCTGCACAAGGTGCAGGTGACCTTCGGCAGGCTTCGCAAGGACCAGAATGTGACCATGATGGTGGACAGCCGCCGGCGCAAGAGCATTATGCGGCATCACAGCGCCACGCATCTGCTGCAGCGGGCCCTGCAGGAGGTCCTGGGGGAACATGTGCACCAGAGCGGTTCCCTGGTGACGGAAGAGCGTCTGCGGTTTGACTTTACCCATTTTGAGGCCCTCAAGCCCGAGGAACTCAAACGGATTGAATCGGTTGCCAATCAGTATGTCCTGGCTGATTTTCCGGTTCAGACCGAGATCATGGACAAGGACAAGGCCGTGGACATGGGCGCCATGGCCCTGTTCGGTGAGAAATATGATGAGCGGGTGCGGGTGGTTTCAATGGGCATGAACGTGTCGGTTGAACTCTGTGGCGGCACCCATGTGGCATCCACCGGCGAGATCGGCCTGATCAAGATCGTGTCCGAGGCGAGTGTTTCGGCCGGGGTTCGCCGGCTGGAAGCGGTAGCCGGCACGGAGGCCATGGTTTATGTCCAGAATATGGCCGATATGATGGCCGCGATTGCTGCGGGCCTGAAATGTTCTCCGACCGAGACCGTTGAGCGGATCACGGCGCTGCAGAACCGGGTCCGTGAACAGGAGAGCCGGATCAAGGACCTCAACCTCAAGATTGCGACCGGGGCCGGTGCGGCATCCGGTGAGGAATCTTTTGAGACTGACGGGTTCAAGGTTGTCATCAAAAAGGTGGAAGCCGACGGTCCGGCCCAGATGCGCGAAGTGGGCGACCGGATCAAGGACCGTCTGGGTTCGGGAGTTGTCTTCCTGGGTGCGGATACCGGCAAGGCCACCTTCATGATAATGGTGACCGATGATTTGAAAAACCGGGTGAATGCCGGCAGCATCATGAAGGCTATCTGTGAGCAGACCGGCGGCCGTGGCGGCGGCAAGCCGCAGTTCGCCCAGGGCGGGGCCCCGGATGCGGCGGTGATCGATCAGGCTGTCGAGATTTTCAAACAGGCCCTTAGGGGGGAAGCATGAGAGATGCAGCGGTAAGCAGAAAGACCAAAGAGACCGATATTGAAGTCCGGCTGAATCTTGACGGCGGGGAGGCCCGCATCGATGTGCCGTCCGGCTTTTTCTGCCATATGCTGGATGCCTTTGCCCGGCATTCGGGCATCGGCCTGCAGATCAGTGCCACCGGCGATACCGAGGTTGACCTGCATCATACGGTCGAGGATGCGGGTATCGTGATTGGTCAGGCCTTTAAAAAGGCCCTGGGTGATAAACGCGGTATCAACCGCTACGGTTTTGCCAAGGTCCCCATGGACGAGGCCCTGGTGGAGGCCTGTCTGGATATCTCCGGGCGGCCCTATTTTGCCTTGCATGGCGAAGAACTGTTTCAGGGCAAGACCGGTGATTTTGACCTGGAGCTGGTGCCGGAATTTTTCAGGGCCCTGGCCTTTAACGCCGGACTGACCCTGCACTTGAGCGTCTGTGAGTCCGGGAACGGTCATCATCTGGCCGAGGCCTGTTTCAAGTCCTTTGCCCGGGCTGCCCAGGATGCCGTCAGGATCAGTGGAGACAAAATCCCTTCAACGAAAGAGACTTTAAGCTGAACGATAAAGACATCAGGGAGCAGCAAATGATTATTATTCCAGCGATTGACCTGCACAAGGGGCGGGTTGTGAGGCTGAAGCAGGGCGCCTTTGACGAGGTTACACCCTACAGTGATGATCCGGGCGAGGTGGCCCGTTCATTTGTTCAGGCCGGCGCGCAGCGCATCCATATCGTAGACCTGGACGGGTCGGTGCGCGGCAAGAGCATGAATATGGAGGCCATCAGGGCCATCCGGGCCGCGGTTGAGGTTGAGATCGACCTTGGCGGCGGAATCCGGAGTCTGGAGGATGCGGCCGCCATCATCGATCTGGGGGTCGATTATGTAATCCTGGGCACCATGGTGGTCAAACAGCCGGAAGCAGCCCGGCAGATCCTGCAGGAGTTTCCGGGCAAGGTGGGGATCGGAATCGACGCCCTGGACGGCAAGGTTGCTGTCCACGGCTGGAAGGAGGTCACCGATACCCTGGCAATGGAAATGGCCCGGCGCTATGAGGCCTTTGATCCGGCCTTTGTCGTGTATACCGACATCAGCCGCGACGGGATGTTGAACGGGCCCAACCTTGAAACCACGGCCGAGATGATCGCCGCCACCAGAATTCCGGTGATTGCCTCGGGCGGTGTGTCCGGGATCGAGGATATTGAAAATCTATGCGGACTTGAGGGACTCTACGGGGTTATTACGGGCAAGGCTGTCTATGAGGGGTGCCTCGACCTGCAGGCCGCGATTGCCGTTTCCCAGCGATAGGAGGAGGTCAGATATGGAGTGTATCTTCTGTAAGATTATAAAGGGGGAGATTCCTTCGGCCAAGATCTATGAGGACGAGCTGGTCTATGCCTTCGACGATATTGAACCCCAGGCTCCGGTGCACACTCTGGTGGTGCCCAAGCGCCACATCGCCACCCTGAACGACCTGGATGATGCCGCGCTCTGGCAGGCCATGCTGCAGGCGGCCCAGGAAGTGGCCCGCATAAAGGGGATCGACCAGAGCGGATACCGGACGGTGATCAACTGCGGCGAAGAAGGCGGACAGATCGTCATGCACCTGCATCTGCATGTGCTGGGCGCCCGCCGGCTTGACGGCCGTATGGGCTAGCCCATGTCCTCCTGGACTTTTTTCAGGCATTCCGGGCAATAGGTCGACGAAGGGGCGATCCCGGCCCGCTTCCAGAGATATTTTTCGACAGAGACCCAGTGGCCGCAGCCATGCTCAACGCCGGTGTCATCTCTGATCCGACCGCACATGCAGCAGACCGGCAGGATATCCTCGTACAGTTTTACTTTTCTTTTGCAGGCCAGCCTGTCCAGGCAGCCGGCGACCCGGAATTCAAGTTCATCCGGTTCGCAGGGCTTAAGGATGTAGTCATCGGCATTGCAGCGTAGCGCTTCGATCGATGAATCCAGGCTGCCGTAGCCGGTCAGGACAATCGCCATGATCTCGGGATCGATCTCCTTGGCTTTTTTTAAGACATCCAGTCCACCGATGCCTTCCATCACCAAATCGGTTATCACCAGATCGAAGGTGTGTTCCTGCAGCATGGCGATGGCCTTCTCGCCGCTATTGGCCGTGCTTACATTGTAGCCTTTGGCTTTGAGGCTTTTGCCGATACCGATCAGGATTCCGGGGTCGTCATCAACCAGCAGGATCAGGTGTTCACGCATTGTTATCCTCCTTGACGGGCAGTGTTATCTCAAATTCCGCACCCAGGTCGGGTCTGTTACGGGCCGCGATAATTCCTCCGTGGTCTTCGATGATTCCATTGCAGATGGCCAGACCGACTCCCATCCCCAGCGTGCGTTTGCGGGTTACGAAAGGGTCAAAGATGGATTCCAGGATGTCGGAGGGGATGCCGGGGCCGGTATCACTGACGGATATGCTGATTTTTGAGCCTTTAGCGGCTGTCGCCACCCTGATCTGCCGGGGCACGTCGCCGCGCTGGTCCTCCATGGCTTCGGCGGCATTGTTGATCAGGTTCATCAGGACCTGCCCAAGTTGCAGCGGTGATGCCATGGTCTGGGGCAGGTCTTCGGTCAGGTCGAGGGTCAGGTCGATGTTTTTTTTACGCAGGAGGGAGTTCATCAGGCCCGAGATGTCCATAATGCAGCAGTTAAGATCAACCATCTGTTTGAGTTCGTTGCCGGGCCGGTTGAGGTCCATGAGGCTGATAACGGTGTTTTTGATGCGCGTGAAGGCCTGGCGGATAAGCAGGATATGATCCAGCAGTTCCTGGTCCTGATTATGGGTTTGTTCAATAACATTGAGCAGGGCCCGGATGCCCTGCAGCGGGGAATTGATTTCATGGGCCACGGAAGCTGCCAGCTGGCCGGTGGCCGCCAGGCGCTCCGAGCGGACAAGTTTCTGCTGCAGGTTGTTGATGGGGCGCATATCGATATATGAGCCCACAAAACAGAGCGGGGTGCCGTTGTCGTCATGAATGAGGTTGCCCATGAACCTGACAGGGCAGGTAGAATTGTCCTTGCGCCGGATATCGATGTTGCCGATCCAGGAACCTTTCTTGTTCAGACTGCGAAGCGCCTTTTGGGGGGCCACAAAGTGGTTCGGCAGATAAGTGCCGAGGAACTCATTCCCGCGGAAACCGAAGAGGCTGAACAGGGCGTTGTTGCCGTATACCAGATGGCCGTTGAGATCACTGAGCGAAAAAGGTGTTATGGAGGCCGCGATGGCGGAATCCTTGATGCGCAGCTCCTTCTCAACAATACTGCGGTGGGCGATCTCCTGCTCATATTTGCGGTTAAGGCTTTTAAGTTCGTGGGTACGTTTGGTCACCCGGTGTTCCAGTTCGTCGTGGGCCTTTTGGAGCGCTGTTTCCGAGGCCTTGAGCGCGGTAATGTCACGGCCGCAACCTACGGTGCCGATCATGGTGGACCCATCCCACAGCGGGGCCTTGTGGACATCGAGGGCGATATATCGGCCCCTGACCAGCCCGTCTTCGAAAAACCGGCAGGGCTTGCGGGTTTCCTGGGTGACCTGATCCGAATCTATGCAGATCTCGCCAAAGGTATGCTGCTGGCCGCCGGCCCTTTCTTTTTCGGCAAACTCAATGTCGGTGTGACCGATGACCTCTGTCGGGGTGTTGCATTTCAGGATGATGTCGCAGAGGGCCTGATTGGCAAAGGTGTAGCGGTTGTCCATGTCTTTGGCCCAGATGGGATCAGGGATGTTGTCGGAAACCATGCGCAGGAAAGAGTTGAGTTCCTGGTAGCGTTTCTTGCTCTTTCTGGAATTTTCCTGGGCCCTGATGCGTGCAATGATTCCGTTGAGTTGGTTGGTCAGAATTTCAAGTTTGTCGCGGGTTTCCTGGTCAAAACGGGCTCGCGAAGTGGATGCCAGGAGGAAGGTGGCGGATACTAAACTGTTTTCGCAGACCGGAATAATGGCGCAGGCGCCGATTCCGGTATTTTCGGCGAAGTGGGGGATGGTTTTCCTGGCCCGGGCGCGAGTCAGATAGCGGGGCTCTGTTTTGGTGAAATAATGATAGTGGGGCGAATCCGGATCGATGTCCGGCATTTGTTCCGTAAACTTTTTCAGCAGGCCGCGGGTACCCTGCAGTTCGGCTTTGCGGGTCTCAGCGTTGATCAGGTAGACTGCCCCGGAGTCGATATCCCGGATTTGCAGCACGGCATCCAGGATGAGGGCGATGCCGTCAGCGAGGCTGTCGGCGGCGGCCAGGGAAACGGCCAGTTCATGTTGGAGGTGCAGGAATTGCTGGGCTTCGTGCTGGGCCGTGGTGTCGGTGAAAAGCGCCAGGGCGTAGGACTGGCCGGCGGCCTTGATCGGTACGATATCAAGTGTTCCATAAGTATAACGGTTTTTTCTGGAAGGCTTAAATTCATACGGCAGATCTTTGATCTGGCGTTCCTGAATTAGGGCACCCTTGATCCATTCCAGTTCATGGCCGGAAAGCAGGCCAAGTTTCTTGATGCTTTGGCCGACAGCCCTTTTCCTGGACAGACCGGTATGACTGAAAAATTTTTTATTGGCCTTAAGGATGTTGCCCTGGTCATCGAGCAGGATTGTTGGCGAAGGAACCATGTCAAAAATTGTTGCGAAGAGGGCTTCGCTTTGACGCAGGCGGTCGTTGGCCGTTTCCGAGGCGGTTATGTCCAGGGAGGAGGTGAGGACGGTCTCCACCTGGCCGCGGCTGTTTTTTTCCGGAATGAAGGTGGAGAGAAAGGTGCGGGTGCAGTTGTTTTTCGTATAGGTGAGCTTCTGGGAGAAAGGGCTGCCGGTTAAATACACCTGATCGATATTGTGTTCAAACTGGGCCGCCGTTTCCGGTGAGAACCCGGTTTCCCGGACCGAACGGCTGATGAAGTCCTTGGGGAGGGACCCGGTATAGTCATAAAATTTACTGCTGACATAGATGTAGCGGTACTGGCGGTCAAAACGGGCGATTATTCCCGGCAGATGTTCGGTCAGGACACGGTATTCGGTCTGGCTCTGCTGCAGGGCGGCCTCTTTTAGGAGTTGCAGGCTCATGTCCTGGATTATGGCTACAAATAGATTTTTCTGCGGATGCCGGGCGAGATGCAGATGGACCTTCACCGGATAGGTTGTGCCGTCCTTGCGGCGATGGACCGAACTGAAAACTATCTGCTGCCGGCCATTGTCCCGCAGTTTCTGCAGCAGGCGCCCGAAGTCCTCCGGCGACAGGTCGGTCTTGATATCCAGCGGGGTCAGGCGTGTGAATTCGTCGGCGGTGTAACCGAGGTTAGTCAAGGCCGCCCGGTTGGCCTTGATGAATTTTAAAGAGGTCTCTTCAAAAATATAGATCTCGTTGACCGACGTATCCGTGATCCATTCCCAGGATATGATGTCGGCAAGGTTTTTTTTGGAATGTGAATTTGCATGCGGTTCGCCGTCCATAGCTGACCACTCCACCAGTAAAAACTGAAAGATAAGGGAAACGACGTTTTTTTGCATTAAAAAAACAACCAGAACATGAATAAAATAAAAGGTTAAAACGTTTTGCTGAAGATGTAAGGGTAGATGTCGATCATATATTATGCATGTTTTACTTTACATGGGAAAAAGGTGTGATATGTAAAGTTTCCTAGACCTGCAACACGAAGACGGAGGAGAGCTTATGGCTTATGGGGCATTGGCGTATGATTTTGACCAGGAGCTCAATGAAGAGCTGGAAGAGTTGCTGGCTCAGCGCGATACGGTTCTGGCTCAGTATCCTGAGTTGAAGGAAATCCAAGGCGAAATCTGCCTGAGTCTTCCGGAAGCGACGCAGGCGGAGGTGCTGCTGGCGGAGAAACTGGATGAACTGCAGAACGCAGTGCATGATTTGGAGAGTGATACCCGCAGATTCAGCTGAATCCTGAAGGTTGATTTAAGACCTGACTCGGATATCTTTGAGTGAAATTGTCCGGCAGTGCTGAATGGCGCTGCCGGTGTCTGTTTTTTGGGCTGGAATATGCTAATTATGGATGCTACAAGAAAAGGATCTATCCCGAAGGTGGCTCCGGCCTCCATG
>CAYWBU010000129.1:0-7410 GCA_964456565.1 uncultured Bacteriovoracaceae bacterium | reverse complement strand
ATCCGCATACAGCTGGATTACTTTTTTTGATCAGGACTCGGTATTTGATACCGCTTTTGTTCAGAGTGTGCTTAATCGTTCGCAATCACTGACGGATGAACAGACCGTGGCCTTTGTCCCGCGCATCAGGACTGCCGGCGAGGTTCAGGTGTCGGCTGTCTTGCGGAGTCGGATGCAACGGGCCGCAAAGCTGGGCATTGATTTTTCCGGCGGCATTCCGATTTCGCCTTCGCGGCTCTGGTGGGGCAAGGCCGAGCTCTATGAGGGCGGTAGGGGCTATCCCACCTGCATCAACTCCATGACCACCTTCAGGGCATCTTACCTGCGCCAGATGGCAGCCAGCTTCCCGCTGGATTTTTTTCTGGACGGCTTTGACAACTGGCTGTTTTACCAGATGTACCGCCAGGGGCTCGGCTTTGCGATCATGGAGGATGTGACGGTCTATCACAACATCTCGGTTGCCAATCCGGTGATCAACAGCACCTACTGGGCCCGTGAGTTGATGGCGCTGATCAACACGTCGCGTATCTCTATTACTTTTCTTCCCCTGGCCCTACTGCGGTTTTTATGGCGGCTCTTTAGGGTCAGCTGGCAGGCAAAAACTTTGAAATATTTCAATCTGGCTGCTATGCTGCGCAGTTACAGAAATCTTAAAAAGGACCTCTACTGCTGATGGCGTCTAAGATCTCGATAATTATTGTCAATTACAATACCTGGCCGGATCTGAAGAACTGCCTGGATTCAATCCGCAAGGCAGGCGCCGGCCTTGAGCTGCAGGTGATCGTGGTGGACAATGCCTCGCATGACGGCTCGGCCGCGAAGATCGCCGCAGCCTATCCCAAGGTGGAGTTGATCGCCAATCAAACGAATACCGGATTTGTGGTGGCCAATAACCAGGGCATTGAACGTGCCGCAGGTGACTATATCCTGCTTTTAAATCCGGATACCATCCTGTTTGAAGATACGCTTGCCGGATCTCTTGAGTTTATGGATGAGCGGCCCGAGATCGGTTGCCTGGGGATTCGCACCCTGACCCGTAGCGGCAATGTTTTTCCCAACGGCAATACCTTTCCGTCCGAGATCAAGACCCTGGCGCGCATACTGATGCTGCGCGAGATTCTGCCCAATGCCTGGATCCGCAAACATCTGGCCGCCAGCGTGGGTAAATATGTCTCGGCCTACAGCGAGCGCGACAGCGAGCGCGAAGTGGACATGGTCGGCGGCTACTATCTCTTCCTGAGAAGCGCGGCGGTCAAAAAAGCCGGACTGCTGGAAGAGGCCTATTGGGCCGACATTGAAGACAGCGATTACTGCCGCCGCATATGGCTGGCCGGTTACAAGGTGGTCTACTGGCCCGGAGCCACGGTGATCCATCTGATCGGCAGCAGTATTGAACGTCGCCTCTTTTCGGAGAACACCTTTCTGCGGGTCAATCAAAACACCATGCTGTTTTTCAGGCGGCACTATACTCCCTGGCGGCTACATCTGTTGCGGTTGATCTATGTCGGCACTGCCCCGCTCCAGATGATCATGGCGCTTTGCCTGCCGTTTTGCATGGGGCGCGAAAAGGCCCAGACAGCTGAACGCATCAGGGCGGCCGCCCGCCTGGCCGGAAGTGCCTTGATTCTGCCGGACAAGATCAGGTATGCAAAGCCTTATCGAGACTAGAGGAGGTGTTGTTGTGCGTGAACTGCTCCTTGGCGATATGCAGCGTTATTATGGACATATCCCTTCATTAAAGGAAAAGATCAAATTTTTCATCCATCCCCGGACTCAGGCCACGGCCTTTTTCAGACTTTCACAGTGGTGCCTGCAGCATGAATTGAAACCGCTGGCCGATGTGCTGGAGCTTATCAATATGATCTTATGGGGCTGTGAAATGTCGCCAAAAATGGAGATCGGTAAGGGTTTTCTGGTGGAACATACCTTGGGCGTGGGACTGGCTTTTACCCGGGCCGGAAAAAACTTTACGGTCAATATGGGGGTCATTGTCGCCGGTGAGGGCCATGATCCGGAATATGACCGTCAAAAAAGACCGCGTTTCGGCGATGATGTCACCCTGCATATCGGCGCCAAGGTCTTTGGCGGGATCGATATCGGCGATAATGTGATTGTGGGCGCCAACAGCGTGCTTAACCGCAGCGTGCCGTCCAATTGCATCGTGGCCGGGGCCCCGGCCCGGATCATTAAACATCTGCCGGGCTATGTGCCGCCCGCGGATTCCACCGGCTACTGTAAAGATATCACCGGTAAAGAGCAGTGAAGATCTCGGTCATCATCCCCACCCTGAATGCGGTTAATTTTTTGCCGGAATTGCTGGTCAAACTTAATAATCAGAGCGTTAGGCCACTGGAGATTCTGGTAATTGATTCCCAGTCAGAGGATGCCACCCGGGAACTGGCCCAGGCCGGTGGCGCAACAATCATTGATCAGCCGCGCACCACCTTTAATCATGGCGGCACCAGGAATGCGGCCGCTGAAGTCGCTGCTGGCGATTATCTGGTCTTTATGACCCAAGATGCCCTGCCGGCCGATGAACATCTGCTGGAAAACCTTATTGGGGCCCTTGATCAGGATGAGAAAATTGCCGTGGCCTATGCCCGGCAGGTGGCTTATGCGCATGCCCGGCCGATTGAGAAATTTGTGCGTTCATTCAACTATCCGGAGACCCCGCGCACCAAGACCGCAGATGATCTGGATCAGCTGGGCGTCAAGACCTTCTTTTGCAGCAACACCTGTGCGGCCTATAAGCGTGAACTGTTTTTTAAGCAGGACCGCTTCCGCTCGGATACCATCATGAACGAGGACATGGCCTATGCCTTCACCTCGATCATGAACGGCTACAAGGTGAGTTATGCCGCGGCTGCGGTTGTCTATCATTCGCATGACTATTCGGCCCTGCAGCAGTTTCGGCGCAATGTGGATATCGGGGTGTTCTTCAGTAACAATCCGCAGCTGGCTGTCTGTGCCCGTAACGAAAGCGAGGGCCTGCGTTATCTCAAAGAGGCGGTGGCCTATCTGTTGGGCGAAGGCGCTTACCTTGATATTATTCGGCTCTTTGTCGATGCGGCGGCCCGTTTCAGCGGATACCGTATCGGCCGCCATTATCGCCTGCTGCCACTAAGCTTCATGCGCCGGCTGTCCATGAACCGGGGTTACTGGGGCGCTTGAGAATAGCTTTAGTTTGCATTTTGGATTAATGCTATATATACGAAATGCTGAAAAAATATTTCCGTGACGGCTTATGATCAGACTAAAAAGACTGGCTAGACATAATATCAATGCTCTGGGGCTGGTGCTGGGCGATGTCCTGGCCTTGGGGCTGGCCTTTGGCGCCGCCTTCTACCTGCGGGCCGGTTTCTTTGTTGATGTGTTTCCGGTGTTTAAGCCAATGCTGCACAGTTTCGAAGTTTATCACGGAATGTGGCCGATCCTTTTTCTGTGGGTGCTGATGTTTGCCTATGAAGGGCTCTATCCGTCCATCGGCATGACCTTCTGGGAGGAACTGCGCAAACAGATGAAGGGCAATTTTGTGGCCTTTATCGTGATGGTGATGTTCACCTTCATCACCCAGACCACCATCATGTTTTCGCGGACCGTGATTGTGATGGCCTTCATCCTTTCCGTTCCGTCCTTGCCGCTGGTCCGTTGGATTATGCGCCGGACGTTGGGCCTTTTCGGATTCTGGACCAAGGAGATCATGGTGGCAGGCAGTTCTGCGGCGGTGGAACAGGTATTGAACAACCTCAGGCGGCACCCTGATTTCGGGCTGCAGCCGGTGGAGGTTTTTAAGGTCGATGACGATGATGCCGGCGGTTATGAGGCCCTGATGGACCGGCTGATTGAGTTGGAAGAAAAAAAATATAAGGCCGAAGAGCTGATCGTTGCCATGCCCGGGCTCAACAAGGGCTGTCTTGTGAACGTGGTGGAACTGGGGGCGCGCATCGCCCCGGTGGTCAAGGTGCTGCCGGATCTCTACGGCATGGCCTCGGCCGGGGTGGAAACCCATGATCTGGACGGCATGTTGCTGCTTGAGGTGGAAGACCGTCTGGCGCTGAAAAAAAACCGGATCATGAAACGGGCCTTTGATATCTTCTTTGCCCTGCTGGGGATTGTGATTCTGTCCCCCATGTTCCTGATCGTGGCCCTGCTGGTCAAGCTTGATTCGAGCGGGCCGGTGTTTTTCGGTCACAACCGGGTGGGGCGTCACGGGCATATCTTCAGATGTTTCAAATTCCGCACCATGGTGGTCAATGCCCAGGAGGTCCTGGAAGAGCTGCTGGCCAGCGATTCTGAGCGGCGCAAGGAGTGGGAGCGCGAATTCAAGCTCAAAGATGATCCGCGCATCACACGGGTCGGCAATTTTCTGCGCAAGACCAGCCTGGATGAATTTCCGCAGCTGTGGAATGTGGTCCGGGGCGACATGAGCCTGGTGGGGCCGCGCCCGATCGTTGAAAAAGAGGTGGACCTCTACGGCGAAAAGGCCCGTTATTTTTTCAAGGTCACCCCGGGTATCACGGGCCTGTGGCAGGTTTCCGGCCGCAATGACATCAGCTATGACGAACGCGTCCTGCTGGATGAATATTATGCCAAAAACTGGTCGCTCTGGCTGGATATCGAGATCCTCTTCAGGACCTTTAGCGCGGTTATGCAGAGTAGGGGTGCCTACTGAGCGATGCTCTTTAATTCCTATATCTTCATCTTTGTTTTTCTGCCCGTAGCCCTGCTGGGCTATTTTACGCTCGGCCGCAAAGTGTCGGGGCAGGCGGCCATCGGCTGGCTGGTATTGGCCTCACTGTTCTTCTATGCCTGGTGGAATCCGGTCTATATTTTCCTGATCCTGACATCGATCCTGGTCAACTATTTCTTCGGCCTGCGCTTGAGCAGCTCTCCGCGCAAGTGGGTGCTTACTCTGGGCTTGAGCTTTAACCTGGGGCTGCTGGGCTATTTCAAATATGCCAATTTTTTTATGGATAACTTAAACCGGGTGGTTGATACGGGGATGAGCCTGGAAACCATTGTCCTGCCGCTGGCCATTTCCTTTTTCACCTTTCAGCAGATCTCCTATCTGGTGGATGCCTACCGGGGGCAGACCAAGGAATATAATTTTTTGCACTACTGCCTTTTTGTGACATTTTTTCCGCAGCTGATTGCCGGGCCCATCGTGCATCATAGAGAGATGCTGCCCCAGTTTGAAGAAGAGGACGTCTACCGCTTCAATGTCGCTAATTTTGCCGCCGGGCTCAGCATTTTTTTTGCGGGCCTGTTCAAGAAGGCGGTGCTGGCAGATGAGGTTGCCAAATATGTGGCCCCGGTATTCAACGCCTTTGGCGCGGGCGATGCGGTTTCCACCGTGGAGGCCTGGGCGGGTGTCACGGCCTACAGCTTCCAGCTCTATTTTGATTTTTCGGGATATTCGGATATGGCAATCGGCCTGGCGCTGTTGTTCGGCATCCGTCTGCCGCTCAATTTTTATTCGCCCTACAAGGCCTCCAGCATCATCGAGATCTGGCGGCGCTGGCACATTACCCTGTCGCGTTTTCTGATGGAATATATCTATATCCCGCTGGGCGGCAGCCGCAAGGGTGAGCCCCGTAAATATCTCAACCTGGTGATCACCTTCCTACTGGGCGGACTGTGGCACGGCGCCGGCTGGACCTATGTCTTCTGGGGGCTCATCAACGGATTCTACCTGACGATCAACAATCTCTGGCGCAAGTTTAAACAGCGTCTGGGAATCAGTGAAGTGGTCAGCACGGCGCCCTGGCGCATGGTGCCGGCCGTGGTTCTGACCTTTGTGGCCTGGCTGGTATCTTTGGTGGTTTTCCGTTCGTTGGATATGGGCGCAGCCATGACCATGCTGAATACCATGTTTGTGCCCGCAGCAGGCGGCGGCGTCATCAAGGTGGAACGGGCCTTCAACCTTCTGATTCCCCTAGGGGTTATCATCTGGGCCATGCCCAATGTCAGGCAGATTATGGACGAGTTTAAACCGACCATTGACACCTATCGCGGCGAACTGAGTGGACCCCGGCTGCTCTCCTGGAGGCCGGTGGCAAGTTGGGCCGTGGTGGCAGGGATTGTGGGCGTGCTTGCGGTGCTTTACTGTAACCAGCCCAGCGAATTTTTATATTTCCAGTTTTAGCTTATGGATGATTTTAAACGATATCTGAAAATTATGACGGCCGTGTTTGTGGCCGGAATCCTGGTGCATCTGGGGACGGTGATCTATTTTGATCCCTACCGGGTATTCGGTTTCTCGGGCTACAACCAGATCAATTTTGAACCCAACACCAGGTTCTTGAAGGCCGAAAAGCTTATAAACGAGCATGATTTCAATGCCTTTGTGGTGGGTTCGTCCCGGGCCGGGCTCTATGATGTCGCTATATTGAATGAGCTGTCCGGCCGCAATTATTATAATTACGGGGTCTCCGGGGCCAGCATGGACGGCATCCTGCAGCGCATCCGCTGGCTGGCACAGACTCAGAACCTTGAGCAGCTGATCATCACCCTGGATTATGATGTGATGCTGCTGGAGAATAATATCGGGCCCAATGATCTGCTGCGGCATGAACATTATGCGGTCTCCGGCGAAAACCCGGTAAGTTTTTTTTACCGCTATCTCCTGTTTCAGCCCAAGGCGATCCGGCGGGTAATCAAGGAAAATAAGCGCATGGATCGTATCTGGTACAGCTATGATGGTGCCACCGGCCAGCATGCCCTGCCGCTGCAGGCCGCCCTGCTGGCCGCCGATCCGGATGCCTATGTGAAAAACGGGTTTGACTCTTTGGGCTATTCCATAAACGGACGTTCTAAGGCCCGCTATCTGGATGAGTTGGAAGGGGTCGTGCGGGAACTGAAGTCAGCCGGCACCGATGTGATCCTGGTGGTCAATCCCTATCACCATCTCTACATGCGGGAGTTTGATTCCGAAGACTATGCCCGCTGGCTTGCCCGGCTGGCGGAAATGGATACTGAGCTCTGGGATTTTTCCGGATTTAATTCCATAACCATGAATGATACCAATTTTTATGATCCGCTGCATTTTACCCATGAGGTCAGTGCCATGATTATCAGCCGGATCTTTGCTGGCGCTGCGGATAACATTCCTGATGATTTCGGTTACAAAATGTTTTAAGGAGGTTGTAGATGACCATTACGGGTTGGAATGCTTGTTTTCGTTTACAGAACCAAACTCTTCAGATAATAAATCGTTGGATTGAATTCTCTGTCCGATATCTTTTTCAGACATTCTTTTTAACAATGCATCCAAAAGTTTTATTATGCTTTTCTGGAAATCATATGGTGTTTTTACATTTCGAAGGTGATATTTTACAAATGCTTTAACAAGTAAATTAAGAAAAGGTTTGAATATGAACAATGAATCGCGGAAAGCCGCTTTTCTCAGAT
>CAYWBU010000128.1:1714-7483 GCA_964456565.1 uncultured Bacteriovoracaceae bacterium | reverse complement strand
GTGGAGTCGCGCTGCGAAGCCACGCCCCGCCCTTACCCGTGCGCCGCGCGCTGAACGCCAGCCGCCGCGGCCCGGTCCCAAGACATTCACCGGCGCTCCGTTGCGCCAACGCCAGATTCTCCCGGCGCCCGAGAACTGCTCGGCGCACGATCATCCCCTACCCGCCGGCCAAGCTCTGGCCGTTCCCGACGAAGCCACCGCCCCGGCTTCCGCCGGCATGAGCCACCTCCTGGCAATCGAAGCCCCGGTCTACGAGGGGGACACCCTCATCACCAGCCGCACCGGGCGTCTGCAGGTGCTCTTCGATGACAACACCATCGTGAGCCTGGGCCCGCACAGCAGGCTGGAGGTGGCCGAATATCTCTGGAACGGCGCCGAGGGCACCATGAAGACAAAGGTCAAGGAGGGCGTCTTCCGCATCATGGGCGGCGCCATCGCCAGGCAGTCCCCCGAAAACTTCCGGACCGAGACCCCGGTGGCCACCATCGGCATCCGCGGTTCCATGTATGCCGGCCGCTATGAGACCGGCGAGCTCATGGTGGTCTTCCAGGGCGGGAAAGGCATCGAGATATCCAACGAGGCCGGATCCACCGCCATCACCCGCCCCGGTTACGGCACCTATATCACGGGTGCCGGAGCAGCGCCTGAAAAAGCGTTCAAATTTGATGCCGAAGACCTGGCCGACCTGAACCGGGCCCTGGACCCCTCCCATGAGGTCGAGGACCAGAAGGAATTTCCCGGTCAACCCGATGAAGAGGCCGGCGCGGACGACGGCCTGCCGCAGGAAGAGGGCGAAGCGGATGAGGACGGCCTGCCGCAGGAGGAACTCCAGGCCGCGGACGACACCCAGGACCAGCTCAGCGACGCCGGCGATCTGGCCGCCGACACGGTCCAGTCCACCACCCAGTATTCCCAGGAACAGACCGTCAGCCAGACCGCCGTCAGTTCGGCCGTCTTCAGCGGCAAATCCATGAGTGTCCTCTATGACCTGGGCAATTCCGCCAATGCCAATAATACCTGCTGGTACGGCGACCTCAACGCCACCTCGGTCAACGGGAACGTCACCGCCGAATTCACCGATCAGAACAGCCAGACCTATGCCTTTTCCTTCAGCATGCCGACCTACAGTCCTACATACGCCTATCCCGGCATGGCATCTTCCGAGTTCAGCCGCACCATCTACCTGCTGGGAGCCGACCGCACCCTGACGGTCGAGAGCCTGGCCTCCACCCCGGGCGAATTCATCGTCTATGCCATCCCGGCCGGCGGGGTGCTCGACGGCGCCGATGTCTACTCCTATCAGGACCTGGGCTACATGGGCGTGGAGTCCACCACCCTGAAGACCGACGGGGTGGATGTCTATTCCGGATTTTCACTGTCCTGCATCCAGCAGGGTTCCGACACACGCAGCCACGCCTCGGGCATGACCTACCTGGTCAACTGGGGCAACGGCAAGGTCATCGGCTTCCTGCACGAAGCCGGGCAGAAGCCCCCGGCCTACGGTGAGATGCATCCCAACATGTTTTTCTTCGGCGAGATGAATGCCGACGGCAGCGCCAACGTGACCTTCATGGGCGGCCGCTACGAATCCGCCACCGGCGACATCCTGTGGACCGGCGGCAACACCACCTTCGGCACCTTCTACGGTTCCCAGGTCCAGGGCATCGGCGGCATGAGCTCGGGCCAGGTCTATGACATCGAGAACCAGGCCGGAGCCGTGGGCAGCTGGACCGCCATTGCCGCCGGTTTCCGCGAACTGCAGCCCGGCATCGACGCCAGCTCGCCCACGGGCACGGCCGCCCTGGAAGGCTATGTGGTGGGCATCGGCGAGGACATGGCCAATCCCTCTACCGGACGGCGGATCTTCATGAACACCGCCAGCAGCGATTTCACCCTCAATATCAACAAGACCGCCGGCACCATCAGCGGCAGCCTCTCCGCCCAGGATTTCATCACCGGCAGCAACAACTACATCACCAATATGGATTTCGGCGACAGCTTCGGCTCGGCCTATGTGCTCGACCAGGCCTTCATCGCCGGGGCCGGCGACACCAGTAATGACTGCATCGTGCACATGGGCACCCCGGGCGGGCTGAAACCCTACGGCAGCTATCTCGTGACCGAGGGGCCGGACTACCAGTTCAACGAATACACCACCTGGGGCTACTGGGAGATTGCCTACACCGAACCATCTACCGGCCTCCAGTACCATGTCCACGAACCCGGCTCATTCTGGATCGCGGGCGAGAAGACCCCCAGCAGCGTCATCTCCGGTCTCGTTTCCGCCGTGGCCACCTACACCTACACCGGCGGGGCCAAGGGGGTCCGGATCGATGCCGGCGGCATCACCGAACTGACCAACGGCGCCACCAATATCAGCATTGATTTCGATGCCGGCACGGCCAGCGGGTCCATCAGCTTCACCGAACAGACCCTGAACCTGGGCACCTCGGCGCTGAATCCTTCCACTGCAAGCTTCTCAGCCGATATCACCGGGGCCACGACCTCCTCGGTCCAGGGTTCCTTCTACGGTCCGCAGGCCGAGGCCATCGGCGGCACCTTCAGCGCCGACATGAGCGGCAACTATTATACCGGCATCTTCGGCGGCGCCCGTTAGATGAGAAAACTGCCGAACCTGTTCAAGCCTTCGCCCTTCAAGGCCGGCTGCCTGGTGATCCTGGCAGCCGCGGTTCTTTATTATTCCTTCGGGCAGAACAAGCCCGAACTGCTGACCGCCCTGGACAACCAGATCATCAATGCCATGTTCCGCATGCGCGGGCCTGAGAGCCCCAGCGGAAAAGTCATCATCGTGGACATTGACGAAAAGAGCCTCAAGGCCGTCGGCCAGTGGCCCTGGCCCCGCAATATCGTGGCCGAACTGGTCAGAAGCATCAGCGCCGAAAATCCCCGCAGCATCGGGTTTGATATTGTCTTTGCCGAAAAGGACCGTTCCTCACCGGCGGCCCAGATCGACCGCCTGGCCGACTTCCTGCCCGAACAGCTCAATGCCGCCAGCGTGGCGCAGGTCAAGGACGCCCTGCAGTTCGACCATGACCGCCAGCTGGGGGAAGTCGTTTCCCGGACCCCGGTGGTGCTGGGTTATGTCTTCCAGATGAAGGATGACGGCCTCAAGGACAGGAGCGCCATCCCCTTCCCTTCGGCCGGCATCCGCATCAGCCCGCCCGAGATCGATTATGCCGATCTCAGTCTGATCACGGGCTACCGCGCCATCATGAACATCCCCGAGATCTCGCTGGCCCCCAGCGAAGGCTTCTTCAATGTCTTCCCCGATCCCTCCGGCACAGTCCGGCGTGCGCCGCTGCTGATGCTGCTGGACGGCATCCCCTATCCCTCGCTGGCGCTTGAGATGGTCCGCAGCGGCAGTAACATCCCGGATTTCACCATCCATGCCGCCAGCCCCAATGGCGAAAACACCAGCCTGCTGGGCATCAGCCTCGGACAGAGGTTCATCCCCACCGATGACCGCGGCCAGCTGGTGGTCAATTTCCGGGGACCGGTGGGCCGGTTTACCTACATCCCGGCGGCCGAGGTCCTGGAGGGGCTGCACCGGGGACGCTTCCGGGATGCCTTTGTGATCATCGGCTCTTCCGCGGCCGGGCTGCTGGATGTGCACGCCACTCCCTTTTCACCCATCTTTCCCGGCGTGGAGGTCCAGGCCACCATCATCGACAACCTCTTGGCCGGCGACCCGCTCAGCTATGATGTCTATACCGAGATCGGGCTGACCTACACCCTGATCATAGCCGGCGGCCTGATCCTGAGCCTGCTGCTGGCCTACAGCGGCGCCCTTGCCGGCGGCCTCGCCGGACTGGTCTTCATCCTGATCGCCATCAGCGGCAACTACTGGCTGTTCTTCCTCAACAACCGCCTGGTGGGGCTGACCTATCCCCTGGCCTGCATCGTGGCGGTCTTCATCACGGTGACCCTCTTCAACTATTTCTTTGAATACCGCCGCAAACGTTTCCTGCACGAGGCCTTCAGCCACTATGTCTCGCCCCACCTGGTCAGCGAGATCATCAGACGCCCCGAAAAACTGGCGCTCGCCGGTGAACAGAAGGACCTGACCGTGCTCTTCAGCGATATCCGCGGTTTCACCAGCATCTCGGAAAAGATGGCCCCCGACGCGCTGGGCAGTTTCATGAACACCTACCTGAGCGAGATGAGCACCATTGTCATGGACCATCACGGCATGGTGGACAAATATATCGGCGACGCCGTCATGGCCATCTGGGGCGCGCCGCTGGACGACGCTGACCAGCCCGCCAACGCGGCGCGGGCCTCGCTGGCCATGCTCAAACGCCTGGATGAGCTGCGCCCCACCTGGACCGAGCAGGGCCTGCCCGCAGTGGAGATCGGCATCGGGATCAACAGCGGACCCGTCAGCGTGGGCAACTTCGGCAGTTTCCAGCGCTTCGACTACACGGTCATCGGCGACAACGTCAACCTGGCCTCACGCCTGGAGGGCCTCAACAAGACCTACGGCTCCAATCTCATCATTACCGAGGCCACCTTGAAGATGCTGGACGATAATTTCTTCTGCCGGCCGCTCGACCTAGTCAGGGTCAAGGGCAAAAATGAACCGGTCGCAATCCTAGAACCGCTCTGCGAGGGACAGCCGCCTGAAAAACTCCGCCTGGCGACCGAATATTTCCGCCTGGCCCTCAACCATTACCGCCAGCGCAACTTTGATGAGGCCTGGCAGATCCTTTGGGAGCTGAACGAAAAGTCGCCGCAGACGCTTTACCGGCTTTATCTGGAACGCATCAGGGAGTTCCGGGTTAACCCGCCGGAGGAGGATTGGGACGGGACTTTTACGTTTACGACGAAATAGAAAAGGTAACCTCTCCCCGCTTGCAAGTTATCACCGTAAATCCCTCCCCTGGCGGGAGGGACAGAGGGAGGGGGGAAAGACAATCTGGGTTGTTTGCGGAAAAAAGATTTAGACTGATCCTGATTTAAATATTTGGCTAATTGTCAATTGGATTGACAATTAGCCAAATAAACTCAACTCTGACGCCGTCTTTTCGCAAACCGTCATTCAACTCCAATCTCATTTTTTCCGGATAGGTCAAAGACTGATTCTATTTCAAAACTATTTACAGTTTGACTAATTTTTCTAGCAGTAACTGGGGACGGGTTCACAATTCCTTACAAATTTATTGCAAAGTGTGGATTCCCCTAGATCATTGATCTCTAAAGACTCGCATATTGATTATATAATTTTTTATATTGACTTATAATTTTATATATGCTTTATAATGTTCATTGTCGATCAAAAGGAGGCTTTTATGGTTTCAGGTTCCGAGAAAATTAATTTAGCCAGCCTTCAAACTCTTTACAATAATGACCATAAGGCACAAGCAGCACTAGACCACTTTGCAAGCCGCGAACGCAATTGGGGAACCACATCTATTGACCGCATATTAACCAACCTCAGAAATGAAGGAAACGACCTTTCGAGAGGGGACCTAATATCAGTATTTCGCAATCTAGAAGACTGCGGCTGCGGCAAATTTGTCGCTGGTCGAAAAGGATGGCCATCCCGATTTGAATGGCGAGTTCAAATGGTAGCCGTAGGTCAGGCTGCTGCCGGTGAAACCGTTAATGTAGATGAAGTATCTGAAGATGAAGCCAACGATGAAGATACCGAATGCTTAATTAAACATACCTATCAATTACGCCAAAACGTGACTATTACAATCGAGCTACCTGCCGACCTCACACCACAGGACGCCACAAGGCTGGCCC
>CAYWBU010000128.1:1159-1704 GCA_964456565.1 uncultured Bacteriovoracaceae bacterium | reverse complement strand
TTTTATTGAAACGCTACCTTTCTAAATGGATAAAAAGGAATGCGACAGTAAACATCTATTGTGATGAAAGTTGCCACCTTCTTAACGATGGCCAAAAGGCGATGGTTCTTGGAGCAATTTCATGCTTCAAATCCAACACTGCAAAACATAATCAATTTATAGCAGACCTTAAAGCAAGACATAACCTTTCTCAATTTTTTGAAATTAAGTGGACCAAGATATCTGATGGTAAAATTGAGTTTTATAAAGATCTTGTTAACTACTTCTTTGACCAAGAAGACCTGGGATTCCGCTCATGGGTTATTCCTGACAAAAATATATTAACTCATAGTGAATTCAATCAAACTCATGATGAGTGGTACTACAAAATGTATTTTTATCTCCTTCGCAACCTTATTTCAACGGACCACAAATTCCATATATATCTTGATATTAAAGACACCTGTAGTCGGAAAAAAATTATCAAGCTACGAGAAGTATTAAGCAATGCAAATTATGATTTTTCGCGAGATATTATCGAGCGCATTCAACATGTGCACTCACAC
>CAYWBU010000128.1:0-1149 GCA_964456565.1 uncultured Bacteriovoracaceae bacterium | reverse complement strand
TTGGCCTAATGCAGTTAGTTGATGTTCTTATTGGAGCCGTTTCTTATCATGCTCGTGGACTATCAGACAACACTGGTAAAAATAAAATTGTACAACTTATCAAAGACAGGACAGGACTATCACTCAACCACAACACCCTGCCGACAGAACGCAAATTCAACATGTGTATATGGCGACCAAATGGTGGAGGTTTTGAGAATGCCTGATTGGTTACCTCAAATTGCTGATGTCGATCCATGGACCGCAAATACATATGAGATGTTATATGAAATTTTTTGCAATGATATCCGCGATTACAATCTTCGATATCAAGGTAATAATGTGTGGATATTTAAAGACATGGAGGACGGAAAAGAAAAAATCTTCTGGCATTTAACTACTCGTGAAAACAAAGTTCCACAAATCCCACGTAGGAAAACAAAATTTTGCCAACAAAACCAACGCAACGCCGAAACAGAGCGTTTACCAGATTTACGTCGGTGCGAGAGATTACCATGGATAAAATTGTTAATCGAACATCCTTCTGATAGTGAAATTTTAGCCTGGGACTATGAAGAGGGAGATCAAACTATCAAAACCTACATTTGGATTAAAAATTATCACTTTGTCGTAATCATGAAAAAATTAAAGGATAATACTCGAAGATTAATCACATCTTTTTATGTAGACAACCCACATAAACAACGTGACTTTGAACGAAAATACACTAACCGCATCCAATAAAAAAGGTCTGCTCGGACGGCAGACCCATCTCCTTCAGCTCTTACACCTAAACGGATGGCTGATGAGTTTCATTATAATATAAGTATCGTTATATTATTGTCAAACATTAACCCCAAATCCTCAAAACATATACCGCCGCCAAGCCACACTAAGCACCACCCCGATACACGCCATATTCATCAGCATGAACGACCCGCCGTAGCTGAAAAACGGCAGGGGCACGCCCACTACCGGGAACATGCCGATCACCATGGCGATGTTGATGAAGACGTGCAGGGTGAAGTACATGGCGATGCCGAAGCACAGCAGGGCGCCGAAGCGGTCCTTGGACCTGAGTCCGATGGAGATGATCTTGGTGATCAGCATCAGATAGAGGAAGACCAGCAGGGCCGAGCCCATGAAGCCCCATTCCTCGGCGATCACCGA
>CAYWBU010000127.1:7326-7634 GCA_964456565.1 uncultured Bacteriovoracaceae bacterium | reverse complement strand
GGGATCTACGTCGATATCATATCGGGCGAACCGCTCTTCAGCTCCACCGCCAAGTTTGATTCGGGCACGGGCTGGCCCAGCTTTACCAAACCCTTGCATCCTGACAGCCTGGTGGAAAAGGTCGACCGCAGTCTGTTCATGATCCGCACCGAGGTCCGCAGCCGTCTGGCTGACTCCCATCTGGGACATGTCTTTGACGACGGGCCTGACCCGACCGGTCGGCGCTACTGCATCAACTCGGCGGCCCTGCGTTTCATTCCCAGGCAAAATCTGACCAGCGACGGTTACGGACAGTACCTCAAATTATT
>CAYWBU010000127.1:0-7230 GCA_964456565.1 uncultured Bacteriovoracaceae bacterium | reverse complement strand
CAGCAGAAGGTTATGAAGAGTATCTCAACTTATTTGACTGACCAGCCGGAGCATTTCCCTTTGACATAAATCCCGGCCGGGCATAGATTATGGGCCTTAAAAATTTTAACACTGAAAGAGGATGATCTATGCAGCTCAACTGCGGAATCGTAGGTCTGCCCAATGTGGGCAAATCAACCATATTTTCAGCCCTGACATCGGCCCCGGCCGAGGCGGCCAACTATCCTTTCTGCACCATTGAACCCAATGTGGGCGTGGTCAGCGTACCGGATAAGCGTCTCTATCACATTGCCGAGCTGATCCCGCCGCAGAAGATCACCCCGGCCATCACCGAATTTGTGGATATCGCCGGCCTGGTCAAGGGTGCCTCCAAAGGCGAAGGCCTCGGCAACCAGTTCCTTGGCCACATCCGCCAGGTGGGTGCCATTGTGCATGTGGTCAGATGTTTTGATGACCAGGATATCGCCCATGTCTCCGGGCAGATCGACCCGGTAAGCGACATCCAGACCATTGAAATCGAACTGGCCCTGGCCGACCTGGAAACGGTCCAGAAACGCAAGGACGGATTGGCGCGCATGCTTAAATCCCATGACAAAAAGCTCCGCGACAAGGCCGCCGTGCTGGAACCTTTGCTGGAGCGCCTGATTGCCGCTCTGGAAGACGGTCGGCCCGCCCGCAGCGTGGAAATGGACGAACATCAGCTGGACGCCATCTATGACCTGCACCTGATCACCATGAAGAAACAGCTCTTCTGCTGCAATGTGGATGAAGACGGCATCAATGGCGACAGCAAATATGTCAACCAGGTCAGGGACTACGCCGGCGGCGATGATGTCCTGGTGATCTGCGGCAAGATCGAATCCGAAATCGCCGCCCTGGATACTCTCGAGGAGAAAAAAGAATTCCTGAGCGACATGGGACTTACAGAATCGGGGCTGGACCGCCTGATCCGCACCGGCTACCGCCTGCTGGACATGCAGACCTTTTTCACGGCCGGCGAAAAAGAAGTGCGTGCCTGGACCTTCCCGCGAGGCGCCAAGGCCCCCCAGGCCGCCAGCGTCATCCACACCGATTTTGAACGCGGCTTCATCAAGGCCGAGGTCTACCACTGCGAAGACCTCTTCGAATTAGGCAGCGAACAGAAGATCAAGGAGGCCGGCCGTCTGCGCATCGAAGGCAAGGAATATGTGGTCAAGGACGGCGACGTGGTCTTCTTCCGCTTCAATGTCTGATGATTTGAATGACAGCCGGCCTTTGGGTCGTCCATCAACATTTTTGTATATGAAAGCAGGGGCACGGCCGGAATGGCCGCGCCCCTTGCACTGAAGAAAATCCTTGAGCTGGGCTAGAAAGTCAATAATCCTCGGATAAGGCAAGAGCCTCACCATCGTTATCGCAAAAATCCTCCCAGTAGTACTCCGCCTTCTCACGGTCGGAGGAGCAGTACAGCTCCTTGCCGGAGCCATCGACTATCAGATAGAGGCGGTTATGGGCATCAAACAGAAATTCAAGATCCTCGTAGCAGTCAATCAGTTCCATGGTTTTTGCCGATCTCCCTCAATATTCCTCGTCTTCCTGCTCAGGCGCAGCATCACCGGGGATATCGAACCCCGTAACCGTGATGATCATATCGCCGTCAACCTCTTCAACTTCTCCGGTAACCTTGACCTGCGTTCCGGTAAGCATGGCGACTTCATCGCCCTCAGCGGTCGCCGCAATTTCATAGACCTGGCCACTGGGGGTCACCAGCTGAAATTCCTCATTAACCGTCCCAACAAGAGTTACTGTTCCAGCATAGACAGGCAGCGCCACCAGGAAACCCAAAACAATCATAACAATCTTTCCCAATCTTTTCATTTCACACCTCTGATAGTTTTTAAGACGCACGTGCACCTTATGGGCGTTCCCCAGCAAGGCATATGCCAGCAGATCCGTGAAAAAACTTAAATAATAAATCAAATCATATTAGCATATTAAACCAGCCGCCGCTAAACCCCGCCCTTAAAAACGGAACCCAATGTTCCGTTTTTAGTTTTTTTCAGGAACTGGGGATTCTTCCAGCCGCCCGGCGCACCTTAAAATCCTCTTTTTTCAGACCATGTTTGAGCATCAGCTTATGCAACTGCCGGGTTGAAATTCCCGCAGCAGCGGCCGCATCCTTGATGCAGCCGGCATACAGACTCAGAGCGTTTTCCAGATATTTACGCTCGGCCTCATCTCGGGTGCGATCCCGAAATTCAGCCAGGGTATATGCCTCCAGGTTACGGGGGAGGTTCACCGCGTCACCGAAAAGCTCCTGCGGAAAATTTTCAGGCTGCAACTGGCTGCCGGTCTCAAGGATATAGGCCCGTTCAAGGATATTTTCCAGTTCACGGATATTCCCCGGCCAGTCATAATTCTCAAAGGCCTCCTTGACCAGCGGATGAATGCCCTTGATCTCCTTGGAATGGAACCGCCCCAGTTTTTCAAGCAGGGCCTTCACGAGCAGGTTCAGATCACCCTTGCGGTCCCGTAGCGGCGGAATCTCGATCGGAAAGACGTTCAGGCGGTAATACAGGTCATACCTGAAGGCCCCGGCGGCACACATCTTCCGCAGATCAATATTGGATGCGGCGATAACCCGGGCAGTGGACGGAATAGTTTCTTCGCCACCAACCCGGCTGAATGTGCCCTCCTGCAAGACCTGCAACAACTTGATCTGCACTGCCGGCGTGATGGTCCCGACTTCGTCAAGAAAGATTGTTCCGCCGGCGGCAATTTCAAATTTGCCGGGTTTGCGGCGCACTGCGCCGGTGAAGGCCCCCTTTTCATGACCAAAGAGTTCACTCTCAATCAGGGTATCCGGTATGGCACCGCAGTGCACACTGATAAACGGGGCATCCCGCCGGTCGCTGTGGGAATGCACAACCCTGGCCAGGGCACTTTTACCGGTACCGGTCTCCCCCTGCAGCAGCACCGTGCTCAGGGTGGGGGCCACCGATTTCACCAGCTTCAGGGCATGCTGCATCCGGGGGCTGCGGGTACTGATAAATTCAAGGGCTTCGGCCTGCCAGAACTTGTCCCGCAGGTAATCCAGCTCGCCATGGACAATCATAGACTCCTGCAGGCTATCCACCACATGTCGGACCTCATCAGATTCCACCGGATGGGTGAGATAATTTGCCGCCCCGGCCTTCAATGCAACAACCGCCTCGCGGATTCTTTCCGTGGCCGTCAGCACCACAATCTCCACCGGTGGGAAAGCCTGCCAGAAGGACTGTAAACCTTTTTTAAGATCCTTCCCTTCGCCGGCAAGCTCCTTTAAATGGTCAACCTCGATAAAAAGCAAATCGGGTTTCAATTCGCGGCACAACACCAGACTTTCCTGCGGACGGTTTGTCCATTCAACTGCATATGCACTGCCGATGGCCTTACAGATGGCTTCTCCGGCGGTATTCACAGCCGATACAACTACTGCAGTCTTCATCCATATCTCCCGGATTCGCGGAATTTATAGTTTCGCTCTACCAGTAAGCCGTCCCGCTGACAATAGCGGAATCGATAGTTCCGATTTAAAATCGGAACTATCCTTCCGGCAGACCGGTTTCCCATAAAAAGATTGCCGGATTTCCGATAAAAAAGTTGCCAAATGACAGCAAGTAATATAATAGGCGGGCTACAAAATTTTCAGGGAGGGTCTGATGGATGCCGAACCAGCCCATAGTCCGCTTGCAGGGAGTCACCAAACGCTTTGACGATGTCATCGCGGTCGATGCCCTGGATCTTGATATCCAGCAGGGAGAATTCCTCACATTTCTGGGTCCCTCCGGTTGCGGCAAGACAACCGTCCTGCGCCTGATCGCCGGATTCGAGGCCAATGACGAAGGCCGCATCCTGATGCAGGGCCAGGACATCAGTGAGCTGCCTCCCAATAAACGCAATGTCAACACCGTCTTCCAGAGCTATGCCCTTTTCCCGCATATGACGGTCTTTGACAACATCGCCTTCGGCCTGAAGATGAAAAACCATTCCGCATCCGACATCAACCGTGAGGTCAATGAGGCCCTGGAGATCGTCAAACTGGCCGGAATGGGCAACCGCAGGCCGCATCAGCTCTCCGGCGGGCAGCAGCAACGCGTGGCCATGGCCCGCGCCATCGTCAACAAACCTGAAGTCCTGCTGCTGGATGAACCGCTCTCGGCCCTGGATTACCGCCTGCGCCAGGAAATGCAGCTGGAACTCAAAAGGCTCCACAAACAGCTGGGGATCACCTTCATCTTTGTAACCCATGACCAGGAAGAGGCCATCAGCATGTCGGACAGGATTGCGGTCATGAACAACGGCCGGATCGAACAGGTGGGTTCACCCATCGAAATCTACGAAGAACCCAAAAATATGTTTGTGGCCCGCTTCGTTGGTGAAATCAATGTCTTTGAGGGCCGCGTCCGCGACTATGAACTGGACAGCGCAATTGTAACAATTCATGACCAGGACTTTAAGGTGCAGAACAGTAAAGACCTGCAGGTCGGACAGTCTGTCAAAGTCCTGCTGCGCCCTGAAGACCTCATGGTCACCCGTGATGAAGAAGCCCAGATTACCGGGCCGGCCTTGGCCGGCCGCGTGGACGAGGTTATCTACAAAGGCAAGACCGTGGACCTGATCATCTCACTGGATGCGGGAGAGACCATCTTTGTGACCCAGTTCTTCAATGAGGATGAGGAGGACGTGGTCTATCGTGAAGGCCAGCGGGTACATGTGGACTGGATTCACGGCTGGGAGGTGGTGCTGGCCGATGGTTAGCAAAAGTCGCTTCAAAAACTTTTCAATCGGCACCACCATGCTATGGATCACCATCTTTGTAGTCATCCCCTATGCCTTTGTGATTATCTTCAGTTTCCTGGAACGCAACCCGGAAAACCTCGTTTACTGGCATTGCACCCTGCAAAACTATCGCGAAATCTTTTCGCCGGTATTTCTCAAGGTCTGTGAAAATTCATTCATCCTGGCTGCCGGCACAACCGTCATCTGCCTGCTGATGGCCTATCCCTTCGCCTATTTTCTGACCAGAACCGGCGACACCGCACGGCGCGATCTGATCCTGCTGATGATCATCCCATTCTGGACTTCCTCGCTGATCAGAACCTACGCCCTGATCATCCTGTTCAAGGCCAACGGCATCATTAATACCCTGCTGCTGCACCTGGGTTTGATCAGTGAACCGCTCAACATCCTCTACACCCAGACCGCCGTTTTTGCCGGTCTGGTTTATACCCTGCTGCCGTTCATGATCCTGCCGCTGTATTCCGCCATCGACAAACTGGACCGGCGCCTGATTGAGGCCGCCCGCGATCTGGGAGCCACCAACCGGCACATCCTGACAGCCATCATCCTGCCCATCACCATGCCGGGCATCATTGCCGGCTGCACCATGGTTTTCCTGCCGGCCCTGGGGCTGTTCTACATCCCCGACCTGCTGGGCGGAGCACGTTCCATGCTGATCGGCAACTTCATCAAGAACCAGTTTCTGACCACCGGCAACTGGCCACTGGGCTCTGCCGCCAGCGTAATTCTGACCCTGCTGATGTGCATGTTCCTCTGGATCTACTATCTCAGTTCGCAGCGTACCAAGGTAAAGGGTATGGGGGATATGCCGTGAAAGATTTTTTCAAGAGATCTTATGTAACTCTCATCTACATGTTTCTCTACATCCCCATCCTGGTACTGATCGTCTACTCCTTCAACGACTCGAGGTTCTCGACCAACTGGCAGGGATTCACCCTCAAATGGTACACCAAACTGTTTGAGAACAGTCAGCTCATGGAGGCCTTTGGCAATTCGCTCATCATAGCCTTCTCATCCAGCATCATCGCCACCATCATCGGCACCCTGGCCGCCCTGGCCTTCTACCGCTACCGTTTCTGGGGCCGGCGCCTCATGTATTCATCCATCTATATCGTGATGATGAGCCCGGATATAGTCATGGGCATATCGCTGCTGATGTTCTTCATCGTCCTGGGACTGCCCACCGGCGCCTTGACCCTGCTGCTGGCGCACGTGACCTTCTGCCTGCCCTTTGTGGTGGTGACCGTCTATTCCAGGATAGCCGGATTCGACCGCAACATCATTGACGTGGCCAAGGATCTCGGAGCCAACGAACTCCAGATGTTCCGGCACATCATGGTTCCCATGATCATGCCGGCGGTGATTGCCGGATGGCTGCTGAGCTTTACCCTGTCACTTGATGATGTTATCGTAAGTTTTTTCACCACCGGGCCATATTTTGAAATCCTGCCGCTCAAGATCTACTCCATGGTCCGACTTGGCATAAAACCGGAGATCAATGCCCTGAGCACCGTAATGCTTGCATTCTCGCTGCTCACGGTTACGATTTCACATTTATTGATAAAGGAGAACAAGAGATGAAAAAAAGATTGGCGGTTTTTCTGGTGGTTCTGCTGTTTCCGGTGGCGGCAATGGCTGCCAAGCAGGAGGTTTATGTCTTCAACTGGTCGGAATATATCGACCCGGCCATCATCAAACAGTTTGAAAAGGAAACCGGCATTAAGGTCCGCTATTCAACCTTTGACAGCAACGAGGCCATGTTCGCCAAGCTCAAGGTTGTCAAAAAGGGCGGTTATGACCTGACCTTCCCGTCCACCTATTATGTTGAGCGCATGCGCAACCTCAACATGATCCAGCCCATCGACAAAAGCAAACTTAAGAATTTCAAGAATCTTGACCCGGAACTTCTTAACAAGCCCTATGATCCGAACAACCATTACAGTATCCCCTACATGTGGGGCTCGAGCGCCATCGGCATCAATGCCCGCCCGCCGGTTCATTATATTCATCCGTACTTTCCCGTCCGCACGTGTAGGATATTCCCGCCAAAGCCATAAGGTCGCCTTCGTATGAGGCATCGATAAAAATTTTGGCGGAATACCTGCTCCCGTTACTGAATATCAATTCCCGGATAACATTATCTTCCTTTACGACCCGAACCAACCGCCGGCCAAAGACGACTTCAATTCCAGCCTTTTGTATCCAGTCTTTAAATACCTTTTCCGCAATGTTCGCCTCCAGATCCCACGGCCGGCCGGGAGTCTGATTCTCCGGTTTTGTATATGAAGCAACTTCATCAAAATATTTTTTTGTAAGGCCCCCCACAAATTCGCGGCCTGCCACATCAGTCCTTCCCAATCCTCCGGCAACCATTCCGCCCAGGTAATTTCCCGGTTCAGCGATCAATAC
>CAYWBU010000126.1:0-7642 GCA_964456565.1 uncultured Bacteriovoracaceae bacterium | reverse complement strand
GAGCCGAGGTAGGCTCATCAAAGCAGAGCACACTGGGGTTAAGCGCCAGTGCCCGTCCAGGTCTGGAGGTCAAAGTCATTGAAGGCCAGGGGCAGGGCGCCGGTGGTGTCATAGTAGTTGCCGGTGTAATTATATTTCTGCCAGTAGACCGCCGGCGCAATCATGAAGGTGTCGTTTTCGAAGGTGACGCCGAGGGTCAGGGCCGGGGTGCTTTCATTGAGTTCAAACCTGCTCAGGTAGTTGGCGCTGTTGCTGACCACCAGCTTGGGGTCATGCTTGGCATAATTGTCTTCAAGGGCCAGGGTCAGGGTCAGGTCATCCATGGCGTAGGCAAACTTGATCATGGGCCGTCTGCTCAGGTCCAGGTTGCCGACGCCGCCCAGGCCGTTGTCGTCATCCAGTCTCTGGCCGGCGCCCTCGGTGGCGATGGGGGTGTAGGTCTGGCCTACCAGCAGGTTGAGGTTGTCGGTAATGTCATAGCTGACATAGGCGTGGCGGGTGGTGATATCGCCGCTCTTGACGGCCATTTCGACATAGGCGGTCAGGTCATCCTTGACGGCCTTGATTTTCAGCCTGGAATTGTCGGGGTTTTTACAGAAGAAATCCCGCTGGCTGTCTTCAGGGTAGGTCAGGCCGAAATCGGCGGCCCCGGCAGCGGCTCCCGGGTTGATCAGGGCCTGGTCACCCTTGTCGGTCATCTGGTAGCCCACGTCGTAACGCACGCTGCCGCCCAGTGAAAAATCGATGTCGCCCACCTTGAAACTGGCGGCGCCTGCCGGCAGGGGAAGGGGAGCCCCGGCCGCAACCGGGACTCCTGGCAGGGGGGGTTAGGCGCTCTTTTTGAGGGGTGCGGACTCGAGCTGCCCGAAATAACTCCGGAGGGATTCATCCATGTTGAATTTGCGGATAACGTTGCGCCGGGCACGGGCCTTGATTTCGGCAAAGGCCGCCGGGCTGTATTTGAGGGTCTCCAAATAGTGGGAGACCTTGTTGCACCAGTCATCCAGATCCGTACTGCGGGCGATCAGGCCGGTCTGGCCGGCCTCGATGATCTCCTGAGGCCCGCCGCTGTCGGAGACGACTGCCGGCAGGCCGCAGGCCTGGGCCTCCATGACCGCCATGCCGAAGGTGTCGGTGGTGCTGGGGAAGACAAACAGGTCGGCCGCGGAATAGACCGGGGGCAGGTCTTCACGCCTGAGCCGGCCGGTGAAGATCACGCGTTCACAGTCCTGCATGGCCGGCTTGAGCTGCTCCAGGTAGGGGCCGTCGCCGGCGATAATCAGGTTGAGGTCGGGGTGGGTTTGCTGCAGGACCCGGTAGATCTCGCCCAAAAAATCAAGGTTCTTGTCCTTTGATACCCGTCCGGCATAGATGAGGGTCGGGCCTTTTTTCAGACCATATTTTTTTGTCGTGGTGGTACGGGCATCCTTGACCGGGCAGAATATGTCGGCATTGAGGCCCTTGGTGAGCATCTCCAGCTTGCCGTTATCGAAGCCGCGCTCGACCAGCAGGGAGCGGCATTCGGCCGTCGGGACCTTGATGGTATCCATCAGGGAGTAGAACCGGCGGGTGGCCCTTTCGACCATGGCGGTCAGGAAGGCGTCCCCTACGATATCATTGATCTGGGAAGTGAAGTCGGTATGGTAGATGCCGGTGCACTTGATGTTCAGCAGCCGGGCGCATACCAGACCCAGGACGCCGACCGGTCCCGGGGTGGAGACGATGATCTCGGACGGCTGTTCGCGATAGATCTGCTCGATGGTCCTGAGGATCGAGGGCAGGTGCAGCTCACATTCCTCGTAGGCCGGCAGCTTGAAGGAGTGGAAGGTCGGGATCCTGATGGCATTGGGCGGCAGCTGCCCGTCCCCGGCCGGTTCGGCGTCGGCCAGGACTATCCTGACATCGCGGTTTTTATTGTAGGAGAGCCAGGAGATTTCCCTGATGGTCTCGGAAACGCCGTTGAGGTCGCTGACAGTGTCGGTGAACCACAGGATCTTGCGGCTGCCGGGGCCGGGTTTGATGCCCATGTCCGCTTTGAGATCTCTGATCATCCCGCGGTTGTGGTGCATGTGCTTCTGGGCCGAGAGGAAGGGCAGGGAGAGGAACAGGCCCGGCAGTGAAGATGAAAGGTTCATTACCAGGCTGGTGATATCGCCGCCGCGGATATCCTGCTGGACCGAGGAGAAGATCCGGAAGAAAAACTCGTCGGCAATGTCGGAGATTTTTTCAAAGACGATCTCGAAACGGCGGTCGATGTTGGAAGGGTCCAGTTTGCGGATCTCGTCGGTGGCCTCGATCATCAACTCGCCGATGCGATTTTTGCGGGCCCTGGTTTTCATGGTCTCAAACCTGATCTCCTTTTTCAGGTTGAACTGCGAAACCCCGAAGATGTTTTCCGTGAGCAGATGGGCGAAGGAGTTGGTGGCGCTGTCCTTTTTCTGGTTGGCGAAGTCCCAGGCGATCTTGTAGATGGCAAAGGCCAGGCACTTATAGTCGTTGTGGCGGCCGGCCGCCAGGGTCTGTTTGCTCCTGAGCTGATGGAGGAGGTCTTTGACGGTTCGGGCCCGGGCTTCGGTGCAGGTCTTGCCGATGAAGAGCCCGGCATGGTCATCGGACCCGCCGGTAAAGCCCTTGATCCAGGGATCATCGCTCATGGGTTCGATATCATGTTTGAGGCGCAGCCGGGCAATGTGTTGGGGGGTGAGGTTTTTGAGGATCAGCATCCAGTTGTTGTTGAAGAGATAGTCGCGGGCCCCGTTGATGCCCTCGAAGACATCGAAGAGCAGGATCAGTTTTTCCAGATGGTCGATGGTCAGCTTGGCGTTGATGGAGTAGGTGGCGTGGGCCACGCTGTAGGCGATATCATTGTCGCGGATGTAATCGCGCAGGGTGTAGATGTCGGACCTGATGCTGTCGATGTCGTTGAACTGCTGTTCGGTGATGCCGTAGACCAGGATGTGGATCTTGCATTCATCCTCGGGGAAATAGGTGGTGGTTTCCATGCTGACAAAGGTGTTGTGCGGATATTGCTGCTGCAGCCTGAGGGCCCCGTCGATGCGGTTGTGGTCGGTGATGGTCACAAAGTCCATGCCGCGTGCCATGGCAGTGCGGTAGATATACTCCGGTTCGGTGTAGGACTCCATGGCCCCGAGGCGCTGCAGGAACCATTCAGACGGATGTTCCGAATATTTTGAGTGGACATGCAGGTCTGCTTTTTTCATGATCTCTCCTTCTTCTGTGGATTGTCACCCCATAGATGATTGAAGAGATTTAATTTTTGATAAAAATGCGGTTAATTTACGGTAAATATGCGCTTGGTTTCAGGACAACGGCTAACGGAAGATGACCCGCCCCAGCAGGCCCTGCTGTTTGTCCATGGCGCCCTCGGGGCAGATCTCCATGCAGCAGTAGCACCTGATGCAGGCCGCATAATCGATTGACGGCACGCCGCGGCCCTTGTCGTCCTTGTGGATGGCCTCGGCCGGGCAGACCTTTTGGCATTGGTAACACAGGGTGCAGGCCGCACTCTGGGGCACGGGCCGATCGGTCAGCAGGTTTTTGATGAAGGTGCTGTTCAGCAGCCAGACGGCATTTTCCATGGCCGAAGTCTTGGGTCTTTTATAGTTATTGATGCGCACATCTTCCGGCCTTTCCCCAACGATATCGATATCCTGCGGCGAGTTGAGGCCGAAGCGGCCGTCAAAGCCGTTTTTGATATGCAGGGCCCGATTGAAATCCAGGTCGGTGCACTGGATGGCGGTATAGTCGAGGGCCAGGGCGTCTTCGGAGGCCAGCAGCAGATTCATGCGCCGGGGCGTGCCCTTGCTGCCGGGGCCGTTGCCTTCCATGGCCAGAACGGCATCCATGATGTGCAGCAGGGGTTTGCCCACGCCGTAACGCACGGCGCCGTAGATGTCCAGCAGCAGGTCGTTGAAGGCGGCTGTCTCCGGAAATTTAAGGTGCAGGCGCTGTTTTTCCTTGCCGGGGATGCAGCCGTAGAGCAGCTTGACCGCGCCGGTGATGTGCGCCAGTTCATGGGTCTTGAACTTCGGCAGGCAGACAAGCATGTCGGCATCGCCATAGGCCGCCGACAGATCAAAATATCTGAAGGTCCTGGCCGCCGGAAAATCAACGCTGGCCGTCGGGGTTGGGTCGGCGATGGCGATGTTCTCGGCTGCAACGATTTCACCATAGGGCGTATTCCGGATGACTCTTTCCAGGGAGACGCTCATGGGTGATTCGATCAGGAAGGGGTCTCCGCCGTTTTCGCGGATGATTTGAACTGTGGCCCGGAAAATTTCATGATGGGTTATGATGGCCTGGTCTTCGTTGGCCGCCAGCAGCAGGTTGGGTTTGACGGCAACCCGGGCTCCCTTGAAACGACTTTCGTCAAAGCCAATGTTTTTCAGGCTGGCCCTGATGGTCTGTTTCAGCAGCTGGTTGTCATACCCGGCGCACTTGAGGATGGATACCCTGGTCATTGCCCGCTCCCGCATGAGATTTTTAAGATGTTGTACTACATTGGACGGCGGGTAAAAACTGTAAACCAATTTGTACCGACAAAAACCGGACGCAAAAAAACTGCACTTCTAGCACTACAAACTGAAGCCGAAAAATGATTTATATGGGACGGAAACAATTTCCGTCCCGTTAAATCTTCGCGAAGCCGCGAAGCTTCGGTTTAATTGATTTTAGGTCAATCAGATTTTTCTTACGTTAGATGCCTGGGGGCCTTTGTTGCCCTGAGTGATCTCAAACTCAACGCGGTCACCTTCTTCCAGAGATTTGAACCCGGCACCCTGAATGCTTGAGTAATGGACGAAAACATCCTCACCACCATCAACTGTAATGAAACCATAACCTTTCTGCTCGTTAAACCACTTAACTGTTCCTTCAGACATACTTCTTTACCTCTCTGTTTTTTCCCGGAATTCTTTTTTTACCGGGAATAGTTTTATCAGATACGGTTGTTTCAACCATCTACAAGCCTTGAAGGTTTACCGAGGTCTACCAGAAAGGATGTTTTCAGCGTGAAAAAACACATATCTTTTTATCCGAAATACGCTGGAGTTTGGACGATGTCAAGCCCCAACATTCATTTTTTATTAAAAAAATATTTAATTTGCCGATCCGGACGAATCATTTGCATGCCCGGATATTGAAAAATTTCACGTCCGGGATATTTTAATCTGTATAAGTAATATGTTCCGGGCGGATTTTTACGACCCGCACCAGCAAGCCCTGGGAACCTGCCAGTTGGTGCCGCCGGATTGTTTCCAATGACAGGAGGTCGCAAATGAGGAAAGTCAATGCAGCGTTTCTGGTTCTTTTTCTGGCTACCCCGCTCTGGGGTTATGCTCCGGATACCGCCGGCAATCATGAGGTATTGCTGCTGGGCGGGGATGAGGTGGTGGTTGACAACACCTTTAATCTGCTGTGGGAGCGCAAATCGGCAGATCCCGAAGCCTTTAACTGGCACGGCTTGCTGTTTACCTGGGACGAGGCCTGTGAGTATGCCGCTGATCTGAATGCCAGGAAGTATGCGGGCCGGACCGACTGGCGGCTGCCGAGCGCCATGGAATATGCGACCCTGGTGGACACGGGCGTGGGCGAGCCCTGTATTGATGCGGAGGCCTTTCCCTTCAACGGCAACCATCACTACTGGACGGCCTCCGAATATCCGCCGATCCCGGCGGTGGTGCAGTATCAGAGCTTTGTGGGCGGCAACCAGTTCAAGTGGGGTAAGGACGGACTCATGCGGGTACGCTGCGTGGCCGGCGGCGGCTGGACAGCGCTTTATCCCGGCAATCTGGATGATTTCACCCTGACCGAGGATTATACGGGTGAGGAAACCCTGGTGGATAACCTCACCGGCCTGGAATGGGAGATCAAGACCCTGCAGGGCGATTCGCCGCTGGGATACGGTCCGGTCCGTGAACAGATCGACCGCCTGGGAAGGCTGATGATCAATCTGCCGGGTTTTTTACCGCCGATATTGGATGAATATCTTGCCAGCGGATTTCTGGAGGATCAACTGCCGTCGCTGGGTCCGGTGGTCTGGGACATCATCTATGATGTGCCCGATTTCATTTTCATCCTGGCCCAGGATGCGATTATGATCCTTGAAGAGATCAGCCTGGAGACGGCGATCCTCGGCCGGCGCTCCATGCTGATGCTCTACAGCCATGGGGAAGCCCTTGCATATGTGGAGGACCTGAACGCCATGCACTCAGGTGCCGGGTTTGCCGGACACAATGACTGGCGCCTGCCCACAGTGGATGAAATCATGACCACCACCGACTGGAACCGGCTGCCGTGTGTCAAGGAGGTCTTTGAGCCGGCCTTTACCTGGCTCTACTGGACCGCCACGGCCAATCCTTGCGGTTCACGGCATTATTTCACCTGCACGGTGGGCAGTGTGGTGGCGGACTATGCCCCGGATGCGGCCCCGCTGTTTGTGCGGGCGGTCAGGGGGACGATGGCGGCGCCGGTCTTCATGGAGCCCCTGGTGACGGCGGTTATTGCCGAGGAAAAAGATTCCGAGGTCACCCCCGAGTCTGCCGCCGGGCCTGTCTGGCTGCTGGACAGTGATTCCGACAGATGTTTCGTGAGTTGCGTTTTCTGAACCGGCGTGATCCGCATTGAGCGGCTGTAGTTGCCTCTAACTTTGGGATTGCACATGCTGTAAATTTTGTATTATGTTCACCGAAGACGCTTGTGAATGATTACTAACAAGAGCGTGTGTACAGCGAGGCAGCTATGAAGATACGAGGGATGTGGGTCTGCATTTTTGCGGCCCTGCTGGTTTTTCTGGGCGGGTGCGATGACAAGACCCGCCAGCGCGAAGATTTCAGACTTGATACCATCAATAATGAGGCCCTGCTTTCAAAATCCGACTATCCGGCCTTAAACAGTGTCCTTGGTGATCTTTCCGGCCGGGATCTCTTTGATACCCTGGCGGATGCGCTGGATGTGATGGAGGCCGTGGACCGTAGCGGCGCAGCCGATCATGGTGATTATGCCACCCTGCTGAGGATCCTGGAGAACCTGCGCGATGTGATGCGGGCCGAGGCCGCCGGGGGAGAGGCCCTGGATACCGATCTGCTGGACAGCCTGGGGGCGGTCGTCGATATCCTGGTGAATGCGGATCCGGCCTATCAGGCCCCGGACAGGGACTGCCGCATCGGGGCCTTGCTGGATGTGGCCATCACAAGGTGCGGGCCGGATGTCCTGACCGCTGAAATAGGAGATATCCTGGGATATCTGATGGCCGCCGACCGCCAGCTGCTGGAGGATGTTGTGGGCGGGATCGATCTTTCCGGTCTGACAGCTGCCGCCAATCAGGCCGCCTTTGAGGAGATTATGGCGGTCCTGAACGGGCTGCTGGAACCCCAGGGCAACTATGATAAGGTCTATTCGGCAATCTTTGACTATGCCGGGAACGACGGGATTCTCGACCGGCTGAGCGCGGTTGCGGGCAGCGGCATCACCATGGCCGGGCTGCGGGATTTCCTCTCCTACATGCAGATGCTGGATCTTGACGGTCTGGCTGCTGCGGCCACCGAAGCCAAAATCGATACGGCCCTGGGCGCGGCCATCAAAATCCTGGACGGCGACAGCGCTGAGCTGGATCAGGCCGATC
>CAYWBU010000125.1:5199-7735 GCA_964456565.1 uncultured Bacteriovoracaceae bacterium | reverse complement strand
GCATAATAGCGCGGCAGCGCCTGCCAGAGCTGCCCCAGCACAATTAAAGCCAGGGCTGCCACGATTACGGTCTTGGCGTTCCGGCGCAGGTTTGATTCGCTCCCGGCGGGCTCGGCCAGGATGCCGCCCGCAAAAAAACCGCCCAGCAGGCCGCCCACATGGGCCGAGTTGTCGATGCCCGGCGTCCCAAACCCGCAGCCCAGGGTGGCCCCCACAAAGAAGAGCGACGTGGACAGCGTGTGGCGGATAATCTCACGGTGCAGCAGCCGGCGGTTCTTGCTGCCAACGGCGATCAGAGCGCCATAGACCCCGAAGACCGCGCCCGAGGCCCCGGCCGAAACGATGCCGGGATGACTGTAGACGCTCAGCATGCTGCCCGAAATTCCGGCCACCAGATAGAGTAAGGCAAAGCCGAGGCTGCCGTAGAGCCTCTCCACCAGCCGACCGGCATCGCTGAGCACCAGCATGTTGAAGAGGATATGGATCAGGCCCACATGCACGAAACAGCTGCTCAGAAAGCGCCAGGGCTCATTGCCCATGGAGAGCGGCCCGTAATTGGCGCCCCACCTGATCAGCTCGGCCGTGGGCGGTGAAAACAGCCCCGAGCCGCTGAGCGCCATGAGCACGAAGACCACGGCATTGATGGCAACAATGGCCGGGGTTACTCTCAGCTTGGGTTTGGCTGCATAGAGCTGCCGGAAAAACCGGATTGAAAATTCACTCTGATTCGGCATTTCTTCCATAGTCCCACCACTTTAAACATTGATTCAATACCCAGGCAAGGGCTATCGCATCCGCGGGAAAAAGGCCGGCACCTGCTGGCGGTACTGACGGTAGGCCTCGCCGAAACGTCTCTCCAGCTCGGGTTCTTCGATATATCTGAGCTCCAGGCGCAGCAGCAACGCTGCTACCGGGATACTTCCCAGCAGCACAGCTGAGTCGGCAATCAGACCCAGACCGGCCGCGGCCATGAACATGCCCGTGACAATCGGATTGCGCGTAACGGCAAAGGGCCCGTTGGTCACCAATTCTTGGGGCGGCTTGAGCGGCATCGGGGTGCCGTGGGCCCTAAAGAACAGGCCGAAAGACCAGCCCGCCAGCACCAGCCCGGCGGCAATCAGCGTCCCCCCGCAGCCATAGCGCAGGCAGCGCGGCAGATTGCGGATATCAATGAGTGCCAGCTTCATCATCGCCTCCTTCAAGCGGTTCCACCAGCAGCAGCATGCCCTTTACGGCCCGCACCCGGACCTTGCTGTCGATTTTTAGCGGGGCGTCTTCCGCTGCAACCTCGGCCTGCCACATCTCGCCGCGGGCCCGCACATAGCCGCGCGGATCAAGATCCTGCACCACCACGCCTTGCGCGCCCAGCATGTAGGAGCCGGGGGATTCATCAACCGTTTCATAGGCATGGCGCACAAACGGAAACATGAGCGCGTCCTTGATGATCCAGACCGCCAGCAGGGTCCCCAACAGGACAGCCGGCAGATCGAAAACCCAGTACAAAAAACCCAGAATCACCGCGAACAGCACCAGGGCCGGCAGCTGCAGCAGGGTGTAGCGCATCACCACCTTGGCCCGCATCAGGCATACCCCCGCTGCATAAAGACCTCCAGTCGTCTGACCGCCAGCGAACAGCTAAAGGTCAGGATGAAATAAAGGGCCGTGATCGTGAGCCAGATCTCAAAGGTCAGGTAGGTGGCGGCCATCAGCTCCATGCCCTGGAAGGTCAGCTCCTGGATGGAGATCACCGAGACGATGGCCGAATCCTTGATGGCCGAGACCAGCTGCCCGGCCAGCGGCGGCAGGATCTGGCGCGTGGCCTGCGGGAAGACCACATGGCGCATGGTCTGCAGCCAGGAGAGTCCCAGGGCCGAGGAGGCCTCCCACTGCCCCTTTTCGACCGAGATGATCCCGGCCCGGATAATTTCGGTCATATAGGCGCCCTCATACAGGCCCAGGGTGATGACGGCCGCCACAAACTCGCCGAAACGCGCCGGCGGTGCAAAGAAAAACTCCAGCATCCGGCGGGTCTGCGGCCCGGAATGGTGCACGAAATCTTCCAGCGGGATGATGGCCAGGATCTGCTCGCTCAGGAAAAAATAAAAGATAAAGACCAGCACCAGCGGCGGCAGGTTGCGCATCAGCTCCACATAGCTGCGGCCGATCAACCGCCAGAAAAGCTTGCCGCTGACCCGGCACAGCGCCATGCATGATCCGATCACGATCGCCACCAGGGTGGCCCACACACTGAGCCTGACGGTGGTAAGGAAGCCCTGCAGCAGCAGATTGGGCACCCAGCGGCCAGCGTCTTCACGCAGCAGGTACTGGGGCATGAGGTCCCAGTTCCAGTGATAATGCAGGCCCTCATTGAGACGGTAATAGACAAAGGCCGTCAGCAGCGCCAGGGCTGCAATCAGCACAAAATCGACAAGTCCGAATCTGGTCTTTTCCGTAGGCAATGGCCGGACCTCTTTTAATGATTATTTTATGAGATCTTCCCAGTCGCGGGGCTCGAACCAGTAATGTTTGCGCTCGG
>CAYWBU010000125.1:0-5189 GCA_964456565.1 uncultured Bacteriovoracaceae bacterium | reverse complement strand
ATTACGCCTTGTAATAACCAAAATGATTTGACAAATATTTTAAATCGGCAATGATCATTATAGATTTAATTCTATTCGTGCCCGGCCCTGGAACAGGACTGGTGAAGGTGCCGTCAACCGGCAGGAAGAGTTTTTGCGGATATTTAATGGCCTGGAAGGCCGGCAGCGGGGCCGAAGCCACCAGGGCATGCGCCCGGCCGTTCAAGAGCTCCTGCACGGCCTGGGATTCGTCATCAAAGAGCTTGAGCTGGGCCCTGGGCATATATTTGGCGGCGGCATCCGCGGCCGTGGTGCCGATGCGGGCCACGATGGTGACGCCGGCGGCATTGAAGTCTGCCAGGGAATCAAAGCCGGCGGCCACTTCGCGATTGGCCACCATGGACATGCCCGAATAGTCATAGGGCACGGTGAAGTTGACCTTGATGTTGCGTTCGGGCCGGATGCCCATGCCGCCGATGATCACATCAAATTTGCCGGTCAGCAGCGCCGGGATGATGCCGGACCACTTGGTGGGCACGAACTCCACCGCCACACCCAGGTCACTTGCCAGCCGCCGGGCCACATCGATCTCGAAGCCCACCAGCTGCCCGTTCTTGTCCTTCATGGCCCAGGGCACGAAGGTGGACATGCCGACTTTGAGGGTCCCGCGCTTGAGCGCCTTGTCAAGGGCGGACTCCTTGACAAACGGCTCGACCGCAACCGGGGCCTGCTGGGGACAGGCCGTCAGAACCAGCATCATAAGAGCCAACATACCGACCAGTTTAAACCTTTTCATAATGGTCCTCCTGTAATCAAACCGGCCTCAGTAGGCCGCGTTCATCCGTTTTTCCATGCCGTGTACCAGCACCGACAGGCTCAGGGTAACGGCAAGGTAGATCCCCGCCACCGTGAACCAGATCTCAAAGGTCAGAAAGGTGTCGGCCACAATGGCCTGGCCCTGCATGGTCAGGTCATAGATGGCAATGGTGCTCACCAGGGCCGAATCCTTGATCAGCGAAATGGCCTGGCTGGTCAGCGGCGGCAGGACATTCTTTAACGCCTGGGGCAGCACCACGTGGCGGTAGGTGCTGAAGGTGTTCAGGCCCAGGCTGTAGGAAGCCTCCCACTGCCCCCGGCCCACCGAGAGCACCCCGGCCCGGATAATCTCGGAGGTATAGGCCCCCTCAAAGAGGCTCAGGGCCAGCACGGCCGATAAAAAGGCGCTGATCTTGAAGATGGGGGCCGCCACAAAGTAGATCAGGAAGAGCTGGATCAGCAGCGGCGTGTTGCGCACCAGTTCCATGTAACTGCGTGCCACCAGCCGGCCCGTAAAGGAGGATGAAAGTCTCAGCAGGGCCGTAGCAAGCCCGATCACAAAGCTCAGCAGCAGGGAAAAAAGACTGATCTTGAGGGTTACCAGCAGACCATCCAGCAGCGGACCCGCCATGAACCTGCCGCTGTCCCAGCTGAACAGATAGCGCCCCACACGGTAGAACTGCCAGTTGTAACCGAGGCGCTCGGTCCCGCGGGCCAGCACCAGGAAGATCACGATGCCCACCAGCAGAAATTTCAGCCAGTCCAGCGCTGTGGATCGGTCAAGGTTGATATACCTGATATCAGCAACCTCCTCATAAAAAGGGGGAAAAGCTCCCCCCTTAAAACATCCGCTTCAGGAAAGGGCCGCGCTCACGATCTGACGGGCCTCTTCCTGGATCTGTTTGAGATGCGCCTGCCCTTTGAAGCTTTCGGCGTAGATCTTGTAGATATCCTCGGTGCCCGAAGGCCGAGCCGCGAACCAGCCGTTTGCACTCACCACCTTGAGTCCGCCGATGGCCGCGCCGTTACCCGGGGCCGCGGTCAATTTGGCGGTAATAACTTCACCGGCCAGGGTTTCGGCCCTGACCTGCTGCGGCGAAAGTTTTTTGAGGACCGCCTTTTCCTGCGGGGTGGCCGGGGCGTCGATCCTCTCATAGACCGGTTCACCGAAACGCTCAACCAGAGCGGCATAGTGTTCGGCCGGGTCCTTGGAGCTGACGGCCGTAATCTCGGCGGCCAGCAGGGCCATGATGATGCCGTCCTTGTCCGTGCTCCAGACCGTTCCGTCCTTGCGCAGGAACGAGGCCCCGGCGCTCTCCTCGCCGCCGAAGCCGAAGGAACCGTCCACCAGCCCGTCCACGAACCACTTGAAGCCCACCGGCACCTCGGCCAGGCGGCGGCCCAGATCTCCGGCCACGCGGTCGATCATGGAAGAGCTCACCAGGGTCTTGCCCACGGCGGCATCCGCCCGCCAGCCACTGCGGCTGCGGAAGAGATAGTTGATGGCCACGGCCAGATAGTGGTTGGGATTGAGCAGTCCGCCGCCGCGCGAAACAATTCCGTGGCGGTCAAAATCGGGGTCATTGCCGAAAGCGATGTCATAACGGTCATTCAGCCCGATCAGACCGGCCATGGCGTAGGGTGAGGAGCAGTCCATGCGGATCTTGCCGTCCTTGTCGACGCTCATGAAACCGAAGGTCGGATCGGCATGGTTATTCATGATGTCCATATCGAGACCGTAGGCCTCGGCAATGCGTTCCCAGTAGGCCAGACCCGAACCGCCCAGGGCGTCGGCCCCGATCTTGAGCCCCGAGGCCTTGACGGCGCCCAGGTCCAGGATGTTTTCCAGGTCGGCCACATAGGGCCCCACATAGTCGTGCCGGACTACAAATTCACTGCGAAGGGCCTCTTCATAGCCCATGCGCCGCACCCCGCGGTTGCCGGCGGCCATGATCTCGTTGGCACGGTCGGCCACCCAGCCGGTAATATCCGTGTCAGCCGGTCCGCCGGCCGGGGGGTTGTATTTAAATCCGCCGTCGGCCGGGGGATTGTGCGAGGGGGTGATCACAATGCCGTCGGCCAGCCCGAAATCCCGGCCGCGGTTGTAGGTGAGGATCGCGTGCGAGATGACCGGCGTGGGCGTATAGCCACCACCTTCCTGGACCATCACCGTGACCCCGTTGGCCGCCAGGACCTCCACGGCCGTCAGAAAGGCCGGTTCGGACAGGGCATGGGTATCCTTGCCCAGAAAGAGCGGGCCGGAGATCCCCCTGGCCTTGCGGTATTCGCAGATGGCCTGGGATATGGCCAGGATATGATCTTCATTGAAACTTTTATTGAGGGCCGAGCCGCGATGGCCGGACGTGCCGAAGGCCACCTGCTGGGTCGGATCATCCAGGTCGGGATGCAGGGTGTAATAAGCGCTTACCAGTGCGGGAACATCAATGAGCATCTCTTGGGGTGCCGGTTTTCCCGCCAGTTCATGCAGGGCCATACTTCCTCCTTAGGCTGTGTTTTTCTCCGCAAAAACAGGAGCTTTTCCTGACATTATAACCGTCAGGGGCCCTCTTGGGTAGGCTTAAGTCAAGCTCCCGCTTGAAAAAAAACTATCGAGCCCCTACACTCAGATCCTGAGGAGATTATTATGCTGTTGAGATTATTTCTGGCCTTCACCATCATCCCGACCGTGGAACTCTATATCCTGATCAGGACCGGCGGCGTGATCGGCGCCTCCAACACCATTGCCCTGATCCTGCTGACCGGCATCCTGGGGGCCTACCTGGCCCAGATGCAGGGGGCCCGGACCATGCAGCAGATCCGTTCCAACCTGGCCGCCGGCCGCATGCCGGCCGATGCCATGATTGACGCCCTGCTGATTTTCACCGCCGGCATCGTGCTGATCACCCCGGGGTTCATCACCGACGCCCTGGGGTTCCTGATCCTGATCCCCTTTACGCGTCAGCGCTTCAGGATTTTTTTAAAGGAGCGCTTTGACCACTGGATCAGGACCAACCAGCCCGAAATCCATATCTATCCCGGTCCCTACCGCTAAAGGCATGAAACATATCTCCAATTATATCAAATAGTTACACTAATATTATAGCCTACATTAAAACATGTTGATATAAATAGCTATTTTACCTTATAATTCACATTTTAACTTACAGTAACCTTTTGTTCTGCATTGAAGATTTTCGCTTGAATGGAAAGATCAAGGAGGTTTGCATGGACCTGAAAAAAGTCACCCTGATGTCCAAGGCGGCCGCCACCGGTTACTTCAAGGCGGCCAATGGTTTCAAATCAGCCGCAACCCTTGCCCGGCTGCGCGATTGCGCCCTGACAACAGCAGTCCGGCGGGCCTATTATGAAACCGACTTCTACCGCGAAAAATATGACCGTCACGGGGTCCGCCCCGACGACATCCGCACGGCGGCCGACCTTGAAAAACTGCCGATTGTCACCAAACAGGAACTGATCGACAATTTCGAGGCCGCCATTCCCAGAAACCTGGACCGCCGGCGGGCATTTCTGATGGGCACCTCGGGGTCCACGGGCCAGCCGATCCAGGTCTACAAGGATCACCATCTGGTGGCCAACTTCGTATCCGGCATGGTGCGCGGCATGCGAATGCATGAAATGTTCATCCCCAAGATGGCGCTCATCATGGACAATCTGTCCCCGGACAACTTTGAGGGGTCCCTGGAGAAATATTTCAAGATCATCGGCGGCCGTTTCCTGCCCATCACCGTGGAACAGGATATCCAAAGCATGCTCGACAAACTTGAGGCCTTCAATCCCGACTACATCACCGCCTATACCGGAGTAATGCGCGAACTTGCGACCCTGATTACAAACATGGGGTTCTCCCGCCTCAACCTCCGCAAAGTCTTCGTAGGCGGTGAAATGCTGGACACCTATACCAGAAGCCGGATTGAGACGGCCTTCAAATGCCCGTGCTACGACATCTACGCCTCGACCGAAGGCAGCTTCATTGCCTGGGAATGCCGCCACAGCAACAGGCATATCAAATCGGACACCGTCACGGTGGAAATCGTGGACGAAGACGGCTTCAAGGTCCCGGACGGGGAGTTCGGACACATCCTGCTGACCGCCCATGACGGCGGCAAAGGCACGCCGATCATCAGATATTCGGGGTGCAGTGACATCAGCTGCCTGCTGCCCCATGGCTGTGACTGCGGCGTAAAAACCCCCCTGCTGGGTCAGATCCAGGGCCGGGTCGCCGATGCGGTGATCCTGCCCGACGGCCGTATCTACCACGCCTTCTGCATGACCATTCCCATGGAAAAGCTGCAGCGCGACCATGCCCGCAACCGCATCGGCTCGGAGAAAAGGAAGAGCTTATAAAGCAGTTGCAGGCAACCCTTGCAAGCAAG
>CAYWBU010000124.1:3774-7850 GCA_964456565.1 uncultured Bacteriovoracaceae bacterium | reverse complement strand
CAGGCCGATGCATGTCGAACCGTTGAGTGACGAGCAAATCTCCCAAATGGCCGCCTATCTCAACGAACTCGACCGGACCAACGCCGACTTCTGTCAGTCAGAGGAGAAATGATTCTCATGCCAAAAGAAAAATTCAGTCTGCGACGTTTTGTTTCCCTGCTCACTTTTTTCAGTTTCATCATCCTGGCGGTCTCCGGGGTCATTCTCTTCATCGAACCCCCGGGGCGCATTGCCTTCTGGTCGGGATGGAGCCTGGGCGGCATGGATAAAAATGCCTGGGACGGCCTGCATATCGCCGGGGCCATAATCTTCCTGACGGCCTCGCTGTTTCATATCTATTATAACTGGACGGCCCTCAAAAAATATCTGACCCGCAGGCGGCCCCTGCTTTCAGGTGAGTTCTGGAGCGCCCTGCTGATCTGCCTGATAATCTTTGCCGGCGCAACCCTGGACCTGCCGCCCACAGCCAGCCTCGCCAACCTCAGCGAACATGCCAAGAACGGCTGGAATCCTGAAAAATATCCCGAGCCGCCCATCGGGCATGCCGAACTGCTGCCGTTAAAGGATTTCTGCAAAAAAATGCAGATCGACCTTGATGAGGCCCTCAATATCCTCAGCAAAAATGGCCTCAAAGACGTCTCAGCCGCAATCACCATGGGCGAACTGGCCGCGGCCAACAGGCTTTCACCGGCAGCCGTCTACAACCTCCTGGCACAACCGGCCGGCGGCAACAGCTCCCTGCCTCAGGATGAATCCGGCATCGGACGGCTCACCTTTAGCGAGACCCTTGAAAAATACAGACTGAACGAGGTTCGCGCCCGTCAGCAGTTGATTCAACGGGGGATCTCAGCCGACAACAGCGAGACCCTCAAGGAGATAGCTGCACGTCACGGCCAGACTCCCCATGAGATTATCTCCATCATGCAGGAGCGTTAAAAAATATGGACCGGATGGACCGGTCCACGGGAAAAGGGGTCTCTCCTGAGAGACTCTGTTGTTATCAGGTCGCAGCATTTCCCGGGGCGGTTACACCCGGCTCCTCACATCTCAAGCTTTTGCCGGGGCATCCCGAACAGGTTAAAAGCCGATGGCCTTGACTTGCTGTATATGTTAATAAATTAACAGCCACAGACATCAACAGCAAAGGAGCACATATGATCAAAGAGACCTCAATGGCACGGGTCTTGCAGGAAACCGCCGCCAGAAATCCCGAACAGCCCTGCGTTTCATCTAAGGACAATAATAAAATCTTCCGCGACATCAGCTGGCAGGAAATGAATCGCATGATCCGCAGCCTGGCAGGTTTTTTCATCGCCGAGGGCATCACCAAGGGCGACCGGGTAGCCCTGTTTTCACCCAACCGCTACGAATGGTGGGTGACCGACATGGCCCTGCTGTCCATTGGAGCGGTCAATGTCCCCATCTATGCCACCGATACGGCCGCCGAGGCCGACTACATCATCCATGACTGTGACGCCTGTTACTGTATCGCCGGCACATCCGAACACCTCAACGCCCTGCTGGAAGGGGACAAGAAAGATATCAAGGGCATCCTGATCTTTGACGAACTGCCGCGCCCCATCGAAGGTGTCATCGATTTCAGGACGGCCCTTAAAAAAGGCGCCGCCGCCGACTATGATTTTGAGGAAAGACTGGCAGCCATAGCCCCGGAGGATCTGGCCACCCTTATCTATACCTCGGGCACCACCGGCGACCCCAAGGGCGTCATGCTGAGCCATTACAACCTGGTCTGCAATGCCATCCAGAGCTACATGGCCATCAAGACTGTCTATGAAAGGCCCCAGACCCTGTTGTCGTTCCTGCCGCTGTCACATGCCTTTGAACGTACCGTGGGCTACTACATGCAGGTATATGCCGGGTCCCATGTCTATTTTGCCGAAGATTTCGCCACGGTCCCGGAAGATCTGCAGGCCGTCAGACCCACCATGCTCATCAGTGTTCCGCGACTCTACGAAAAGATCCATGCCGGAGTCCAAGCCAAGACCGCCCCGGCCTCCCCGGCCAAGAAGCTGATCTTCAACTGGGCCATGCGCACGGCCGCCGCCAACCTGCCCTATATCTGCAACTCCAGGGCCCGCGGCGGGCCCTTTGCCTCCAGGTACAACCTGGCCGACAGGCTGGTCTTTTCCAAACTGAGGGAGGCCATCGGCCTGGACCAGCTCCAGCTGGCCATTTCCGGCGGCGGACCGCTGGCGGTCAGTGATGCCGAATTTTTCCTGGGCATGGACCTGAAGGTCGTGGAGGGCTTCGGCCTCAGTGAAACCTCGCCGGTGACCAACGTCAATCTGCCGCACTGGATCAAACCCGGCACCATCGGTCCGCCCCTGGTGGACACCATTGAAAAGATCTCGGCCGACGGCGAATTCCTGATCAAGGGGCCGCAGGTCATGCAGGGCTACTATAAAAAGGAGTCCGCCACCAGGGAGGCCTTCACCGCCGACGGTTTTCTGCGCACCGGCGACCTGGCCAGCATTGACGATGACGGCTTTGTCACCATCACCGGGCGGCTCAAGGATGTCATCATCACGGCCGGCGGCAAAAACATCTCGCCCCAGCTGATTGAAAACCGCCTCAAAGAATCCCAGTTCATCGACCAGATCTGTATCATCGGTGACCGCCGCAAATATCTGAGCGCCCTGATTGTGCCCTCATTTGAAAAACTTGAACAATGGGCCGACGAGAAGGGCCTCGAATACCAGTTCCGCCAGGATCTGATCGATAATGCCGAGATCAACAAGGTGATCGCCAAAGAAATTCAGCACCTGACCCAGGAATTTGCCCGGGTTTCCCAGCTGAAGAAATTCACCCTGCTGAACACCGAATGGTCCCAGGAAGGCGGCGAACTGACGCCCACATCCAAGGTCAAACGCGGGATCATCAACGAGAAATATGCCGAAGAGATCGAGGCCATGTATCAATCAGCTTAACAGCCGAAAGGGGCTTAATAATTGATTTCAACTCCGGGCAGCCCGGCCTTGAGCCGCTGATATCCGGCCTGAGTAATCTTGGTGGCCTGGATGTTCAGCCGGTCAAGATTCCTAAATTTCAGCAGATCATCCACTGCCGCATCGGTAATATTGGTGCGGAACAGAAACAGCTTCTGCAGCCCCTGCATGCCCGCAAGATGCCTGATGCCGGCATCCGTGATCTTGGTGGATGAAAGATTCAGGATAGTGACCCTGTTTAGACCGGCGAGCTTTGCCACCCCGGCGTCGGTAATATTGTTGGCGCTGATAACCAGCTTTTCCATGTTGGACAGGTTCGCGATGTAATCCATACTGAGATCGGTTATGCGGGAATCATAGATATTCAGGTCTTTAAGTTTCGCGAGCCCCGCAATATTGGCCATCCCCGCATCCCCAATCTGCCGTGGCAGGCTCAGCTGTTCCAGCTTTGTCAGCACCTTCAGATGTCTGAGATTATCATCAGTGATCAGCTGCACCATCTCGATCGAATATTTCTGCAGCCTGAGCCATGTCATGGCCTGCATCTGATCGAGGGTGCGATCATAGCCCACCGCCTTCAGCCAGGTCTGGGCATCCAGCAGGGCCTTCTGCCCCACCATGTCACGATTAAGCATCTTCCCTGTAACCTTGTGAGGAACAGCATTGATTGTCTGCCGCTCAACCGCCGCGGCCGGCAAGGCCATCAGAGCAATCCCGATAACCAACAGAAGTTTTTTCATGCGACCTCCTTTTTCTCAACCAAACCAGCATTTCACTGCTGAAAAAAAATCAAATACAACAGGTCTTAAGTATATCAGCCCGCAGGCCAATATACAAAAGGCAATCTTTAGCGCATGGCCTGCAGATACTCGACCCGTTTCACGATGGGCGGGTGGGAATAGTAGAACCAGGCATAGGCCGGATGCGGATGCAGGTTGGCAAGATTATCCTTGGCCAGGCGTTTCAGCCCGTTGATCAGCGGGGTGGTTGAACCGGTCAGCTCAAAGGCAAAGCGGTCGGCCTGGCGTTCAAACCGGCGCGAAAGCAGGGCCCCCAGCGGTGAGATAAAAAACATGAAGGGTTTTACCACCAGCCCCAGGATCAGCAGCC
>CAYWBU010000124.1:0-3764 GCA_964456565.1 uncultured Bacteriovoracaceae bacterium | reverse complement strand
TTCCCTGCGGAGGCCGGCAGAATCGATAATATCCAGGATCAGCAGCCCGGCATATATGGCAGCAGAATCAACCCCGAAGGTGGCATACAGCATCTCACCTGTCAGGAAGCAGTGGGCCAGATAGAGCCCGACCAGCGACAGCAGCATGCCCAGGGCCAGCTGTTTTTTGATATGCCCCATCTTGAAATGCCCCAGTTCATGACCGAGGACCGCGATGATCTCATCCGGGGTATGCTCATCAATCAGGGTATCATAGAGTACAATCCGTTTGGTCCTGCCGATCCCGGTAAAATAGGCATTGGAATGTTTTGAGCGTTTGCCGGCATCCATGCGGAAGATGCCGCTGACATTCATGCCGGCGCGCTGTGCCAAATCCATGATCGCGGACTTGAGGTTCTGATCCTCGATCGGTTCAAATTTATTGAACAGCGGTGCGATCAGTACCGGATAGAGCCACACCATCAGCAGCTGGAAACCGATGTAGAACAGCCAGACCCACAGCCACCAGGTCGCTGGCGCCGTCTGGATCAGCCCCAGGAAGACCGCGAGGAAGATCGCCATGATGACCGCCGAGATCACCACCGACTTGGCAAGGTCGGCCAGCCACAGCTTGAAGGTCATGGTATTGAAGTTGAACCGTTTCTCGATCACAAAGGTAGAGTAGAGATCGAAGGGGATCTCCAGCAGCCCGGTCAGGACGGCAAAACCGAAGAAAAATATGAGCCCGCTCAGCACAAATCCATAATCAAGCCCTTCAATTGCCCCGCTGAACCATGGCAGGACTCCGCTCAGCAGGATCACCAGCACCAGAATATCGTTGAAGATCCGCACCACCTTGCCGAAACGGCTGTTGGTGACGGTGTAGTCCCGCATACGGCTCAGGGTCTGCGGATCGATCTGTTCGGAGAATACAGCAGGAACCTGATCACCATATCGCTTCAGATGGCTGATATTGAGCGTGTCGATCACCCATTTAAAGAGCGAGCAGAGCACAAAGACTGCCAGATAGACAATCAGCAGTGTATTTACCTGAACCATGAAAACCTCCCGCAGGCTAAACTAAGATGCACCACCGAGTGTTTGCGGCAGCTATTTATTCAAGATCTGTTTTACCAGAGTCGTATCCGTATTGCCGTTGATGAAGCTGGTATTGTGCAGCAGCTTGTTAAGCAGTTCCTTATTGGTCACCACTCCCTGGACATGGGTCTCATTCAGGGCCCTGACCATGCGCATAACCGTTTCACTGCGGGTGCTGTGGCGCGCCAGCACTTTTGCCAGCAGCGAATCATAGAACGGCGAGATCACGCAGCCCTCGAAGAGATGGGTATCGACCCGGACCCCCGGCCCGTCCGGCAGCCGCAGTCGTCTGACCGTTCCGGTGGTGGGCATGAAATTCATATTGGGATCTTCGGCGTTCAGCCGGCATTCAATGGCATGCCCGCTGATATTGGGCACCTTGGTGGAGACCCGGGCCCCGGCCGCCACCATGATCTGTTCCTTGATAAGATCAAGACCTGTCACCATTTCGGTGACCGGGTGTTCCACCTGCAGGCGACCGTTGATTTCCAGAAAATAAATATTCGAGTCCTGGTCCATCAGGAATTCCACCGTCCCCAGGCCCCGGAAGCCGATGGCCCTGATAATATTGCGCGACCATTCCCACAGACTCTCGCGCACCCCCGGTGCAATATTGGGGATGGGGGCCTCTTCGATCACCTTCTGATGCCGGCGCTGGATCGAACATTCCCGATCGCCCATGACCTGCACATTGCCGCAGCGGTCGGCCAGCACCTGGACCTCGAGGTGCCTAGGAGCATCCACATAACGTTCGATGTAGATCTCTTTGCGGCCGAAGGCGGCCTCGGCTTCACTGCTGGCACTCAAGAAATGGTTCTTGAGCTGTTTTTCATCGTAGCAGATCTTCATTCCGCGGCCGCCGCCGCCGTACAGCGACTTGATCATGACCGGCAGACCGATCTCCCGGGCGATAACGGTGGCATGTTCGACCGAATCAACCACGCCGAAAGAGCCGGGGATCGTCGGAATCCCGAGGGAATCGGCCACCTCCTTGGTGCGTGATTTATTGCCGATGGTACGGATGGTTGCGGCGGTCGGTCCGATAAATTCAATCCCGTGCTCCTCACAGCGCGAAGCCAGGACCGGATTTTCCGAAAGAAACCCGTAACCGGGATGGATGGCATTGGCCTTCCAGGCGATTGCAGCCGAGATAATTGCCTCCACATTGAGGTAGCTCTTGGAGGCCTGGGCCGGGCCGATCTGGACCGTATCATCGGCATACTCGAGGTATTCCATGTTCTTGTCGGCCTCGGAATAGACCACCACGGTCTCAATCCCCAGTTCCCGTGCCGTCCTGATGATCCTCAGGACCACTTCCCCCCGGTTTGCAATCAGAATCCGTTTCATGTGATAGGTTCTATGCTTTCTCAATCATCCAAGTCAAGCAGAGCTTGGGTGACGCCGGGTTTTGCAAAAACCATAATCCGGTCATGTTTCAGCCTTCTCCGGCCGATAGACCCTTTTAATATCCAGACCACGGCTAAGACCCGGTTGAATTTTACTGATCGGTATTTCGGCCTTGAGTAAACCCGGTGTCAAAGATTAGGATTTACAATTAAAGGAGAGTTCCCGTTGATAATACGACTGCTGAATTTACTGGCCGCAATCCCGCTGCTTTTTGCCGCAGCGCATCAGGCTCCCGACAGCACCACCCAGACTCTGGAAAGTCTGCTTACCGACAAGGGCCTCAACCGCAAACAGGTCCGCCAGATGCTTAAAAGCCCGGAGGCCGAGCCCGATCCGCAGATCGTCATCAGCAACCTCTTCTACAGCAGCCCCAAGGCCGAGGTCAAAAAAACCCAAAGCATGTACATTGCCCCCAAGTATATCAAACTGGGCCAGGAATTTATCCGCGACAACCGGGAAGCCCTGGATTTCATCCATAAAAAATATGGCGTTGAGCCCGAGGTGGTCACCGCCATCCTGATCGTGGAGACCAAACTGGGCCGTTACAAACCCAAGTACAATGTCTTTCATGCCTACGCCAGCCTGGCGGCCTGCCTGGATGATGACTACCTGAACGGCATCATTGCCCGTTACGGCGAAAAATATCCGGCCCTCAAAAAAGAAGACGCCGCCAAGCGCGCCCGCAAAAAAGGCAACTGGGCCCTCAACGAACTCTACCACCTCATCACCCTGACCGAAGGCCTCAATCTGGATCCGCTGGCAATCAAGGGTTCCTTTTCGGGGGCCATGGGGCCGGCCCAGTTTATTCCGTCATCATTCGCCCGCTATGGCGCCGACGGCAATAATGACGGACTGCGCGACCCCTTCGATATGGACGATGCCATGGCCAGCATCGCCAACTACCTCAGCCGGGCCGGCTGGAAACCGGGCGCCAGTGTCGAAAAGCAGCGCAAGGCCGTCTGGAGCTATAATCACAGCCAGGTTTACGTGAATACCATCATGCATCTCAAGGATGATCTGAAAGCCCCCTGACCATGCTCTTCTGCCCTTGAAGAATGCCCCCCGGCATGCTATTTGCCTTGTTTGGGGAGAATATTTTGACTGCAATGCAAGCACTTGCCCGCAAAAAAGATATCTTCGACAGGTATCTGCAACAAATACTGAAAGATCCCGGCCAGGGTATCTGGGAGGCTTGTGCCTACAGCCTCAACGCCGGCGGCAAACGGCTCCGGCCAATCATCACCATGCTGGCCTGCGAGGCCGCAGGCGGCACGGCCGAA
>CAYWBU010000123.1:4548-7915 GCA_964456565.1 uncultured Bacteriovoracaceae bacterium | reverse complement strand
TTCACGTTCAACAAAAGTGATGACACCGACGCGATGATCATCGCCCGGTTGGTGACCGAGTTGCGCTGTTACCTGCCTGAACGGTCCGAGCCGATCTGGGCCCGGTTGCGGCAGCTCGGCGCCCGCCGCGCCGGTCTGGTCACTGCCGTCACCGCCGACCGGCAACAAATCACCGATCTGCTGGAGTGTGCCTGGCCGGCAGTGCTGGAGGCTGCTGCGGAGCCGTTGGAATCGAAAAACTGGCTCGCCGCGATCACCGTCTTACTGAACCGTGTCGACACCGACGGCGACCTCAGCGCGATCCGTCGCTGGGGCTGGAACCGGTTCGCGGCCGCGGTGCGTCGCGAACTACCCCGCCACGGTGCGCAACGTTGGCGCCGCGCGATCGTGCGGTCGGTGTTCGACGCCGCGACCGATCCCGCCCGAGCCGCCGCCGGTGTCGCGGCGCAACGCGCGGGCGCGTTCGAACGGGTTCTGTTCACGCTGGCTGATCTGGCTCACGACCGGGCAGCGAAAGACCGTGCCGAGGCCCGCATGGTCGAGGTTCTCGACGAACTCGGCCTGACCGTCCTGGTCCCGAAGACATTGCCGCCATCCCGGATCTGACCGACTCCATCCGTCAGATTTTTGTCGACACCTCGCGTGCAAAAAAACACCTCGGTACAATTTCGGTCAGTATCAACACCATGGTTCCCAAACCGCACACCGGATTTGAACGGCAGCCCATGGTGGATCCCAAACTGGCCCAGAAGAATCTCAAAGAACTCTCGCGCCGACTCAAAAAATTGAGTAACATACGCGTAAGCTTTGACGGATCCCAGTGGGCCTACCGTCAGACCCTGGTGGCCCGCGGAGGACGTGAACTGCTGGAGATGATGATCCATATCGCCGAGGAGGGCGACAGTGCCTGGCAGGCCGCCATCCGCGCCAACCGACAGGCTTGCGACCGGCTGGTCCTTAATGAACAGACCGCGGAGATCCTGCCCTGGCATTTTGTCTCCCGCAAAGGAGCGTGATAATGCCCGATGCCCACTATTCCGGACACCGCCGCCGCCTCAAGGCCCGCTTTATCAAGGGCGGCCGGGAGGCATTGAATGACTATGAACTGCTGGAGCTGCTGCTGGCCTTTGCCATTCCGCGCCGTGACACCAAACCCCTGGCAAAACAGCTGCTGGAGCGCTACGGCTCCTTTGCCGCCGTCATGGACCGTCCGCCGGAAGACCTGATGGAAATAAGCGGCATCGGCGAACATGCCGCAACCCTGCTCAGGCTGACCAGGGCCTGCATGACCCAGTATCTGGCCGAGGAAAACACCGGACAGCCCGTGCTGGACAGCCCCCAGAAGGTGATCCGCTACGTCAGGAGCGAAATCGGGGGACTGGACAAGGAGGTCTTCATGCTGCTGTGTCTGGACTCAGCCGGCCATCTGATCGTTCCCCAGATCATCTCGCACGGCACCGTCAATCAGACCGCGGTCTATCCGCGCGAGGTCATGGAAACCGCCCTCAAGAACCGGGCCGCGGCCATGATCCTGGTCCATAATCACCCCTCCGGATCACTGACACCCTCACAGCATGACCGTAACCTGACCACCAAGATCAGGGCCATCGGCGACGAGCTGGGCATCAATGTGCATGATCACCTGATTGTGACCCGCGACAGGGCCTACAGCATCATGCTCGATAAAATTCTGGAATAGGAGACCCGTGATGAAACAACTGTCCGCCCGAGGACAACGCTGGCTGAAAGGCTTTCACATCCTGTTTGCCGCCCTGTGGGTCAGCTGCGGTTTTATCATGCTGCTGCTGAAGATCTGCATCCACAATTCGCGCATTGATCTTTACACTGTGAATTACTGCATTCACTTCATCGACATGCAAATCCTGGTGCCCGCTGCCATACTGTGTCTACTGTCCGGAATTGCCTATGGCGCATTTACCCGCTGGGGATTTTTCCGGCATGGTTGGATAATCTTTAAATGGATCGTCACGGTGGGAGTCATCCTGTTTGGAACATTTTATCTCGGCCCCTGGAGCGCCCATCTGGTGGAAATATCATTAAACCAAGGTAATCAGGCCATTAACAATCCGCAGTATCAGCTTTATGCAAATCTAAACCTGTATGCCGGAATAGTGACCAACGGTCTGCTCATTGCAACAGTTTTCGTTTCGGTGTTCAAGCCGCACCGCAAAAACTGATACGCTGGTGGCCCGCAGCCGAAGCTGCGGGCCGGAGAGATGATAATTAAACCATCAAATCTATTGAAACGGCCTGATCAAGGCCGAATTGTTTCTTAATACTCAGGTAGGCTTCATCAATGTCCAGCATCTGACCCTTGCCGGCGGCAGAGGTCGTCAGATCCTCGGCCGCGGACATGGCCACCGCCAGATTATATTCCGGGGCCTTGTCGGCTGAGAACCTGGCGGCGATCGCCGTGTTGAAATAGGCCTTCTCCTGGGGGCTTAAACCGTCCATATAGGTTTTCAAGGATACCCGATCCTGCTGGATCTCCGGATTTTCCAGGGCATCCAGGCCTTCCTGGGAAATGGTGGCCCGGTCACCACGGGAGGGGATATCGAACTGCTGAACTGCACCGTTGGAATTGCTGACATAGGCATTAACGGCCTGGGTTGTTGCCAATGATACGTCATTGATGCGTGCCATGTTCATACATCCTCCCTTTCTGAATCCTGCGCCTAATATTGCATTGGCTGTGCCAAATTCCCGGGACAACGTAACAACTTAATATCTATAAGCTTTCATGCCAGATCCCAGCCAACACCCTGCTTCGCAAAACGTCAAAAAATCTGCATTCGACTCCAAACCAGCCGGATTAATGACATTTTTTCAGCTCCTGATTATAAAAAAAGGGGTCGGACATAAACGGCAGAGCGGAGGCCTGCAGGGGATCCTGGCATGGATCACCAAGGGTTTCATGAAAGCGGGAAGACTATCCCGTCAGATATTCAGGCCGGGCGGGCCTGCCGAAAATAGTTCATAAAATAGTTGCAGCCGGACCACACCGTAAAGAACAGGGCCACCCACAGAAAAAATTCCCCGGCCAGCTGAAACTGCGCCCCGAGAATCTCATAATGGATCAGCAGCGGGATGATGGCGGCGCACTGGAACGATGTCTTGTACTTGCCCAGCCAGTCGGCCGGGATGATGATATTTTTTTCAGCCGCCAGAGACCGCAGGCCCGTAACCGCCATCTCGCGGCCGATGATCACCGCCACCACCCAGGCCGGCACCCGGCCGAGCGGGATCAGCATTATCAGGGCCGTGGCAATCAGCAGTTTGTCCGCCAGGGGGTCCAGCAGTTTTCCCAGATCCGTGACCATGTCATATTTGCGGGCCAGGTAACCGT
>CAYWBU010000123.1:0-4538 GCA_964456565.1 uncultured Bacteriovoracaceae bacterium | reverse complement strand
AGAAAATCCGTGATGGATGCCAGGATGAACAGGACCGCCGCCGCAAGAGAGTTGCCAAGATTCCCGTCCAGCAGCAGCACCGCCATTACCGGAATCACAACAATACGCGAAACAGTCAGAATATTGGCAAGATTCATTGATATTTTCCCCCACCGTCCAGAATCTGCAGAACTTTCCTAACATAATCCTGTGTTTCTGGATAGGGAGGAATTCCGCCATGACTGTCCACGGCGCTCGGTCCGGCATTATAGGCCGCCAGGGCCAGTTCCAGATTACCGCTGTAGCGTTTCAGGAGGTAGGCCAGATATTTGATGCCGCCCTTGATGTTCTGGTCCGGCTGCCAGGGATCGGTAACACCCATTTCAATGGCCGTTGACGGCAGCAGCTGCATCAACCCGATGGCCCCCTTGCTGGATTGCGCCTGCTGATTGTAGCCCGATTCAACCTGGATCACACTCTTGATCAGTTCCGGATCCACCCCGTAATCCGCGGACAGATTATGCACCAGGGTATTGACGTGTCCCCGACTTACCTGACTCTGATAGGTACGGGGGGCCTCGCGCATGTAGACCTGCCAGCCCTCCGCATCAGGACAATTGGTAAAGGAGAGGGTGCCGTCGGGATTGCGGCGCATATAGACATCGGCAAAAGCTCCCTGCGACAGGACCAGCAGCAGCAAACCGCCAAGCAAAACCTTTTTCAATGGTCCTGCTCCGCAGCATGATAGCCGCGCTGTTTTCGTGCGAGATACACCCGCATCCGGGTCCCCTGGCCGGGTTCCGATTTGACCGTTATGTAGCCGTCATGTTCCTCCACGATCATATAGACCTTGGACAGCCCGACACCGGCGCCCCTGACCTTGGAGGTGTAAAAAGGATTGAAGATATCCTTGATATCCTCTTCAGGAATGCCGTGACCCGTATCGATCACATCCACTATCAGATATTTGGAGTTGGCACTGATCTCCACATCCAGCCGGCCTTTCCCATCCATGGCTTCACAGGCATTTTCGAAGAGATGGCCGAAGGCCTCCACCAGGTAATCATGGTCTGCCGGAATCGTGTCAACCTCACCTTCCACCCTGACATTGCACTCCAGTTGGGCGCATTTCCCCTCGGCAAATTTCAGGTTGAGGGCATCTTCCACAACCTTGCGGATATCGGTCTGATCAACCTGCGGGCGGTGAATCTTGGTGTAATTCACATATTCCTCGATATCCTTGATGGTCGTTTCAAGCCGTTTGACATCCTCAAGGATGAAGGCCACATACATGCGCTGCTGGTCATTGAGACCTTCGGAATTGCGCATCCGTCTGGAAAAGCCGCCCAGCGAGGTCAGGGAATTGCGGACCTCATGGGCAACGCCTTCAACCACCTTGCCCAGGGATGCCAGTTTCTCGGCATTGATCATCTGGCGGCGCATCTCCTCGATATCCGTAAGGTCGCGGACAACCAAGATCATACCGCCGCTGTGGACGTCACTGCGCAAACGGGATACGGTCAGGCGACCCCAGAAGGTTGTCCCGTCAATCCGCTGGAAAGAATGCTCCTGCTCAAAACATTCCACTCCGTCACCCAGGGTGCAGCCGATCTCGTCAATGGCCTCAAGCCCGTCATCTTCAAAAAGCGAACTGACCGGCCGGCCCTTGTTGTCTTCCTCGGGTCCCCAGAATTCGCGCGCCTTGTAATTCATGAACTGGATCAGACCTTCGGCATCGGCCGTGATCAGGGCATCCCCCATGGTTTCGCTCAGGGTTACCAGATAATCTTTGTAGGCATCGCCCCGGGCCTTGAGCCTGAGGTTTTCGAGCATGATGTCATGTTCCTTGATGAGCTTGTTGACAGTCTGCAGCATATCGGGGAAGGAAAGCGGTTTTATCAGATAATCATCAGCTCCGGCCTTCATGGCCTTGACCGCCACCCCTTCGGATCCTTCACCCGTAATAAAGATCACCAGGGCATTGGGGTCGATCTTTTTGACCTTTTTGAGCACATCGATGCCGTCCATTTCCGGCATACGGTAATCAAGCAGCATCAGGTCGGGGCTGATTGCAGAGAACTGCGACAGGGCTTCCTGGCCGTCAAACACCTGGCTGACTGTATAACCGGACTCTTCAAGCATCTCCTTGATGATATCGTTGACATAGCGGTTATCGTCAGCGACAAGGATTTTACGAACCATCACATTCTGGTCATCCATTTCATTGTCCATACATCAACTATCTCGTCACCCTTGAGGTCTTTCTTTATTTCTCGGACACTGCGTCCCGAAGCTAAAATCAAATCCGGAGCAATCTGCGCCAGCGGAAATATCACAAAGGCCCTCCCTTCCATTGCAGGATGCGGCAATGTCAGTGCCGCACTTGCCATAACAACGCCCTCCACCAGCAGGATGTCCACATCCATGGTGCGGGCAGCGTGATAATACGGTCGTTCCCTTCCTAAATCCTGCTCTATTCGCTGACATATTTCAAGCAGTTCCATAACATCACAGTCAAAATCCACGCCAACGGCCATATTTAAATAGGCCGGCTGAACTTCACCAACCTCCACCGGCAGCGTTTCATAGACGTCAGATAAAGAGATAACTCTTAGTCCTGCATCTTCAAGCCCCGCCAGGGCGCTTTCCAGCATTTTCTCGCGGTCACCCAGGTTTGATCCCAGCGAGAGATACCCGCGCATTATTTCACTTCATTTTCAAGCCGGCCAATGCCTTCAATCTCCACCGCTACCTGATCGCCCGTCTTCAGGGCACCGATGCCGGCCGGCGTACCGGTGGCGATCACATCTCCGGTTTCCAGGGTCATTATGCCGGAGATAAAACTCACCAGCTCAAAACAGTTGAAGATCAGATTGGCCGTGGAGGACTGCTGGCGCAGCTCGCCGTTGACAAAGGCCCTGATTGCCAGACAGTGCGGGTCTTCAACCGCGGTTTCGATCCAGGGTCCCAGCGGACAGAAGGTATCAAACGACTTGGCCCGGGTCCACTGGCTGTCGCGCTGCTGCAGATCACGGGCAGTGACATCATTTAGGCAGGTATAGCCGAAGATATGGTCAGCAGCATCCGCGGCACTTACGTTGCGGCAGCGGTGCCCGATCACAACCGCCAGTTCGGCCTCATAGTCCACCCGCTGTGACTGCGGCGGCAGCACTATGGCATCCCCGTTGCCGATCAGGGTTGACACCGGTTTCAGAAACAGCACCGGTTCCTCAGGCAGGCTCATATCCAGCTCGGCGGCATGATCGCGATAATTGAGCCCCACACAGACGATCTTGCTCGGCACAACCGGCGGCAACAGTTTTTCAATTACCACCGGACCGCCGATCCGGCCGGCATTGATGTCATATTCGACACAGCCGCCGTCGGCCTGACGCAGTCCCCAGACTATCGATCCGGTCTGATTCAGGCCGCGGCAGATCTTCATCCTACAACCCGATCACATCCATCATGGAATAAAGGCCCGGACTCTGTTTCACGACCCAGCCGGCGGCCCGCAAGGCCCCCCTGGCGAAGTTCTCGCGCGAATGCGCCCGGTGGGTCAGTTCAATCCGTTCACCGCCGCCGGCATACATCACGGTATGATCCCCCACGATATCTCCGGCCCTTAAGGTCTGAATCCCGATCTCGCCCTGCGGGCGCTCGCCGATAATCCCGTGCCGTTCATAGCGCGCACAGGCCGCCAGATCCACCCCGCGGGCCCTGGCGATTTCGCGTGCCAGGCCGTCGGCCGTACCAGAGGGAGAATCTTTCTTGTGACGGTGATGGGCCTCAACGATCTCGATATCATAGTCCTCACCCAGCAGCTCGGTCAGCATCCCGGCCACCTTGAACATCACATTAACCCCGATGCTCATATTGGGGGCCATCACTATCGGCACAACCTCGGCCTTTGCGGCAATCAAAGCCCGCTCATCATCCGTAAGCCCGGTAGTGCCGATCACCATGGCCGTATTGTTCTGCGCGGCAAACTCCACATTTTTGAGCGTGGCCGCCGGGATTGAAAAATCAATCACCACCCGGCAGTCGGCAAAGGCCTGCGCCGGGGTGTCGGCAATCTTCACCCCCAGCGGATCACACCGCAGGGCCTCAGCGACATCCCGTCCCACCATGGGATTGCCCGCGGCCTCAAGGGCGCCTTTCAGTTCCAGGTCCGGCGCAGCAGCAACCATCCCGGCAATCAGGGAGCCCATCCTTCCGCCAACACCGACCACTCCAGTGGCTGTCATCCAGGCCTCCTCGATACAGCCGTACTCCTTGAGCACAGCTGCCAGCTTCTCACGGTTAGCGTCCGCCCTGGGGCACAGCGGCAGCTTAAACTCGGCGGTCACCTTGCCCATCAGGGCCAGGGCCGTCTTGACCGGAATGTGGTAACGGATGATCCCGTATTTGTTGCTGATCCAGATGTGGCCCCGGTTGATCCGGTACACGCTGTCCTCGTGATGAAGTTGCTCCAGCAGGTATTTTCTGCAGGAAAAATTGCCCGCGGCTACATGGGCGGAATCGTTTCCGATCAGGGTCACGGTATTGGTGTCCTCTCC
>CAYWBU010000122.1:5477-7954 GCA_964456565.1 uncultured Bacteriovoracaceae bacterium | reverse complement strand
CCTGGATACGATCATTGCCGGCATCGGAAACATAGCAGCGGGCATCCGTTCCAAAGGCAATCCCGGCGGGATATTCAAAATGTCCCGGTTCAATTCCGCTCCCGCCAAACCGCAGAATAAAATCACCCTGGGCATTAAATTTATGGACACAGTGCAACGCCCGATCCACCACATAAATATTTCCTTGCGGATCGGTGGTCACATCAACCGGGCTATCCATTGCTCCGTTTTCAGACCCATCCTCGCCAAAAGATCTCAGGTATTGTCCCGCATTGTCAAACACCTGGATGCGGTGATTGCCGGTATCGGCCACATAGATATTATCCCCGGCATCGATATGGATGCCCTGCGGATGGTTAAACTGGCAGAGCGCCGGGCCGTACCCGCCCCAGGACAGGAACAGACGCCCGGTTACATCAAATTTCCGGATCAGGTTGTTGTCGCTGTTGACCACATAGATATTTCCAATACTGTCAAGCGCCACATCCACAGGCATATCAAATATATCCTGCTCACTGTTTGCAGCCCCCAACGTAAAGCTGTGGAAAGGATTCTTGACACTGCCACGCTGCCGGCCGCTATCGACATCGGCAGGCATGTATAAGGCAAGTGAATCATCCACTTCAAAATCCGCGGGAGCAAAATTAACATCAGCAATGGTTATGGTTTCGGGCGGAGCATACCCGTCCCGGGTGGTTATGAGAGAAAATCCGGCGACGGCTCGGTTGCCGATGACATTTTCAGCCTCAACCGTTACCGTATTCCCGGCCTGGGCAGCTGAAACCGTAGTGCTGAACTCAGCCCTGACATTATTAGGTTCGGGAACCGTACCGATCCGCTGCATCGCAACCGGAACATCCACTCCGGCCACTTTCACCTTTATCAGATTGTCAGGAAGAGGATCACCGGTAATGTCGGCAATAGGGTCCAGCACATAGCCGCTGACAGTGATCGTATCACCTATATCACTGCCCTGCGACGGCGAAGTCAGCACAATCCGTGGCATGGGATTGGACAAATGCGGCACAGCTGTCTGGCCGGTATTGACATCAATAAAATCAACGGCGGCCAGGGCAATTGGTTCACTGGTCATTTCGACACCGGCCCCGGAATTCAAAACCACCACGGCAGCGTACTCCGACTGGGAATTAAGCCGGCAACCTCGCGCCAGGACGCCGAAACCATTGCCACTGTTTTCAGCCGGAATGTAAATCTTGGGAGAACCATCCTCGTAAATAACGACATAGGCATTGGCAGCCACATATGAAGGAGGCAAAATCTCATAATCAATCACGACATCGTCAGCCAGATAACCATTATCATCCATTGAAATGGATACACATTCCGGCACCTCAATATCCACCCCATAAACCCGGATGGTCGAGCCCCCGGAAAACTCGCGTTCCTCTTCACTCACCGAACAGGACGGACAGTCCAGGTGGTTGACCGGCACCCTGAGTACGGCCGAACCCCAGACATCCACACTATGGTAGCCCACGGTCTCCACCGGAAAATCGATGCTATAGACATCGCCTTCAACCTCCTCGGCCGGCCGTCCGTCAAAGGTGACCGCTGGCGCAATAAAATCAGACCAGTCCGCAACCCAAAATTCACCGTTACCCACCAGGGCCTGTTCACAGATTACCGGCTCACCGTCACACTCATAGCTGACCGGGCTGTTCACCCCGCCTTCGCGCAGGCAGTAAAGCCGCGCCCTAAGTCCCACGGTCTCGCCCACCATGACCGCATCAATATTATGTCCCAGCAGGTCGCCCCGATAGGTAACGCCCACTTTCATTTGCACGGCCGGAGCTTCATCTCCGCTGAAATTTCCAATGGACCTGGATTTTTTGGTAAACACCTGCGGCTCCACGGCCGGATAATCCTCCAGCGCGGCCTCGATCCGATAGCGGGTGGCAGGCCAGTCACCCAGCACAACCTGCACGAAACCGCCGCGGCCATCGGTTGTGACGGTCAGGCTCTCACTGCCGTCAACATCATCATAGAGCGGCCAGGGAGTGTGTTCCTGGCCCACCTTAAACCCTGCAAAAAGTTTGGCATTGCGCGAACCGCTACACCCGGAGGAAGGCTCCGGATCAAGCACCCTGAACCGAACAGGCTGGTTGGCAATATAATTATCATATTGGTCCACCACGGCCACACTGGCCATCCCGCAAAAACTTAAGACATCCGAAATCCGCCCGTCGCCATAGAGTTTCCTGATGGCCGCCGGTTCATCCGGAAAACCGTAGGCCACAAATGGCGCCGGCAACCCCACACCGGAAGGCAGTTTTGCATCCACAAGGTTTTCACCCAGCTGCTGCGCATATTGCGCTCCGCCCCCCTGCCGCACAGTGGGATTATCCGAAGTCTTCTGCCCCAGAACCAGAGATGCCGCCGCCACCCCGGCCGTATTTGTATTCACCGTTATCTCGCCCTGCCCCCCGGCAAAATGTCCGCCGCCGGCGCGGACAGTA
>CAYWBU010000122.1:0-5467 GCA_964456565.1 uncultured Bacteriovoracaceae bacterium | reverse complement strand
ACGGTCCTTGATGATGACCTGCAGGGGTACCTGCATCGCCTGCCCCACAATCCCCGACAAATTGTCGCGGGCAGCCAGCTTGGCGATGGAAAGCCCCCAGGCGTTATCATAGGCCGTATCCGTGTATGCGCTCCAGTCCGAATGTGAAAAACGCATCAGATCGGCGATATCGGAAAGCCACCTTACCGGAGCCCACGCAGTCATGCCGCCGGCGATCCCGCCCGAGAGCATCCAGCCGCAGGCCCCGCTGTCGCCATCCTGTTTGAGATAGGCAACCCCCTGCCAGTCTTCAACCGCAACCTCGGCCGCCAGCGACCGCACCCCATAACCGGCGGCCAGGGCATTATGCATGTCGCTGATGATGTTTTCATCAAAGGGCAGAGTTGTCACATTCCCGGCCTCCACATCGACAACACTCCCGGCTTGCATCCCCAACAACCGGGCCGTGCTGACGGCAGCCACCCCGAAAACCTCCTCCAGCACCAGCCCCTCCAGAAAAGAGCCAGCAAGCGAGGCCAGCCGCATAAAATCAAACTGATCATCGCCGGCAACTTCAACCGCCCGGAAATCGGCATCAAGATAGACGCCCTGCCACTCAACATCATGGGTCACGCCCGCCAAAGCGTTCACTGCCATGACATTGCCCACGGTCACCATTGTGGGCATGGGCCGGCTCACCCGCTCTCCCATGAGGGCCGCCAGTTCATCCTCGGCGGCATTCCAGCGGCGCACATATTCCACCCCGGTTTTAAAGAGCATCCCGGCGGCAGTTCTTTGGGAATCGGCTGGCAAAACCGCCTGCTGGGCACAGATTACGCAGACTGCGACGCCAGCGGCCAGGTGTTCGTTGGCAACCGAAACCCGGCGTTCACAGGGTCCTGTAAAATCGGTCTGCAAGCTGAAATTTTCACCGGCTCCCAGCCCGTCATGACCGATCACGGCCCTTTCGCCGTCAACCAGCAGCACCGGCCGCAAACGGATCAGATAGGCCGGGGTGTTGTCCAGTCCGCCATAGGAATTCATGATTTCAATATCTTCAATGGTTTCCGGCTGACAGCTCAGCTCTATTTGCCGGTTGGATAGCTCGTAGAGCGGGGCGCCATATTCAAACAACAGGGTGCCGTCATTCAAGCGGGCCCTAAAATCCACGCGGTGGATATATTCGTCCGGCAAGGCGGCATATTCAGCCAGAACGGCCTGATCCGAAAACTGCAGGCCCGCCGGCAGGATTCCCAGATTCTCGGGGTTGAGTTCCAGCAGATGCAGCACTTCAAAGTAGTCAAATCCGATCTGCTGCTGATCACAATAGGCCTGCACCCGGCTGCGCACAAATTCCAGCGGGGTCTGTTCACGGGGCTCCGACAGATAAGCCTCAAAAAGCACCCCAAAATCAAACCCGTCTTCAATACCGGATAGGGCCTGATCGTTGAAACCGGCGGCCTTGATGGCGGTATCCAATGCCAGCCAGGTCTTGCCGTGCGCATCCACCACCGCGCCGCGGTAGTTCGAATAAGGGATCAGGGCCTCCACCCAGAAATGTTCCAGCCGGACATTTGCGATCCTGCCGCCGGCGATCACGGGTTCACAAGGAATCCCGGCCTCGCGCACAAATTCCAGCAGGGATCTGGCATCCTTTACTCCCGTCAGGTTCAAGGCCGTCTCCAGATCCGGAAAAAACTCCATCACGCCGTGTACATAGCGTGCCGGAAAACCGGCGGCTCTGAGCAGGGCCACCAGCAGGGCCGCCTGGTCGGCATCATTGCCGCTGCCCTGCAAAAGGGTCTCCCCGGCACCTTTCATGCAGCCCCAGTACCATTCGGTCTCAATATTGTTCTTGACCCATTCATAGATCTCCACCGGATTCCAGTGCAGGCTCTCGGCCAGTTCGGCAACCGCCAGATCCACCGCTCCTTCGGGGGCCGGTTCCAGATCGGACGGAAGCACCGCCGTCATCGCTCCTTCCAGGTAGGCCGGCACTATGGGCTCCGTTGCGGATGGACTGACAGCCGCAAACATCATGGGTCGATATGGCAGGGCGCCGTAGATGGGCCGGCTTCTTTGCCCCAGCAGTTGATCCAGCAGCCCGCTGAGCCGTTCAAGCTGCCAGGCACTGACTTCCTGGGCGTTTTCCATCTCCTGCGCGGCCGCCAGATAATCGGTCAGGATATCACGATAGGCATTATACATGAGCATCTGGCGTGAAAGAGCGGCGGTGTTCAACTGGGCCGCCTGCTCATTCCGGGCCGCACATTCCTTCCTGCAGTAACTGCCCTGTCCATTTCAAAGACAATTGCCCGGCTGACCTTCAATGAATCCTGCATCTCCTCCAAAAGAGACTGCCCGGCCTGACAGGGAACGGCGATCACCATAAAAACAAAACACAGCACCAGATAATCATAAAAACGCTTCATCAAAAAACTCCTCCAATATATCCTTGCCTGCTCTAAAGAACTTATCACCACAGATAGACATGCCCGGAGGCCGACAACCGGGTCTCTCCGCCGGAACCGCAACGCACGCGATACCAATAGTCCGTGCGCCTGGAAATACCGCAGTCACGATAGGACTCAGCACTCGTTACGCCGATTACGCTATAACCCCGATTGGGACCCTGATCCGAACGAAGGACCTCATATTCGCCAGCCCCGAAGCTGTCCCATCCCAGACAGACATCCTGCCAGAACGGATAGGCATGAAAGCTGTCAAAACCCGGCGACGAAATCATGACCTCGGCAGCATCGTCCGCCGTCAGGTTTTGCCCACCGCTGCCGGCAAAGGCTAAAGCCGTGTTATCCGTGACCCGCAACAGGATCTCGTAGCGGCCGGGATCAGCAAAACCCGGCAGCCAGGTAATCATCCCTGAGGCATCATCAAATTCGCTCGCCCCGTCCGGATCATTCTCCCACTCATAGAGGATAATGCCGTCAAAGGGCGGCAAACCGAACTCGCTGGTACCGGTATCGGGATCAGATGAGGCCGAGGCATCCAGCATTACGGCCTCGCCGGTTCGCGCCAGGTAGGGACCGCCTGCCTCGGCGACCGGGGCATGCGGAACGGCGGCAATATCCAGGTCGGCACAAGCGATTATAGCCGTATCCGCAGGGTCTGTCGCGACAAGTTCGACCCGGTAACGGCCGGGATCAAATCCGCCGGTATCAAGCGTAAAGGCCATCTCGTAAGGCAGCCCGCGTTCAAGGTTGCACTCCTCGGAAGCCAGCAGTTCCCGCCGGCCGGTAATGGTATTGACCAGTTCCAGATCCAGCCGGACCCCGTAAAGCACCTGTTTACCCTGATTGGTAACTGTGCAGTTCAGATCCACCGCATCTCCGCAGCTGACCCCGGAGTCCGAAAGCTCCACCCGGACATCCAGTATTTCAAGCGGCGGCACGAAGAGGTAGGCCTTCCCCTCTAACGCCGCCAGCAACTGATCAAGCCTGACGCGCACTTCAGCGGTGTCGGCGCTGCGAATTGCAAGCACACTCTCCAAAGCGCCCAGCACATCATGGATATTCATCTCGATATCAAAGGCCGTGGCGACCTCCCTGGCCGCAAGACGTTCAATGCAGGTCCTGGCGGCAAGCACCTTCCAGATCTCCCAGAAAGATGTATCAAGGTCATCAAGAGCTGCAAGTAGCTGCGCTGTCATTGTCGCCATATCCATGGTTACATTGAACACCCTCGCATATTCGCCGTAGTGGATATCTTCACCTTCAAGCTCGAAGTCCACTTCGGTCTGCAGGTTATGCTCTCCGGCCATATCGGGCGCCACAACATAACAGGTGATATCCCGGGTCGCACCCGCAGCCAGAGGCAGTTCAACCAGCCACGGATTATCATTTACCCATGACTGCTGGCCCGGATCGTAGAGATCGGCGGTTTCGGGATAACTGACAGCCGCTTTCAGCATCACCGCCCCGCCCAGACTTGTAACCGCATATTTGAGCGGTACCGCGCCGTACGGCAGAACGGTTTCATGATTCCGTTCCTGATGGACATAGCTGATTGAACGCCCGAGCATCTCGCCCAGGAGGTCTAGAGTTGCAGCGTCAAGGGTCAAACCCAGATCAAAGGCGAAGAAAACGCTGCGCCCCTGCCCGTAGCTGCCGGTGACAATTCCCGGATATTCCTCGTCGCCATGGCTTATAGTGCCCACCACTTCGGCATTTGCACCGGCCCCAATCCGGACGGCCATGCCGTCCGCTGCAAATACGGCCGCCGGAGTCACCGGGCTCTCAACCGTCTGCACCTGGATATCGCAGAACATGGGCAGACAGAGCCATTCCACACCGAACAAGGTTGCCAGATCCCAGCAGAACCCGCCCGCAGCATGCACATATTTGATCCAGAGCGAGGATACCAATCCGCTGCCGGCATTGACCCTTTCGCGCAGTTCGGCCGACGCCACGCACCCCAGCGGTTCAAAGTTGCCGAGAATGACAATATCGGTATAGAGCGGATTGCGCAGTTCCTTCTCAAATTCAAGCTGGCGGCTGACAATCCGGTAATTATCAACCCTATCCCGCAGGGCAGATTCAACCAGCTCCTCGCTGACGCAAAGGTCCTGGTGGCATTCGGCGCAGGGACAATCCCGAGGCGGACACCAGTCGTTAACCCAGACCAGCACATTGATCAAATCAGGAGGCGTTTCAACCTCTTCAATGGACGGCCCTAATTCAAAGGCAACTTCGGCCAGATCGCGCACGGCACTCTCCTGCTGCACCTGCAACAGCGCCCGGTATTCACCGGCCGCCAGGTCGGCGGTCGAGCGGTTGAGGTTGGCGGAATATATCCCGGACTGCGGCAGGCTGACGGTCTCGCTCACATCTGCGGCCACGGCTCCGCTCCCGGACTCACTTAGAACTATGCGCACCGTGATGCCGTCAAGGACCGTGGCGCTGTCATTGGTTAAGGAATAGAGGAACGAGGCCTCCTGTCCGATATAAAGGACGCCGGAATCGACGGCCAGTGTACCGGTCAGTTTTTCAAAAGGAGTCCGCAAATCCACACTCAGATCCACACTGACATATTCACAGACATTGCCGGCCTTGTCAGCGGCCCTGAACCTGAGACTATGCCAGCCTTCCACGGCGGGACGCCAGATTCCCGAATAGGTTCCGGTGGCGGAATCAAATAGTTCGAGACCGATCCATTCGCCGCCATCAACACTGTATTCAACCGCCGCCACACCGGCGGCATCATCGAGAGCCGTCACAATAAGGGCGCATTCCTCGCCATGCACACTGCCGGCCAGCGGCTCGATAACAGTTAATTGCGGGGCCTGCATATCGGTCACACCGAATCCTTTTTCCGCCAGCTTACGGCTTGATCCGGCCGCATCGGTCACGAAGAATTCAACCTTATAATTGCTAAATACTCGTCCTGTATAGCATAGTGAAGCATTTCCTCGACAGTGTATTCATCCTGCTCCAATGCTCCGCTGTCTGGGCAACGAACTCGGTATGTTCGA
>CAYWBU010000121.1:0-7973 GCA_964456565.1 uncultured Bacteriovoracaceae bacterium | reverse complement strand
GCGTTTTTATCGGCTGCGTCATTTGCCATCTGGTACGGCTTGCTGCAACGCCCCGGCGTTAAGGCCTTCATCGGCATGCCGGTGATCCTGAACGAGATGAATAAGCTGGTGGACCAGGAAAGCGTGCGTTCCATCATTGCGGCCTCAATCCTGTCGGTGGTGGTGATCGCCTTGGCCATGGGGTCCCTGCTGGTGCCGTTTCTGGTACTGACGGCCATCGGCATCAGTATCGGCTACAACATGGGCACCAACTTTGTCTTCGGCACCATATCCTATCTGAGCGGGGGGATCGCATCCGCCATTCAGCTGGGCGTGACCCTGGATTTCTCAATCTTTCTGCTGCACCGTTTCTATGAGGAATGCCATACCATCCATGCCGAGGATGATCTCAAAAAATATGATATCAATGATGTGCGTGAGGCCATGCAGCGCACCATTGCCGGAACTTTCAGCGCGATCCTGCCTTCGGCCCTGACCACCATGGCGGGTTTCCTGGCCCTGTCGTTCATGAAGATGGGTTTTGGTAAGGACATGGGCATGGTGATGGCCAAGGGTGTGTTCTGGGGAATGCTGACCACCATGACGGTCCTGCCGGCCTTCTTGATAATCTTCAGGCGCTTCCTGAAGGTCAGGGCCGTGCGCAAACGCAACCTTACTTATCGCCGGATTGCCGGGTTTGTAACCAGACATGCCGGGGTGCTGGCGCTGGCCTTTATTGTCAGCTTCTTCCCGCTGTACTATGCCAAGACCCATACCAATATTTCCTACAACATCAATGAGATGATGCCGGACAACCTGCCGGCCGTAAAGGCGATCGACAAGATCAAGGATGTTATGGGCTCCATCGAGGTGGCCTATATCCTGTATCCCGAGGATGCCCCGCGCTATCAGATCATGCCGGCCTTTGAGGAGATCGGCGAGCTTGACGGCGTGACCCAGGTGGTTTCGCTGGACAACCTGGGTGATCCGGCCCTGCCGCGCTCCTTCATCCCTGAGAGCGCGCGGGAAGGTTTTGTGAAAAACGGCAAGGCCATGGCCATATTGCGTCTGTCGGTGGAATCCGGCACGGCCCGGGCCAATGCGCTGACGGACGAGATTCGTGCGGTGCTGGATAAATATGAGATCGGGCCCTATCATCTGGCCGGGGCGACTCCGGCCACCAAGGATATGACCGAAATTTCCAAGGGTGACATCAGCCGGGTGGAGATGGCCTCCATGCTGAGCATCTTCCTGATCATCGCCCTGGTGTTTATGTCGCCCTCCATTCCGCTGATCCTGGTGGCCGGGATCGAGATGGCCATTTTTTCCAACCTGGCGGTGCCATATTTCCTGGGGGCGCCTATCCCGCATGTGACCGTGACCTCCATCTCGGCCATTCAGCTGGGGTGTACGGTTGACTATGCCATCCTGCTGATGAGCCGTTATCGCGACAGCCGCCGCAGGCTTTGTCCGCAGGCCGCCATGGAGGAGGCCCTGACTCACAGCATGCCGGCCATTCTGGCTGCCGGCTGTTCGCTGGCGGCCGCCACCTTCGGGATTGCGTTTGTCAGCGATCTGGGAACGGCTAAATCACTGACGGCCATGATCGGCCGCGGGGCGATGATCTCGATGCTGACCATCGTGATTTTCCTGCCGGCGGTGATTGTCAAGTTTGACAAGGTTCTAAAATATTCCAGCTATGGCTGGCGAAAGAGTGTCTGTAAGGAGTGACAAGTGAAAAGGGCAATTTTTATTTTAATGATCTTAATGTTTGCGGTGGCTCCGCTGGATGCCAGGACCATCAAACGTAATGAAACCGTCTATGTGACCCTTGATGCCTATGGCAAGGCCCAGCAGACCGAGGTGGTCACCTGGCTGAGGACCGACGGCGACGGTCCGGCCGTGGATGCGGCCGAGCTTGACCGGGTCGAGAGCGTGCGCGGACGCAAGGTGGAACTCGGCGAGGACGGCCGGGTGGTCTTCGACACCCTGGACCGCAATGTGTTCTACCGCGGCTACACCTCAAAAGAACTGCCGGTAAGTCTTGATATCAGCTACACCCTGGACGGCAGTGAAATTTCGCATGCCGATCTGGCCGGTAAAGACGGGCGGCTGGGGATTACAATCCGGGCGGTCAACAATGCCCGTGTCAGGCGCGCCATCAGCTATACCCCCATGGGATCGAGTGCCGCCGGCAGCTTTGAAGAGGAAATCAACATCCCCTTCATGACCATTGCCGGTATGACCTTCGGGGTGGACAAGATCGTCGATTTTGATACTGTCGTGGCCGAGGGCGCCATGAGCTTCGTGGTGGGCAGTAACATGACCTTTGTGTGGATGACCCTGCCCAGTCCGGAAGCCGAGATGAAAATAGAGATCGACATGCAGGATATCGCCGCACCGGCCTTTGCCTTTGCCCTGATCCCGGATTTGCCCGAGATTCCCATTCCCGACGATGTCAGTCGTCTGGGTGAACTTTACGGCGGGATCGGTGAGATTGCCGGCGGCATCAAGCGCATGCAGGACGGCCTCTACCGCCTGAGTGACGGTCAGAAACGCACCGCCGACGGTGTGCAGCAGATCTCGGATGGCACCGGACAGCTGGCCCAGCTGGCATCCGGTCATCAGGACACTCTGGGCAGCGCCATGGAGGCCAATCGCCAGATTGTGGAGGGCATCACGCCCTACAAGATGCTGATTCCGCGTTCCGGATTGCTGCTGGCGGGTCTGGATGCCGAGTATGAACTGGTCAGGATGGTGTGTTCGGGCGGCGAGATTTCGGAGGAGATGCGCCGGCTGGCCGCGGAAAACGGCCGTGAGATTCCGGCCGACCTGAATGAGATGCCTGGCCTGGACACCAGCGTGGACGGTCTGGAAAAGATCAGTGACGGAGCGGCTGAAGCGGCTGACGGGCTGGTGCGGATGGCCGATGGCACGCGCGACATCGCTGACGGCCTGGGCCGGGTCAGGGTTGAGGGTCTGGAGCGGATCCAGCGTGAACTGAAATCCAATATGGGACCCATGCTCAAACAGCTGGCCATCATGAATGCTTCAAGACAGGCCGCCAAGGATTATGACCGGTTTGCCGGTTTGCCTTCGGATACTGAAAGTGCGGTGCAGTTTATTATCCGGACCGCCAAATGAGATAAGGCTGTTGATGGAAGAAAAGGCGGGTCTTAGTGACCCGCCTTTTTATTTTGCGGTAGTCCAGCGGCTCAGGACATCAATTATCTTACCGGCCTGGTCGGGACTGGAAATATTAAATTTTGACTGCTGGCGGTATTCGCCGTTCATCTTGCGGTAGCGCCGGATGGTGTAGCGGTCTTCACTGTAATCTTCTTTCTTGTCGTCCCACTGCTGATAGCGGAACATGATGGTGGTCCAGGCACCCTTGGAAAGAACTTCCTTGTCGAGCTCCTTGACGATCAGGACATTGTCCTCTTCATAATTGATCGTGATTTCATCAAGTGTTGCGGCCATTATGCCTCCTTTATCTGAAATTAACTGCCGGAGTCAGTTGTAAGTGTGCTGTTATAACCCGATCATTTTTTTTATACAAGGCCGAGGAAATTGGCGATGCCGGTGAAAATGATCTGGGCCGCCAGGGCCGAAAGGATCAGGCCGGTAAGCTTGCTGAGGATCTTAAGCCCGGTGTTGCCGATGATCTTCTGGATTCCGGCGGAGACAAACAACAGGATTCCCAGCGAGATGATGGCGGCCAGCAGCCCGGCGCAGCCGATGAGCTTGTCGAGATGGCCCTGCATCTCGGCGCCCATAACCAGCAGGGCCCCGGTGGTGGCCGGCCCCACGGTGATGGGAATAGCCAGGGGAACGACCGTTATGTTGCCGTTCGGATCGGCTTCGGGTGCGGTTTTGCTGCCGCGCACCAGATCGACGGCCGAAAGGAAGAGCAGGCTGCCGGCGCCGATGCGGAAGGCATCCAGGGTGATGCCGAAGGCGCTGAAGATGGCGTTACCCAGGAAGAACAGGATCAGACAGATCACGATCACTGCCAGCGCCAGGTTCACAGCCATGCGGTGGCGGGCGCGATGGTCAAGCTCCTGGGTCATGGACAGAAACATGGACAGCACGAAAAACGGTGTCAGAAGGAAAAAGAACTTGAGCCAGATATTGAAGAAAAGCGCCATTATTTTCTCCGGGTTTTTGTTTTCAGCATTCACAGCAACCATGCTGGCCGGGCGATGTCAATAAATTTGTTGTGAGCCGAATTTTTTCTTGGGTTTTATCGGTTTTGGGACGATAACATAAGCATAGGGATACAAGGATGTGTCTCAAATAAAGAATAAAGGGATTTATTCGCATGAAGATTGCAGACTCAAGTCTTATGATGGCGTCCGCCAGGACATATTCCGAGAAAACCGAAGAAAGAGAATCCTTGCAGATCATTGTGCGCGAACCGGCCCAGAAAACCGCCGGGATCAACGATGAGGTCTCGCTTTCGGCCGAGGCAGCTTCCTGCAAATGCCAGGAGATGCTTGATGATGTCATGGTGGATTCCAAGGACCGTCTGCTGAATGAACTCAAGGCCCTGATCGTCGAGATCCTGTCGGGCAGGCGGGTGCGTGTCATGGATATGGCCGAGGTCTTCGACGGGGAACAGCCGGTTGAGGCCGAGGTCGAGGCCCAGCCGGAAGAGGGCTCCGGTGTGGGGATCATCTATCACCAGGAATCGCTCTATCACGAGAAGGAGGACGTCTCCTTTGCCGCATCAGGCGTTGTGAAGACGGCTGACGGCCGTGAGATCAGTTTTGCGCTTGATCTTGAGATGAGCCGTGAATTTATGGAGTACAGTGCCGTTGATGTGCGTATGGGTGATCCGGCCCTGACCGATCCCCTGGTCATAAATTATGGCGGCAATGCGGCTGAACTTTCCGATACGCGCTTTGCCTTCGACCTTGATATGGACGGTGTGGACGACAACATGCCGGGGCTCAGAGGCGGCAGCGGTTATCTGGCGCTGGACCTGAACGAGGACGGCATCATCAATGACGGCCATGAACTTTTCGGTCCTGAAAGCGGCGACGGTTTTGCCGAACTGGCCCGCTACGATGAAGACGGCAACAACTGGATTGATGAAAATGATGCGATCTTCAACCGCCTCAGGATCTGGGAAATCGGACCTGACGGCAGCAGCAGCCTGCAGACCCTGAAAGATAAGGACGTGGGGGCCATCAGCCTGGGGAGACTGCAGTCGTCCTTTGACCTGAAGGATGGGGACAACAACCTTCAGGGCAGGATTTTAAATTCCGGCCTTTTCCTGAAAGAGGACGGAACTCCCGGAACAGTGCAACAGCTGGATCTGGTTGTTTAATCTCAGGGCTGCCGCAACCAGCGGCAGCCCGAAAAAACTTTTCAAGAGCTTCCCTTTATGCTTAATAGGCGCATAATTATATTGTAGATCGATCAGGGAAGCTCTTATGCCGGATGATTTTTTATATGAAAAATTGCGTAATCAGGTGGATAACCTGGGAATAGACATGGCACCCTCCGAGGGCCTGGATATCGAAAAGCTCAACGAGATGCTGGCTTCCTACCGCAATCTTTTCAATAATGCCCAGGTCGGTCTTTTCAGGGCCTCAATCGAAGATTCCCCGGGCATCCTGGAGTGCAACAAACGTATGGCCGAGATCTACGGCTATGCCTCTCCTGAAGATTTCGTGAAACATTCACAGCCGATGCATCTGAAACATTTTCAGGAGGAAGACTGGCAACGGATCTGGAAGGATCTGCAGGAGCAGGGTCATCTGGATTCCCATGAGGTCAGGGCAACCCGTCGGGACGGTAAAGTTATCTGGACCCTGTTTTCCTGTAAACTGGTTGCCGATAAAAACTGGATTGAAGGCGTGGTGGAGGACATCACGGCACTCAAAAATGTCCAGCAGCGTCTGCTGGATCTGGAAGACCGGTATAACAAGCTCTTTTACGAATCACCCGATGCCATAACCCTTTCCGACCTTGAAACCGGCGAGATTATTGAATGCAATGACAGTACGCTGACCTTGAGCGGTTATCGGCGCGAAGAGGTGCTCGGCCTGACCACCGAAGATATCCTGCGCTGGGTTGATCCCCGGGACCGCATGGAGATGGTCCGCCAGCTGCAGACAAGGGGCAGCATCAATAATATGGAGACGGCCTTCTATGCCAAGGACGGCCGAGAACTGCCGGCGCTGCTTTCGGCCCGCATAATGGTTCTGGGAGAACGTAAATGTATCCTGGCCACCACCCGGGACATATCCATCTACAAGGAAATTGAGGCCGAGCGGGCCAAGATTGATAAGCTGCAGTCGGCCACCACGCTGGCGGGCGGGATTGCCCATGATTTCAATAATCTGCTGGCTGTGATTATGGGCAATATCGAGATGGCCCAGGCTCTGCAGCCTTATGATGAGCGTAGCTCCAAACTGTTGAAATCGGCCTACAACGAATGTGAACGGGCCCGGCTGCTGACCCAGAAGTTCCTGACGATCTCCGAAGGGATGCTGTTGGACCGGGAATCCCGTCAGATATCCGGTACAGTGGAGGATCTGGTGCACCAGTATCTTGAAGGCCGGAATGTCAGTTGTGAGATTGATGTGACCGAGGGTATCTGCGAGGCGGTGTTCGATGTGCAGCAGATGCGCTATGTGATCACCAACCTGCTGGATAATGCGGTTGATGCCATGCCGGGAGGCGGACGCATAACCATCCGGATGCACAAGAGCGCTGCCCCGGACAGATGCCCGACCTGCAGCAGCCGTATGGATCATGCGCAATATATAAAGCTGTGCATCAGTGATGAGGGCCACGGGATTTCATCACAGGATCTGCCGCGGATTTTTGATCCCTACTTTTCAACCAAACCCATGGGAGCCGCAAAGGGAATGGGTTTGGGGCTTACCATTGTGGAATCCATTGTGCGCAAGCATGACGGGCATATTTTTGTGGACTCGACGGAAGGCAAGGGTACCACGGTGACGGTCTATCTGCCATGCACCGGGAGATAGGTTGCAGTCCCAGGCTGATTGCGGCCCTGGCTGCCGGGCTGCTGGTTGTGATGGGGCTCTTGTTTTTTCTGCCGCAAGACCGCATCCGCAATGCCGACCCCGTAAATAAGCTGGTTGTGTGTTTCGGCGACAGCCTTACCTACGGCACCGGCGGCGGATCGGGCGGCAGCTATCCCGAACATCTGGCGGTTTTAAGCGGTCTGGAAGTTCTCAATGCCGGGGTGCCCGGTGACACGACCGCCGCTGCGCTTGCGCGACTTGATGAGGATGTCCTTTCCCAAGATCCCGGATATGTGCTGATAACCCTGGGCGGTAACGATCTGCGCCGCAAACGACCGCTTGATGAGGTGGCGGACGAGCTTGAACGGATCATTGCGGCCTGTCAGGAAACCGGCGCCCTGGTGGTGGTGGGCGGGATCAAAATTCCCCTGCTGGGAGGCGAACTCAGTGCCATTTACCGAGAGGTCGCCCGCCGCAACGGGGCCGTACTGATTCCCGACATCTATGAAGGGATCCTGGGGAAGTCTGAATATATGAGCGACAGCGTGCATCCCAATGCCAGGGGCTATGCCGTCATGGCCGCAACATTTTATCGGGCCTTGAAGCCCTATCTCTAGAGGTCGCCGGTATATTCGCGCAGGAAACGGTCGAAGAAGTTTTCCATGAAGAAATGTCTTTCAACGGCCATGCGTCTGCCTTCGGCGGTCAGCATATGGTCCTTGATACGGCAGAGTTTGACCTTATATTCCCGGTAGCCGGTATCATTGCGGGAGTAAGATTCGCAATCTTCGGGGGCAACGTCCGGGTTGTGCAGCACGGCTCCGATTTCCCCGGCAAAGAGGTAGGCCCTGGCAATCCCGATGGCGCCGATGGAATCCAGCTTGTCGGCGTCGAAGAGGACTTTGGCCTCGATGGTTTCAGGTTTATGGCTGTTACGGAATCTGTGGGTCAGGATGCGGTGGAGGATGTTGTCGCGCATGGCGGTGGGCA
>CAYWBU010000120.1:0-7990 GCA_964456565.1 uncultured Bacteriovoracaceae bacterium | reverse complement strand
TACAGGCGAACAGCCGCGCGCGGATCAGCTGTTTCCGCGCCGTCGGGCAGAACCAGATCACGGCCGTGAATGGACTGGTCCTTCGCGGTTATGGTCGTGATATCCACTTCAATCTGATCGGGAATGTCGGATGCCGTACATTTAAGCTGCAAGGAACTGGTCTCCTGGCTGATCCGGCCCTTCCCCATGGTCTCAACCGGGGCTTCGCCAACAAGAGTGATGGGGACATCAACCGTGACCTTGTCCTTTAAGGTTACTTTCATGAAGTCAATATGCAGGACATTATTGCTGACGCGGTCGCGCTGGATTTCATGAATCAGGACCTGCATTGATTTTTTGCCGATTTTGGCATTGAGAATGGAAGTTCCGTGATATTTTTTCAGAATGGGCATGAAATCACGGGAGTTCACCTGAACCGGGATGGGGTCGATCCCCTTGCCGTAGATTGATCCGGGCAGGATGCCGTTGCGCCTGAGCTGCCGGACTTTCTTTTTCTGGATTGTGCGGGGTTCAAGGTTGATGACAGGATTTTTGTCTGTGGTCATTGAGTTTCCTCCTTTTTTTGGAAAAAGTAAATGCAATAAACCGTAATGACTGTAATTATAGTCTTATATATGAGGCGAGTCAAACACTCTCACGGAGGCCTTGCAATCCGGGGCTTGACTTTTAAAAACCGGCCAGATATCGTGACAGGCGTAATACTGGTGGTCATGACTGCTGGTATTTTTTTATTTTTGGAGAGCAGAATGAAACGTCATCCCATAACAAAAAACGGATTTGATGCCATAAGGGCAGAATTGGATAACCTCAAACGCGTTGAGCGTCCGCAGATTGTTGCGGCCATCGAGGAGGCCCGGGGACATGGTGATCTTTCCGAAAACGCCGAATATATCTATGCCAAGGAACGCCAGGGTTTTATTGAAACCAGGATCCAGGAACTAGAGACAAAAATGGCGACGGCCGATATCATTGATGTCACCAAATTGCCCAAGGATAGAGTGGTCTTTGGTACCAGGGTAACGCTGTGCAATGTCGATACGGAAGAGGAACTTTGCTACCAGATTGTTGGTGTGGATGAGTCCGATATCAAAGATGGCAAGATTTCCATTGAGTCTCCCATTGCCAAGGCCCTGATTGGCAAAAAGCTGGATGATGTGGTGAGTGTCAACACTCCCAACGGGTTGCGGGAATATGAAGTTCTGGAGATTATGACAGACTGAGGCCCGTTCCTTTGCGCGACATCTTTCGGCAGGCTTCATCTTTTTCATCCAGTTGCCTCGCTGCCGCACATGGGCCGGCGTTTCTAATAAAAGAGGTATTACATGAAGTTTGACGAATTACAATTGGAAGAAACCCTGCAGCGCGGGATCGCCGCCGCCGGGTTTGAGGAATGCACCGATGTCCAGGCCCGGACCTTCAAGCATACGCTTGTTGGTACCGATGTTGCCGTCCAGTCCCAGACCGGGACCGGCAAGACCGCGGCCTTTCTGATATCCATTTTTCACTTGCTCAGGCAGCCGGAGCATGCGGGACAGAAGGCCTTGATCATTGCCCCTACCCGGGAGCTGGCAGATCAGATCGAGGCGGAGGCCAAGATGCTCGGCCAATACGCCGATTTCAAGATCGGTAGCTTCTATGGCGGGGTGGGTTATAAGAAACAGGAACAGCTGCTGGCTGGCGGGGTTGAAATCATGATCGGAACGCCTGGCAGACTGCTGGATCTGGGGCGTCAGAAAAAATTGAAGTTCAAGGAGGTCGGGATTCTGGTAATCGATGAGGCCGACCGTCTCTTCGATATGGGATTCCTGCCGGATCTACGTAAGATCCTGAGGCGACTGCCGGCTTATGATGAGCGTATAAACATGCTTTTCAGCGCAACCCTGAATTATACGGCCCGTGATCTGGCTTGGGAATATATGAATGCCCCGCAAGAGATCGAGATTGATCCCGAGACCATAACTGTGGACCGGATTGCCCAAGAGGTCTACCATGTGGGCCTGGATGAAAAAATCAATCTGCTGCTGGGGATTCTCAAGCGCGACAATCCCCAAAATGCCATAATCTTTGTCAATACCAAGCATGCCGCCGTGGTGGTGGCCAAGCGCCTGGAGATTAATGGCTATCACACGCAGTTTTTGATCGGGGATTTGCCCCAGAAGAAGAGATTGAAGGTGATTGCCAATGTCAAGAACGGCAATGTCCCGTTCCTGGTGGCGACCGACATCGCTGCCCGGGGATTGCATGTGGATGATCTTGATTTGGTGATCAACTATGATGTTCCCATGGACTGTGAAAGCTATGTCCATCGTATCGGGCGGACAGCCCGGGCCGGCAAGGAAGGCAAGGCGGTCATGCTGGCCTGTGAGCGATATGTTGAGGGATTGAGCGCCGTTGAAAAATTTATCCATGCGAAGATTCCGGTTTCGTGGGCCGAGGATGATCTGTTTGTGGAAGATAAGAGCGCCGGTATGCGGATTGATGCCGGTAAGAATGTCCGGCGGGGTGACAGTGCCCGGAAGCCGGGAGGTAGCCACATTAAATCCGGCGGTGAGCGCCGGAAGGGCGGCAGCGGAAAAAGCGGCTCACGGTGCAGATCAAAATCTCAGGCAGCCAAGGACCGGCCGGCAAAAAGCGCTAAGCCGGACAGCCGGGAGGCCCGGCTGGAATACTATGCCCAGAAATATGGTGATGATTTCAAGGGCGGTCGTTCCGATTGAGGTCGTTGCGGATACTTGCGAGGGTCAGGCGTCCGATTTCGCGGATGGCCTGGTAACCGTCAACCGCTGAGGCTGCCAGACCTATCCCGGCCGGCAGCAGGCGGGTGCCGCGGGCTCGCGGGAAAAACCTGGTGGCAATTCTTTTCATGCCCTTGTCGAGACCTTTGCCGGCATAGCGTTGCGGAAAGACCTTTGCCAAGACCGACCTGGTGATGGTTTCATCATCCTGACTGGTGTCGACATCATAGTATTGCCCGAGAATGTGGATAACGGAACTCTGGGCCCTGAGGTCGTCTTCCAGGGGGATATCGTAGAGCTGGTGCAGGGCCATGATCATGATTATGCTCTGATCGAGCACAAAGAAATCCTCGATGCCCATCAGGCCCAGGGCGATCAAGGTGCCTACGCCGGGCAGGACCGACGGGGAGTTCACCATGGCATTCTTGACAGCCTGGATTTCGGCCAGTTCCTCAATGATGGCTTCGGCGATCTGATCGGGCCGCTCGGCCGGATGTCTTTTTCTTGCTGAAGCCAGGATGGCTGATGATTTGCGGCGATTTCCCCTTATCATGTTGAGCAGCAGTTTCTGGAGCTGCAGGTTTATCTCTTTCAGCATGTATGACTCCGTTAAAATGAATTGACACAGAATAATCCTTGATAATATACATTCAAGAGATTTTGCTAGTAAAGCATCAATCTTTTTAGGGTAAAGAGGGTTTACCTGAATTTTTCCACAGGCCGTGCCTTGATAAGAATAACAGAGCAATTATAGATATCCAGGTAATTAAAGGTAAGGAGGAGGAATAATGGGAATCAGGTCCATTGAGGATCTCAGTTTGCAAGATAAGCGCGTACTGATCAGGGTTGATTTTAATGTGCCGATGGATGAAGCCGGAAATATAACCGACGACAATCGCATCCGGGCGGCCCTGCCAACCATTAAATTTGCCATGAATGCCGGGGCAAAGGTGATCCTGATGTCGCATATGGGCAGGCCCAAGGGACAGGTCCTTAAGTCCAAGAGCCTTGTTCCGGTGGCGCGTAAATTGTCGGAGCTGTTGGGAACAAGTGTAAATATGGCCTCGGACTGTATCGGAAATGATGTCGCTAATATGGTTGCCGATCTGAAATCCGGGGAAGTGCTGCTGCTTGAAAATCTGCGGTTTCACATCGGGGAGGAAAAGAATGATCCCGATTTTGCCCGCGAACTGGCCGCTCTGGCGGACTGCTATATTAATGATGCCTTTGCCACAGCCCACAGGGCCCACGCGTCCAATGTAGGGGTATGTGAACATGTGGGAGAAAAGGCGGCCGGCTATCTGCTTGAGGCCGAAGTTGAGCATATGGACAAGGCGCTGGGATCGCCGGCGCGACCCATGGCGGCGATTGTCGGCGGAGCCAAGGTGTCCGGCAAGCTGGAAGTGATTGAAAATCTGATCGATAAAGTTGATAAGCTGGTTATCGGCGGTGGCATGGCCTTTACCTTCATCAAGGCTCTGGGGCAGGATATCGGCCGCTCCCTGCTGGAGGAAGATCTGATTCCGACCGCAATGGATATCATGGAGAAGGCCCGTCAGAAAGGGGTCAAGCTGTATCTGCCGGTTGACTGCGTGTGTGCCTCCGAGGTCAAGGGAGGGATCCCGACCGCGAAAAAGACCGTTCAGGAAATCCCGGCCGATCTGATGGCCCTGGATATCGGACCGGCCTCGATTGAACTTTTTGATGAGGCGCTGGCTGATTGCGGCACAATTGTGTGGAACGGGCCCATGGGTGTTTTTGAGATCGAAGAGTTTGCCTCTGGTACGATTGCCATCGGGCATTCATTGGCAGGCTCAAAGGCGTTGACCATTGTCGGGGGCGGTGATACAGATGCAGCACTGCATGCCGGAGGCGTGATCGATCAGATCGATTTTGTCTCCACCGCAGGCGGGGCCTTTCTGGAGATGCTGAGCGGCAAGGTTCTGCCCGGTGTGGCAGCGCTCGATAAATAGGAGATCGCAATGAGAAAACCGATGCTTGCTGGAAACTGGAAGATGTTTAAGACCGCCGCTGAGGCCGATGCCTTTGCGGATGATTTTGTCAATGCGGTCGGCGATGTTGCTGATCGTGACATCCTTATCTGTCCGCCGTTTTTATATGTGGACCGGTTGGCTAAGGCCTTTGCAGGCAGCAAAGTCAACGTGGGTGCGGAAAATCTTTTCTGGGAGGACGAAGGAGCCTTTACCGGCGAGGTCAGTGCTCCGATGATCAGGTCGGTTGGCGCCAGCCATGTCATTATTGGCCATTCCGAACGGCGGCAGTATTTCGGAGAGACGGATGAAACCGTCAATAAAAGGACCAAGGCTGCCTTGAAACATGGTCTGACCCCGGTCGTATGTGTGGGGGAGACCCTGGATGAGCGTGAGGCCTCCCGGACCTTTGAGGTGATAGAGGCTCAGGTCAGGGGCGGACTGAAAGATATTAATGCTGCCGGTGAAATTTTGATTGCCTATGAACCGGTCTGGGCGATCGGGACGGGCAAGACCGCCACGCCCGAGATGGCCCAGGAAGTCCATGCCCTGATCAGAACGATCCTGAAGGAGATGTTCGGGGATGGGGGTGACTTAATCAGGATTCTCTATGGCGGCAGTGTCAAGCCCGATAATGTGGATGATCTGATGGCCCAGGCTGATATTGACGGAGCACTTGTGGGCGGGGCCAGTCTTGATGTAAAGTCATTTGAACGAATCGTAAAGTTTGAGGGATAATTATGTATGCATTAATCTTGACCGTACACATTATAGTCTGTGTTCTTCTGGTGATCGGAGTTCTGCTGCAGGCAGGCAAGGGTGCTGATATCGGAGCCGTTTTTGGCGGTGCCGGATCACAGGCGCTCTTCGGCAGCGCGGGACCGGCCGATTTTCTCAATAAGGCCACCCGGGTCCTGGTGATCATTTTCATGATCACCTCATTGACTCTGGGATATTTTGCCTTTGAACGACCCAATAAAAGTATTATGGAACCGCGGGCCGTAACCCAGCCCGTTGCCCCGGCGGCGGATTCCGCTCCGGCAGATGCGGCTGAATAGAGGTTTTGACTTTGTATGTAAAGGCGGCATCCGTGGGTGCCGCTTTTTTTTGTGTAAAAAAGTGTAACATGGTTCGATAAAAGTAGACAGTTCAGTAACGGAATTGAGTTCGAATAAAATTCCCCGACGATGCATTTGTCTCTGATTTTTGCCAGCCTAATAAAAATAGTCAAATAAAACAATATATTGAACGGCATTTATTAAAATGTATGTTGTTAAAATAATTACAGGCATAAATGTTATTCTATGATATATGCTTGACATCCAAAGGGGTGCGGGATAGATTGTTTCAGCGCTGACCTGTAAGCATCGGGGGGCTGTCTGTCAGGCAGGGGTTTTCGCAGGCAGAAGGGTTGCTGATACAGTATTCTGTGCAAGAAAAATCGATACTATGGGAGGAAATATTATGGCTAAACACCAGAAAAATAGATCTTGGGACGCAGAGGCAGACGTCGTCGTCGTCGGCTTCGGTGGAGCAGGTGCGGTCGCAGCGCTTGATGCAAATGAACAGGGCGCGGATGTTCTCATGCTCGAAAGCTTCAACGGCGGCGGATCCACCGCCGCAAGTGGTGCCGTTGTCTATGCCGGCGGTGGTACCAAGTATCAGAAAGAGGCCGGATTTGAAGACACCCCGGAGGAGATGTTCAAATATCTCCAGAAGGAGATTGTCGGCGCTGTCAAAGATGAGACCCTGCGCCGTTTCTGTAACGAGTCAGTCGGCATGATCGAATGGCTTGAGAAGCAGGGTGTGCCCTTCGAGGCCTCCATGTGTCCTTTCAAGACATCCTACCCCACTGATGATTACTACCTTTATTATTCAGGCAGCGAAAACAATGAGCTGAACAAAGCCGTCGCCAAGCCTGCACCCCGTGGCCACCGCGCCAAGGGAGCGGGCATCTCCGGCCTGATGCTTTTCCATGGTCTGAAAGAGTCTGTTTACAACAGCGGCATCAAGGTGCGCTGCCAGACCAGAATTGAGAACCTGGTCTTTGACGATGACGGCAAAGTGATCGGCGTTGAGGGTCGTTCCATCGACCCGGGAACACTTCCGGCAAAGATTGACTCCGTACTGGCCAAGATCAACTCGAAGGCCAACACCTACATGCCGCCTCTGGGCAAGGTCATCAATTCCATCAGCCAGGCCCTCTTCAATCTGACGGCCAAACCCTATTGCGCAAAGGCCAAGAACGGAGTCATCCTGTGCGCGGGCGGATTCATGTTCAACAGAGAGATGGTCAAGGAACACAATCCCATCTTCCTGCGCTGTCTGCCGCTGGGCACCTATACCGATAACGGCACCGGCATCCGCATGGGCCAGAGCGCCGGCGGCGCTGTCGACAAGATGGACAAGATGTCTGCCTGGCGGTTCTATCTGCCGCCCGAGGCGCTCATGCAGGGCGTACTCGTAAACAGAGCCGGCGAGCGTATCTGCAGTGAGGACCTCTATGGCGCCAAGCAGGGCGACTACATCGTTGAAAATAACGGTGATGCCTTCCTGATTTTCGATTCAAAGACCTACAAGGAAGCCGTCAGCCACCTCTGGGACCAGTTGGCCTTCTTCCAGAAGATCACCACCGGCCCCATGGTTCTTTTCACTAAGAAGAAAGCCCCCACTCTGACCGAACTGGCAGTCAAACTCGGTGTCAACGTGCAGGGTCTGAACAAGACCATGTCGGAATACAATGCCATCGCAGCCAAGGGCGACCCCGATCCCATGGGTAAATACCCCAAACGTTTTGTGCCCCAGGACAATGCGCCGTTCTATGCCATTGACTGTTCACTGCAGAACTTCACTGACACAATAACCAAGGTCGGGATTCCGACCGCGGCCATGACCTCGGCGGACTCAAAGTCAACGAGGAGACCGGACAGGTTGTGCGTGAGGACGGTTCATCCATTGACGGACTGTATGCCGCCGGCCGTAACGCCATCGGCATCTGTTCCAACGGCTATTGCTGCAGCGGAACCTCCATTGCGGACGGCTTCTTTGCAGGCCGCCGCGCCGCCATGCATGCCGCAAACCTGAATAAGAACCCGAATAAGAAGAAAAAATAATCTGTAATGGGCGGTTCTGATCAGAACCGCCCTGTCTTTTCCGGCAAAATCCAAGACACAATACTTAACCAAGCCCCCTTATCGCCGCGCCATGCCTTCCACTTTATGGAAATTGTCTCAGGAAGGGCTGTCAGGGGTTTAAAGATCCTGA
>CAYWBU010000119.1:0-8026 GCA_964456565.1 uncultured Bacteriovoracaceae bacterium | reverse complement strand
TTGTAAATGGTAGAGGCTCGCTTAATAAAAATCTGGAGGTGCAATTTGCCAGCTTTATTGTTGATAAATCGCAGCCTACAAAGGAAACAGAAAAAATAGAGATTGAGGTCACTCCAATACCGCGGGGGGGTATTCTTCTCGGAAAGCTATCAAAAGACTGTTACCAGCGTGATCACGAGCGTTTCATCATTATGCGTAACGGGGCCCCTCTTGAACTCGACGGCACAAATAAATTAATCGAACAAAGACGACTTCGTATTGAGGGCAATGCAAATATAGGCCTCGTAATGCCTGTTATTGAAGGAGCAATAATAACGGCTCAAGGTGCAAAAGATTCCACAGTAAAGTCGTCAATCGTAAGTGCAGTTGAAGCTGTTACTGGACTTGCAGTTCATAAAATTCAAGTTTTTGAAATGGGAACAAATTAAAAATGCTGACAGGGGGGGCAGAATGAGCGACAGTATCATAACAATATGCACCCATTGCGGGACCAAGAACCGGGTTCCTTCGGAAAGGATCAGGGATAAACCGCGTTGCGCCAGATGCCACAGTGAACTTCCGGCCGGGGCGGTTCTGCCGGTGGAGGCCACGGATGCCAGTTTTGATCGTGAGCTCACTAACACGGATCTGCCGGTGCTGGTGGATTTCTGGGCGCCCTGGTGCGGCCCGTGCCGCATGGTGGGGCCGGTGCTTGAGCAGCTCGCTTCCCAATATCAGGGGCGGCTCAAGGTAGTTAAGGTCAATGTTGATCAGAATCAGGCCGTGGCCGGACGCTATCAGATCCGCAGTATCCCCACCATGATGATATTTGAAAAAGGCGTGAAAAGGCATGAGCTGACAGGGGCCTTGCCCAAACAGGAGATTGAACGTCAGCTGCGTCCTTTCATTGCCGGGTAAAACCGGAAATGCAAAAATTCGGTTAATTGGGATGAGCTTTATTAAGCCTTAACAGCAGGCTCCGATAAGTTTGAGTAATTGATCAGTTCAATATCGGAGACCTGCTGATGAACAAAAACTGTGCCGCTGAGATGCTTGATAAAACCGGATCCAGAATTTCATCCCTAAAACTTTTGAGCTACAATATTCAGGTCGGTATAACCACCAGAAACAGTTCGGACTATGTTACCCATTTCTGGAAACATGTCTTTCCCCATGGACAACGGGACCTTAATCTGAAAAATATCGCTGCGATCATTAAAGACTATGATCTGGTGGGTTTGCAGGAGCTTGATGGCGGCAGCCTGCGCAGCGGATTTATTAATCATGCCGAGTATCTGGCGCTGCATGGCGGGTTTCCATACTGGATCGACCGTACCAATCGTAATCTGGGGAAGATTGCCAAGCACAGCCTGGGTCTTGTGAGCCGCATAAGATCAATCGAGGTGGAAAGACACCCCTTGCCGGGTCGGCTTCCGGGCCGGGGGGCCCTGATTGCAAAGTTTGGTGATCGCGATCCGCTTGTGCTTGCAATTGTTCATCTGGCCCTTGGTAAAACTGCCCGTATGAAACAGCTGGAGCATATTGCCGAGTTGCTGGGCGGCTTCGAGCATGCCGTGGTGATGGGTGATTTTAATTGCAGCAGCGACAGTGAGGAACTGCAGCTTTTCAGGGAAAAGACGGGGTTGCGCGGGACTGTGGCGGATACTCCCACCTATCCGAGCTGGGAACCCCAGAAGCGGATTGATCATATCCTGGTTTCAGGTTCAATCGGGATCCGTTCGGCCACAGTGCTTGACTGTGGTTTTTCCGATCATCTGCCCTTGGCCGTGGAAATTGATCTTCCGGAGCCGCTGGTGGAATCACTCTCCTGTACTGCTGCGCTGGGGAGGGCGGCTGCCTGATCTTTTCCTGACTTGCCTAAAGTGTACCCATAAAAGCATAATAAAATTAATCTGATATATTGCATTTATCTTGACGAATGCTAATGATAGACTTTATTAATATTGATCAAGGTGTTGGTTAGCAGTAGATAACTTGCGTAATGCATCTATCTTGCTGTGAAACAGGTTGTAAAATGTTTTTGTTAAACGAGGGGGAGTTAGTATGGGACACGCCTACATGGGAAAGATCCTGATCGTGGATCTTTCCAGCGGACAGATCACGGAAGAAAGCCTGTCTGATGAAATCTATGAAAAATATCTGGGAGGACAGGGACTGGCCGGTTATATCATGTATAACCGCATGCCGGCCATGGCCGATGCGCTCGGCCCGGAAAATATCCTGTGCTTTGTGCCGGGACTGCTGACCGGAACCGGCAGCCTTTTTACCGGCCGCTGGAGTGTGGTCGCCAAGTCGCCGCTGACCGGGACCTGGGGTGATGCCAACTGCGGCGGTAATTTTGCTCCGGCCATTAAGCGTTGCGGTTATGACGGTATATTTTTCAAGGGTATCAGTGAGAAACCGGTCTATCTTTACAGTAATGGATTCAAGACCGAACTGCGGGACGCGTCGCACCTCTGGGGTGTGGATGCGGTTGAAGCCGAGGAAAAACTGATAGAGGAAAATTCCGCGACGGCCAGGGTGGCTCTGATCGGCCCGGCAGGGGAGAATCTGTCCCTGATTTCGGGTATCTGTAACGATCGCGGGCGCATTGCCGCCCGCTCCGGTCTGGGGGCGGTGATGGGCTCCAAAAGGCTGAAGGCCGTTGTGCTGGACGGCAAAAAACGTATCCCGGTCCATGACAAGGTCGAGGTTAAACGGCTCAGCAAGAAATTCAACAAATGGATCCAGTTCCAGCCGCCGGTCTTTATCCCGGGGCCGGCATCCTGGTGGGGCGGCTGGCTGATGGGCAAGTTGCCGGTTCTGCTGACCATGGAGGGACTGCTGAATAAGATGATCCTGAAACATTGGGGTACCGGCGGCATGAACCGGATGTCCGTGGGGATGGGCGATTCTCCGCTCAAGAACTGGGGCGGGACGCTCAAGGATTTCGGCCGCAAACAGACAGCCTCGGCGGATCCGGATGTTATCGACAAGACCGAGGAGATCAAATATCACTGCTATTCCTGTCCGCTGGGTTGCGGCGGGATCTGTAAGATCGATGGCAAGTACAAGGAGACCCATAAACCCGAATATGAAACGGTCCTGGCCTTTGGCGGACTGTGCATGAATGAGGATCTCGACAGCCTTTTCTATCTGAACGAGCTGTTCAACCGCGGCGGTATGGATACCATTTCCGGCGGCGGCTCAATCGCCTTTGCCATTGAATGCTATGAACGGGGCATCCTGACCAAGGCTGATACCGACGGAATTGAGCTTACATGGGGCAATTCCGATGCGATCGTCGCCTTGGCGCACAAGATGATGGTGCGCGAGGGGATTGGCGATCTGCTGGCGGACGGGGCCAAGAAGGCCGCTGAGAGGATCGGCAAAGGCGCGATGGACTATGCCATCCAGGCCGGCGGACAGGAGCCCGCCATGCATGACTGCCGGCTTGATCCCGGCCTGGCGCTGCATTACTGTGTCGAGCCGACTCCCGGAAGGCATACCATCGGGATGGATCTGTATTACGGAATGTACCGGCTGTGGAAAAAGGTCAGCACCGCACCCAAGGTCGGGCTGCTGGAAAAACGTGACAATGCCTACAGGGTAACCACCGAACAGGCCGTCAAGGCCGTTGAGCAGAGCAAGTTCATGAGCCTGTCAAATTCCACCGGGTTCTGTTTGTTCGGGCTTTTCCTGGGAGTGGACCGGATTCCGATCTTTGAGTGGCTGAACGCGGCGACCGGCTGGGGAAATACCCCGGACGACTACATGCAGGCCGGGGCGCGGATCCAGACCATGAAACAGGCCTTCAATATCAAACAGGGGGTCGATCCCTGGCAGAACAAGATCAGTAAGCGGGCACTGGGTATCCCGCCATTGGAGCATGGTCCCACCAAGGGACGCACCATTGATATCGACAAGATGATGATGAACTATTGGGAAGCCTTCGGCTGGGAACGCGAGACCGGCAAACCCGGAGATGATATACTGGCCCGCTACGGAATCGGGCAGGATTGAGGTAAATAATAATGGCATATACAATCAGCGATAAATGTGTCGGATGCGGTGCCTGTGTCAGGATTTGCCCCACGGCTGCAATCAGCGGAGAAAAGAAGGAAAAACATATAATCAACCCGGATGCCTGCATCGAATGCGGCGCCTGCGGGCGTTTGTGTCCGCAAGGTGGTGTCCTGGATGCTGCCGGTCGGCCGGTTGTCAGAATCAAGAAGCCCGACTGGGCAAAACCGCGGATTGATCTTGATAAATGCATGGCCTGCATGAGCTGCGTTGAAACCTGTCCGGTGGGATGCCTGGAGCTGCATGAAAGGCCGGTCAGGGAAAGGGATCGTGACAACTATCCCTTTCTGAAGGATGAGAAGGCCTGTATTGCCTGCGGGTTCTGCGCCGACGAATGTCCGGTGGATGCCATTGTGATGGTTGTCCCCAAACTGGCGGTCAAACCTAAACCCAAGGCCCCGACGGCCAAACCTGCTGAATAGTCAGATCAGGAAAACATCAGGGCCGTGAGGACGTAGTCGGCGATCAGGATGGTCACCGACGAGATCACGACCGAATAGGTCGTGGCGCGTCCGACGCCCTCGGCGCCGCCGCTGGTGGTGTAGCCCTTGTAGCACCCCACAAGTGACAGGATCCCGCCGAAGAACGCCGCCTTGATGAGGCCGGAAAACAGGTCTTCATAATCCACATAGCGGATTATCTTTTCCAGGAAGAGCCCGTGGTCGATGTGCAGGACATTGATTCCGACAAAATAGGTTCCCAGCATGCCGATGGAGTCAAATATCACGGTCAGCATGGGCGCCATTACAATGCTGGCCAGGACCCGCGGGATTATCAGGTATTGAAAGGGATTGACGCCCATGACTGTCAGGGCGTCAATCTGTTCTGTGACACGCATGGTCCCGAGTTCGGCGGTCATGGCCGATCCGGCCCGGGCCGTTACCATCAGGGCGGCCAGGACCGGCCCCAGTTCGCGCAGTAGACCCAGGGTCGCGGTGGACCCCACCAGGGATTCGGCCCCGAAAAGACCGAATCCGTAATCCATCTGCAGGGCCAGCACCATGCCGGTGAACAGCCCGGTCAGCAGTACCACGGAGGTTGAGCCGATGCCGATGAAGGTCATCTGTTTGAAAAATTCCTTGGCATAAAAGGGTCTTCTGAGCAGCCACACCAGTGTCTGCCAGCAGAAGATCCCGACCTTGCCCACCTCTTCAAAAAAAGAGATGGTCAGGCCGCCAATATATTCAAAGATATTCAGATTCTTTATAGGTTGCTCCTGACTCTTCTGACGGCGTCCAGCCAGCCCTTATACATTTTGCTGCGGGAGGAGTCGTCGATTGCGGGGCTGAAGGTCTGATCGGAATTTCTGAGCTGCGATATCTCCTCTCCGGCGTTCCAGAAGCCCGTGGCGATGCCGGCCAGGAAGGCGGCCCCCAGTCCGGTGGATTCGATCTGCTGGGCCCGGTCAATCGGGCAACCCAATACATCGGCCTGGAACTGCATCAGAAAATCATTCTTGCAGACACCGCCGTCAACGCGCAATTCCTTGAATTCGCGGCCGGTGGTATCCTTGAAAGCCCCCATGAGGTCCTTGACCTGATAGGCGATGCCCTCCAGGGCCGCCCTTACAATATGGGCCCTGGTGGTGCTTCTGCTCATGCCCTGGATGGAGCCGCGGGCATACATGTCCCAATAAGGGGCCCCCAGTCCGGCAAAGGCCGGTACCATATATACGCCGTCGGTATCCTGGATGCTCTTGGCGATGGCACAGGTCTCCTTGGCGCTGGTGATGATCCCGAGGCCGTCTCTTAACCACTGGACAACGGCCCCGGCCATGAAGATTGATCCTTCAAGGGCATAACAGGGCGTGCCGTCGGCGCAGCAGGCCAGCGTCAGCAGCAGGCCGCCTTTCGGTTCAACCTTGTCTGCACCGATGTTACGCAGCAGGAAACAGCCCGTTCCGTAAGAATTTTTGGCCTGGCCCTGGTAGAAACAGCCCTGGCCGTAGAGGGCGGCCTGCTGGTCGCCGGCGATTCCGGCAATGGGGACCGGAATGCCGATAATGCCGGGATCGGTCTCGCCCAGAATTCCGGCCGAATCGACCACTTCCGGCAGCAGGCCGGCCGGGATGGTCAGGTGGTCCAGGAGTTCCTGATCCCATTTTTTTTCATGGATATTGAACATGAGGGTCCGGGAGGCATTGGTGTAATCGGTGGCGTGGATCCTGCCGCCGGTAAGCTTTGCGATTATCCAGGTGTCGATTGTCCCGAAGGCGAGTTCGCCTTCCTCGGCCCGCCGTCTGATTTCCGGGTCGCTGTCCAGAAGCCATTTAACCTTGGTGCCGGAAAAATAGGCATCAAGCACCAGCCCGGTTTTATCACGGAAGACAGATTCAAGCCCTTTCTCTTTCAGCTCGTCACAGATGGGAGCCGAACGGCGGCACTGCCAGACGATTGCGTTATGCACGGGTTCAAGTGTTTTGCGGTCCCACAGCAGGCAGGTTTCGCGCTGGTTGGTGATACCGATGCCGACGATTTCATCGGCCCGGATACCGGATTCGTGCAGGGCCTGTTTCATGAGCTGGTAGGTTGTTGTCCAGATGATCTCCGGGTTGTGCTCCACCCAGCCCGGCTTGGGATAGATCTGAGGAAATTCAGAATAGGCGGATGCCACTATCTGGGCCTCTTTGTTGATCAGTAATACCCTTGTTCCCGTTGTTCCCTCGTCAATGGCCATTATGTAACGACTCATCTAAAAAAACCCCCTGATTTTTATCTTTTCGGTGTCGTGATACCGAATTTTTTCAAATCACCGTAGAGATCGGACAACGGCAGTCCAATAACATTGGTGTGCGAACCCTCAATATGATCAATGAACATGCCGCCGATTCCCTGGATGGCATATGCCCCGGCCTTGTCCATGGGTTCTCCGGTTGCTATATACCAGTTTATTTCTTCCGGTGCCATTTCTCTGAAGCGGACCGTAGTGCTTATCACTCTGGAAAGGCTTTGGCCGGAATGAACATCCAAGATGGTATATCCGGTATAGACTTCATGGGTGCGATTGCTTAGTTTTTTGAGAAACGTAAACGCCTGCGCGTAATCTGACGGTTTGCCCATGATGTGATCATCCATGACAACAATTGTGTCGGCGGCGATAACAAGGGCATTGGATATTTGATCTGAGACATTGCGGGCCTTTTCAATGCTGATGCGCCGACAGAATTCAACGGGTGACTCTTTTTCCGTGATTGTTTCGTCCACCCGGGGAATGACTATGTCGAAGTCCAGTCCGGTCAATGCCAGGAGTTCTTTTCTTCTTGGGGATGCGGATGCGAGTACTACCTGCATGGTCTGGCCAGACTAGGAGAATTCTGCGGTTGTGTCAATATTATTGGTCGTAGTGCAGATTTGTTTTGTGATTCCAGTATCTCCCATTGGAAATATAATGAAATACTGTATTTTTTGGGGGAGCGGACTTGCATCGTAACTGCCTGAACTTATTATTGGCCATAAATACAGTATTTGCAAAGGGGGATTTTTAAACAGTTTTTATAATTATATTCCCTGGCAAAGGAGGTGAGTATGGTTTCAGGAGGAATAGCCTTAATTCTGTTGGTAATCGCGATTGCGCTCATAATTTTTCTGACATCCAAATATCATATGAATGCTTTTGTGGTGCTGCTGCTGGTAGCGTTTCTCTACGGCATTCTGGCCGGGATGCCGTTGGCCGACATCGTCAAGACAATCAGGAACGGCTTTGGCGGAACCCTTGGTTATATCGGAATTGTTATCGTGGCCGGAACCATCATCGGAACTATTCTGGAGAAGACCGGCGCGGCGCTGGCAATGACAAATGCGATCCTCAAACTGGTGGGTAAAGACCGTTCACCGTTGGCTATGAGCATTGCCGGCTATGTGGTTTCAATTCCGGTATTTTGTGATTCGGGTTATGTCATCCTGACCCCGCTGAATAAGGCCCTGGCCGAAGAAACCGGCAAATCCATGGCCGTAATGGCCGTGGC
>CAYWBU010000118.1:3004-8064 GCA_964456565.1 uncultured Bacteriovoracaceae bacterium | reverse complement strand
GTCACTCTCAAGCTGGAAGACGCTGGAGGTATCACCTTCGCCGATCAGCTTGAAGGTCTGTTCGTCATTGAGGGGGATATTGGCGATATCCAGATCCACCCCCTTCACCTTCAGGATATCCAGGGCGGTATGGATCACGGTCAGGGTCTTGAGACCCAGCATATCAAACTTGATCAGCCCGACCCGCTCGACGCAGTCCTTGTCAAACTGGCTGATCAGCATCTGTTTTTTATCCACGTAGACCGGCACATGGGTGGTCAGCGGTTTGTCGTCCGAAATCACCACCCCGCCGGCATGCACCGAGGCATGGCGGCTCAGGCCCTCCAGGGCCGTGGCAATCTCCCAGAGTTTGGCGATCTGCGGCTCGGCCTCAATCATCTGCCGCAGCTTGGGCTCCTCGTCCAGGGCCTTGTCGAGGGTCATTTTAAGATCATTGGGGATCAGCTTGGCAATCTTGTCCACATCGGCGAAGCTCATCCCCATGACCCGTCCCACGTCGCGGATGACCGCCTTGGCCTTCATGTTCCCGAAGGTGGTTATCTGGCCCACATAATCAGGGCCATAGGTCCGTTTGACATAGTCAATGACCTGGTCCCGTTTGGCCTGGCAGAAATCCGTATCAATATCGGGCATGCTCTTGCGCTCGGGATTCAAAAAGCGTTCAAACAGCAGATTCCAGCGAATGGGGTCAATATCGGTGATCCCGATACAATAGGCCGCCAGTGAACCGGCGGCACTGCCGCGACCCGGCCCCACCGGGACATTGTTGGCCTTGGCATAGTTGATGTAGTCGGCCACGATCAGGAAGTAGCCCGGGAACCCCATGGATTTGATAATGTCCAGTTCTTCCCTGAGCCGTTCACGGTATTCATCCGTAACCTTGTCGCCCAGCCGTTTTTCCAGCCCCTCCCAGGACTTCTCCTCCAGCTCCTGATCCAGGGTATTGCCTTCCCTGGTGGGCGGATTGGGGAAAAAATAAAGTCCCTTGGGGATCTCAACATTGCACTGGGCCGCAATATCGCCCGACATCGTCACGGCTTCGGGCAGCCAGTGGAAATCTTTGGCCATCTGCTCCGGGCTCTTGAGATAGAGCTGGTCGGTGGCAAACTCCATGCGGTCCTTGTCCAGCAGCGTCTTCTGGGTCTGGATACACATCAAGGCCTCATGGGCCTTGGCATCCTCGGCCTTGAGATAATGACAGTCATTGGTGGCCACCAGCGGCATGTCATAGCGGCGGGCCATGTCCACCAGCAGGGGATTGACCCGGTTCTGGTCATCCAGCTTGTTTTCCTGGAGTTCCACATAGAAACGTTCATCAAAGGTGGAGCGGTAAAAATCGAGGGCCTTGGCGGCCTTTTCCTCGTTGCCGCGCAGCAGCCAGTAGGGGATTTCCCCCTGCAGGCAGGCACTCAGGGCAAAGAGCCCCTTGTTGAATTCCTTGAGGATCCGCTTGTCGACCCGCGGTTTATGATAAAAGCCGTGTTTGTTGGAGAGGGATACCAGTTCCACCAGATTCTGATATCCCTCATAATCCTTGGCCAGCAGCACCAGATGGTAGTAGTTGGGTTCCCCGGCCACCGGCTTCTTGAGTTCCATCTCGCGCGGGGCCACATAGACCTCGCAGCCGATGATGGGTTTCAGGCCCGCGGCATAGGCTTTGTCATGGAACTCCACCGCCCCGTACAGCACACCATGGTCGGTAATGGCTGCCATATCCTGGCCGTTGGACTTGGTGGTCTCGATCAGATCCTTGATCTTGATCGCGCCATCCAGCAGGCTGTACTGGGTATGACAGTGCAGATGGACAAACCCCATGTCTTAATCCAGCTTGTAGTTGGGTGCCTCTTTCACGATAATCACATCATGGACATGTGATTCCTTCAACCCGGCCGCCGTAATCTTGACCATGCGGGCCTTGCTCTGGAGCTCCTCAATTGTGCGGCACCCGGTATATCCCATACCGGAGCGCAAGCCGCCCAAAAGCTGATAGACATTTTCGGAAATCCGGCCGCGATAGGGCACCCGGCCCACAATCCCTTCCGGGACAAGCTTGGACGAATCCTGGACATCATCCTGGAAATAACGGTCCTTGGAGCCCTGTTTCATGGCTTCCAGCGACCCCATGCCCCGATAGGCCTTATAGGTGCGTCCCTGATAGATGATCATCTCGCCCGGGGCCTCTTCGGTCCCGGCAAACAGCGAGCCGATCATGACACTGGATGCTCCCGAGGCGATCGCCTTGGGCAGGTCTCCGGAAAATTTGATCCCGCCATCGGCAATCACCGGCACACCATATTTATTGGCGGCCTCCGAGCAGCGCATTACCGCCGTGACTTGCGGCATGCCGACTCCGGCAACCACCCGGGTGGTACAAATGGAGCCCGGCCCGACGCCTACTTTGATGCCATCGGCGCCGGCCCTTATCAGGTCATCGGTTGCCTCGGCCGTCACAACATTGCCGGCGATGACCTGGGCTTCGGGATAGATCTTTTTGATGCCCCGCACGGTTTCGACCACTGCCCGGGCGTGCCCGTGGGCCGTATCCACCACGATCACATCCACGCCGGCCTTCATCAGGGCATGCACGCGCTCCTCATTGTCGGGCAAAATACCGACCGAAGCGCCCACCAGCAGCCGACCGCGGGAATCCTTGGCGGCCTGGGGATATTTCTGGGCCTTCTCGATATCTTTGATGGTAATCAGCCCCTTAAGCTTCCCGGCATCATCCACAACCGGCAGCTTTTCAATCTTGTACTGATGCAGCAGTTTTTTGGCCTCTTCCAGCGGGATCTCGCCGTTGACCCTCACCAGATTTTCCTTGGTCATGGCCGCACTGATAGGCTTGTTCATATCGGTCTCGAACCGCAGGTCCCGGTTGGTCAAAATACCCACCAGACGACCCTCCACCGTGATGGGAACCCCTGAAATGCGGTAGTGGTTCATCAGTTTGAGGGCATCGCCGATCATCTTGTCCGGTCCCATGGTGATGGGGTCCACGATCATGCCGCTCTCGGATTTCTTGACCTTGTCAACCTCGATGGCCTGGGCCTCGGATGTCATATTTTTATGAATGATCCCGATCCCGCCCTCCCGGGCCATGGCAATGGCTGTACGGGCTTCGGTAACCGTATCCATGGCGGCACTTATCATCGGGATATTGATCTTAATATCTCTGGTAAGGCGCGAAGCGATATCAACCTCTGCCGGGATAACCTCGGATGCCGCCGGCAAAAGCAGAACATCATCAAATGTAAGTCCGTCCTCAATTACTTTGTTCATAAATCTGTATCTCCTTACCTTATGCGGTATTCTAATCTAATGGATTCCAGGTTGCGGGTATCGATCCCTGCCGGCGTAACACCATTGATGGCATCGCGCAGATACCCGACAAAATCGGCCGGCGGCTTGACTTCCACCAGCGGCGCGTCATCGGCCAGCCCGGCGGATTTACGGGCATCGGCCAGGGCATCGTCAAATCCGCCCAGGGCATCGATCAGCCCGACTTCAAGGGCCTGGCGCCCGGTAAAGACGCGGCCGTCGGCCATAAGGGCCATTTTATCCAGCGGAAGGCCACGTGAAGCCGCCACGGCTTCCACGAACTGCTGATGCACATCGGCCGTCAGACTTTCAAAATACTGCCGTTCGGCCGTGGTCATGGATCTGAATGATGACCCGGCATCCTTGAGCTCGCCGCTGGTGATACTTTCCTGCTCAACCCCGAGCTTAGACAGGCCTTCGCTGAAATTTACAAATTTCATGATGACACCGATGCTGCCCGTAAGCGTTCCGGGCAGGGCATAGATCCTGTCAGCCGCACAGGCAATATAATAGGCCCCGGAAGCCCCGACACCCGACATGCTGGCAACAACCGGCTTGGTTTCATTCACCCGTTTGAGGGCTGCATATATCTCCTGCGAGGGACCCACACTGCCTCCCGGACTGTCGATCCTCACCAGCAGGGCCTTTATGCGCTCATCTTTTTCAAATTTCCGAATCACATCCAGACAGGCGCCGGAGTCTGTAATCGGACCGGATATTTTCACCAGCCCGACAGCAGGACGCATGTTTTCTCTGGCGGCCTGGATCATCCAGCCGGCCACCACCAACAGGATAACAAATAAAATAATCCTCTTCGTCCTTTTCTTCATAACCCGGTTTAAAGATATCTAACTAGACTGTCGTCAGTGTGTATACAACCAGTAGTAAGTCCAAAAGTAAAGAGTCAGAATCAGAAGATTGTCAAGATTGAGCGCCTTGCGCTTGAGACTGCGGACCTGGGCGCCGGCCAGAAAGATTCCGGCCATCAGGATGCCGGCCGCCAGCGTCACTGTCTGTTGTGCAGTAACGGTGGCATACATGGTCCCCCGGTAGCAAAGGTCCACCACCGCAATAATTGAGAGGTTCATGGCATTGGAGCCGAAAATGTTGCCGGTGGCCATGCCGATATTGCCTTTTTTCAAAAGCCGCATGGTGACCACCAGTTCCGGCAGCGAGGTGGCCGCGGCCATCAGCAGTGAGCCGACAAAGGTTGAGCTGAGCGCCGTGGCGCCGGCGATATCGTCACAGGCCCCCGCCAGGATGAGTCCGGCAGCAACCACCAGAGCCCCGAAGACAGCCACCAGGACCAGATTCTGCGGCAGGCTGTGAACAACTGCGCCACCTTCTTCATCCTCAAGGTCATCATCTTCGCCCTGCCGGGCATAAATCCACATGCCGCCAAGATAAAAGGCCAGGATCATGACATTGGCCAGATCGGCCACCATCATGGCGCCGGCGGCATAGATCGCAATAATCATGGCCATGAAGGCTGCCAGCGCAACCGTCAGATAGGCTGAAAAATTTGAGCGCCAGCGCCAGGCGGCCATCGGAATACGCCTTGAATACATCAGGACCGCCAATGACAGAATGGCTATATTGAAGATGTTGGAGCCGAAGATATTGCCGACCCCCAGGTCGGCATTATTCCTGAAAACTGCGGCTGTCAGGGTTCCGACAAGCTCAGGCAGTGAGGTTATCAGGCCCAAGACAAGGGCTCCTACGAAGCCCTTGCTCAGACCGGT
>CAYWBU010000118.1:0-2994 GCA_964456565.1 uncultured Bacteriovoracaceae bacterium | reverse complement strand
TTTCGTCCGCCAGGTCGCTCAGGTGTCTTCCTGCAAAAAAGATGACAAGAGCGGCCAGGGCAAAACGCAGCCACATCATTAATTATTGTTTTCCTTCTGGGCCTTTTTCAGCAGATCGCCAAGGTTGGTGCCCACCTTATCAGCCCCCTTGTCTGCGGGGACATGCGGGGTGGCAGCCTGAATCGGCTCATCCTCATCCAGGGCCTTGATGGAAAGTCCGATCTTCTTCTGATCCGGATTGACCCGCAACACGACCGCCTCGACCTCCTGGCCGACCTCAAGGGCATCAGCCAGCGAATCGATCTTGTCACTGCTGACCTCGCTGATATGGATCATGCCCTCAACACCTTCCCGGATTTCCACAAAGGCGCCGAAATCAGTGATGCTGGTAACCTTGCCCTTGATGATGCTGCCAACCGGATTTTCGTTGGCAACCTGGGTCCAGGGATCGGGCTGCAGCTGTTTGAGACCCAGGGAGAACTTCTCGCTGTCGGGGTCAATGGTAAGGACCTTGGCCTGGACTACTTCGCCCTTCTTGAAGACCTCCTTGGGATTCTTGGCCTTGGGATCCCATGAGATGTCGGAGACATGAATCAGGCCGTCAATATCGACTTCCTCGTCCACGCTCACAAATACACCGAAATCGGTGACATTCTTGACCTTGGCGTCCACCACGGTTCCGACCGGATAGAAGTCGGCCAGCTGATCCCAGGGATTGGGCATGGCCTGCTTGAGACCCAGCGAAATGCGGCGTTCGTTCTGATCAACTCCCAGCACGACCACATCCACATCCTGACCATCCTGGACAACCGAGGAAGGGTGCCTTACCCGTTTGGTCCAGAACATCTCGGATATATGAACCAGTCCCTCGACACCCTCTTCCAGCTCAACAAAGGCGCCGTAGTTGGTTATGGAGGTCACCTTGCCGGGGACCTTCTTGCCGATGGGGTAGCGATATTCAATCCCGCCCCAGGGATCTTCGGTCAGTTGTTTGAGACCCAGGGAAATCTTCTCGGTCTCTGGATCAAATTCCAGGACCTTGACCTCGATCTCCTGACCCGAGGTAACCTTGTCCTTGGGATCCTTGAGTTTGCCCCATGACATGTCGGTGATATGCAGCAGTCCGTCGATGCCGCCGATATCCACAAAGGCGCCGTAGGCCGTGATGTTCTTGGTGATACCCTTGACCACATCGCCTTTCTTCAGGGTTGTCAGCAGTTCATCCTTCTTGGATGCCCGCTCTTTCTCAAGCAGCTCTCTGCGACTTACAACCACATTATTTTTCTTGCGGTTATATTTGATGATAGCCACGTCATAGGTCTGTCCGACCATCTTCTCCAGCTCGGATTCCGGAAGCGGAACCACATTGGCCTGTGATCCGGGCAGGAATGCCGGAATGCCGACATCCACAGTCAGACCGCCCTTGATGCGCTCCACAACCTTGCCCTGAACCGGACGACCTTCGTTGTAGGCCGTGATCAGATCGTCCCAGACCTTGACTCTCTCGGCTTTCTCCTTGCTGAGTCTGGTTGTACCCCTGGCCGAATTTATGCTTTCCACCAGAACCTCGACCTCATCGCCCACTGTAATGGTGATCTCACCTTTTTCGTTGACGAACTCTTTGATCGGCACCTGGCCTTCGCTTTTGCGACCGATATCCATCATGATGAATTCGTCGCCGACCTGAACAACCGTGCCGATTACAACTGATCCCGGAGCGATCCGCTTGTCGAAACTCTCTTCGAGCAGAGCTTCCAGTTCTTCCTGTCCGGTATTTTCTGTCTTAACGTCGGTGTTCTGATTTTCTTCTGATTTGATTTCTTCTGTACTAAACATCTTACTATACCCCCATCCGTCGTTCCTATATACCTTTGTTGTTACAAGGATGCATCGTATACAATATAGATCCGTAAAACACAAGGCTTTAATAGGTTTTCACGTAGCTGATCGAAATCATGGCATATCATCGCTGACAGCCCTGTCTTTTTTCACTTCGCCCGACTGCTCCCGCAATCCGGATCAGTCCAGAGGATTCTTCTTTTTCGTTGAGGCAGGATTTTTCAGAGCCTGATCCAACTGGCTGAAAAGATCAGGTTTTTTATCTTTATCTTTCAGAAACTGTTCGATCTCACCCATTCGGGAACGCTGCCGCGCCTGAAAATCCTTGATCTCATCATTCATTTTCGGGGTTTCGGCAGCGCGCGGCAGATCCTCGATCTTGAGATAATCGGCGACCAGAAACCGCTCTTCCCCGCCGCTCCTGACCGTACCGATGATCCCGGCAGTCTCCAGTTTGCGTGTTATGCGGGAGACCTCATCGGAGGATATCTGCAGCAGGCCGGCCAGATCCAGCAGTGACGGCGGTCGGGTATTGACATGCTCAAAGACCCTGATGCCCGCAACCACAACATGGGCCTGCCTGTAAGGATTCTCATTTGCCATATCCATGAACTACAACAAAACCGGTTTCCCATGCAACAGCGATTCAAGAATATCCTTGACATCTCCGATACAACTAATCAGAAATAATCATAATATAGTGAAGGCATAAAGGAGGAGTAGTCTTGAAAAAATTTATCTCCATTTTAACCGGCTTGCTGCTGGCCTTCGTCATAACCGGCAATGCCTGGTCTGAAGAGGAAGTTGTCCACAAAGTCAAGCAAGGCGACACTCTCTGGGACATCTCGACCAAATATCTCACCACCCCTTGGCAGTGGCCCTTGGTATGGTCCAGAAATCAGGCCATAACAAATCCGCATCTAATCTATCCCGGCGATATGGTGATCATCACCAAGGTAGACGGCAAAACCGTAATCAAGATTATTCCGGCCGACAAGACCAAGGAACCCGAGGAACTCTACACCCCCGAGGAAGCCGCCGCCCAGAAAGATACCAGCATCATGGTGGCACCGGAGATAGCTGGACTGACCTATACCAAAACGCCGCTTGAAGGTGACGGTAAAATCATCGGCAAAGCCGACACCGGCACCATGG
>CAYWBU010000117.1:0-8150 GCA_964456565.1 uncultured Bacteriovoracaceae bacterium | reverse complement strand
CCGGTCATCACCACCCAGGTGGTTCTGGCCACCCAGGACAAGGTGCCCTATGTTGTGGATTTTGCGGATTTACGGTCTCAGAAGATCGGTATCGTGAAGGGCTTCAGCTTTGCCGAGGATGTCCGCAATCAGAATCCCCATGTGTTTATCGTGGCTGTGGATTCCGTGGCCGCCGGACTTGAGATGGTCAAGAAGGGCAGACTCTTCGGGTATGTCGATACTTTGCCGGTTGTGGCCCATGCCATCCAGCAGGGATTCCCCGACCTGAAGATCAACAACAAGGTCAATGCGGAGGTGAATCTCAGGGTCGGCTGCCGCAAGGATGAACCGGAGTTGATTTCAATTGTTGAAAAGGCCATCGACAATGTGAGTCCTGCAAGACGCCGCGAAATCATCAACAGCTGGATCTCGGTACGCTATGAACAGGGCATCAACTATGCGCTTGCCTGGCGCATAGCCCTTTTCAGTGCGGTCGTCCTCTTCCTGCTGGGGGGGTATGCCTGGCAGATCAGAAAACATAATATCCAGATTTTTCGTAAAAATGAGGAACTGGAAAGCTTTGGCCGGGTCCTGGAACAGAAGAATCGGGCCCTGAAGCAGAAAAACGCCGAGCTTCAGAGTGCCCTGGATGAGATAAAGATTCTCAGGGGAATCCTGCCGATCTGTTCTTTCTGCAAGAAGATTCGCAATGACAAGGGCTATTATGAACAGCTTGAGGAATATATCGGCAAGCATGCCGATGTGGATTTTTCTCACACGGTCTGCCCGAGCTGCATGGAAAAATATTATCCCGAACAGGCGCAGGCCGTCAAAAAAGATGAAGATGAATGATTTGCGGCAGACCGCTTTGCAGGCGTTGCCTTAGCCCCCGATGGGCAGGGGCCCGCAAAAGATAATACGCAGGTTATCGAGGCGCACCCGGGCTTCGGGCAGCAGCTCCTTGATCAGCTGGATCTCGGCGGCCAGTTCCTCGATCTCGGCCTGCTTGACGGCCGGGTTGATCTGGCTGAGGGATTCCAAACGCTCCAGTTCGTGCCCCAGTTCATGCTGCAGGCGTTCCAGCCCGGCATTGACCAGACCCTCGGCCTCTTCGCGGGCAAGTTTCTTGGCGCGGCGTTTGAGGCGCGGCAGAAGTTTGCCCAGGGGTTTGATCAGTTTTTCGGCCGTAATCTGATCCGGAGCGTGCAGCTGGCCGGCATAGTCTGCCTCCACCACCTCGCCGCTCTGGTCCACCAGGATGCTGATGGGTTCGGACGGCAGGAAACGTTCGATATCAAGCCGGTCGGGAGCCACACATTCCAGTACATAGCAGGCCTCCAGCAGGAGCCCCGGGGTCGCGCTCCGGGGCCAGAGCATCAGGGAATTGTTGCCCTGCTCCGAGCCGAGGACGAGATCCCAGGCACCGGCCACCATGGGATGGTCCCAGGTGATGAAGTCGATATCCTCGCGGGCCAGGGCTGTGGCACGGTCAAAGGTGAGGGTCATGCCGTCTTCCCTGATGCCCGGCAGGCTGAACTGTCCGGCCGGGCTGACGATGTAGGTGCGCGGCAGGATCTCGTCATATTCCACATTAAAATATTCAAAGACAGCACACATGAGATCTTCCAGAGCGGGATCTTCATCCAGGGCGGCGATGCTGGTAACCATCTCGGCGGCCTGGTCGCGGCGGCAGGAACTCATCTCCAGCAGGCGGTCGCGCCCCTGTTTGAGATCAAGGTTGAGTTGGTCGCGGTATTGTCTTGTGGCAGTGAGCAGGTTGTCGGGGTCACTACCATCAAGGGCCATTTGGGCGATTGCGGCGGCATATTTCTCACGGATCTGCTGGCCGCAGGCCAGGTTTTTTTGGAAGGCCTCCAGGCCTTCATGGTACCAGCGGGTTAGAATGGCCTGGGGGGAGTCTGCAACTAGCGGCAGGTGGATCTGCACGCTATGCTGCTGGCCGATACGGTCCAGGCGGCCGATACGCTGTTCCAGGAGTTCGGGGTCAAGGGGCAGGTCGAAGAGAAAGAGGTTGCTGGCAAACTGGAAATTGCGGCCTTCGCTGCCGATCTCGGAACAGATCAGCACCCGGGCGCCGTCGGGTTCGGCAAACCAGGCGGCGTTGCGGTCGCGCTGGATAATGGTCATGTTTTCATGGAAGAGGGCGGCCTTGACGCTGAGGTGCTGCATGAGGGCCGTTTCAATGGCCGTCACCTTGGCCGGCGAAGAGCAGATCAGCAGGATCTTTGCATCACTGGCGCGCAGCAGCTCCGCCAGGCAGGCGATTCGGGGGTCGGCGCGGAAGTCATATTCCATGGCGCCGGCCCGGAGGTCGCATTCAAACTCTTGCCTGAGGGCGGTTTTTCCCGGGGCATTCAGTTCATGCAGGACCGCCCGGCGTTGGGGAAAGCCGCTGATGGCATCCCGGGTATTGCGGAAGATGACCCGTCCGGGACCGTGACGATCCAGCAGGTCGTTCAGCAGGTCAGCGGAAGCCGGATCGATCCCGGCGCCTTTAAGGATCTTTTTGTCGGCGGCGCTCAGTTTTTGATCGGCTTCAATCCGCCGCGCCAGGGCTGCGGTCTCGGCATAGTGCGCACTTTCAGCCTTGAAGGCTTCAAAGTCATAGTGGCGGTCGGCATCCAGCAGTTTGAGGCGCGCAAAATGGCTGTCAAGGCCGGCCTGTTCAGGGGTGGCCGTCAACAGCAGCACCCGCGGGATCATCTCGCTCATGGCGGCCACAAAATCATAGGGGGTGGAGCCTTCCTCAAGGTGGTGGGCCTCGTCCACGATCAGCAGGTCCCAGTCGGCCTCCAGCACCTGCTGCATGCGCTTGCGGCTGGCGGTGACAAAATTCTGCCCGGCGATGTAGAGCTGGTCTTCCCGAAAGGGATTTTCAACAGTCTGTTCGCAGTAGGCGCTGTCGGCGATTCTGAATTTCAGGTTGAACTTGCGCAGCAGCTCCACCAGCCACTGATTGACGAGGGCTTCGGGCACCAGGATCAGGACCCGGCTGATGCGGCCGCTTGACAGCAGGCGATTGAGGATCATGGCGGCCTCGATGGTCTTGCCAAGACCCACTTCATCGGCCAGCAGCACGCGCGGGAACTGGCGGCGGGAGACCTCATGCGCGATATAGAGCTGGTGGGGGATCAGATCGATCCGGCCGCCGGCAAACCCGCGCAGGTCGCTGCCGGCCCAGCGGTGCCGGAACTTCAGCATGCGGCAGCGCAGATCAAAGAGCCCGGGGCTGTCGATGCGGCCGCTCAGCAGGCGTTTGTCGGGCTTGGAGATGCTTAGATTGTCGCTGATTTCGGTTTCCATGATGCAGCCGTCCTGATCGATGTAGGTCATCAGCCCGTCCTGTTCGGCAACATCTTCAACCACAAGGCGGCGTCCGTCACGGGCGGTGACGGTTTCGACTTCCTGGCCGATGACCCGTTTAAGGGGGGCGGCGTCCGGGGTGTATTCCCGGATGACTTCCGCGGCGGCGAAAAATATGCGTACACGGCGTCCGGCGGTCTCCAACACGATTCCAATGCCCAGTTCGGGCTCCATATGACTGATCCAGCGTTGTCCCTCAACAAAAAGTTTCATAGCGGGCAGTACTAACGTCATGGAGCGTCGGATGCAAGAGGGAATCGGTTTTGCGGTGAGATATCGGAGAGGATCGGCATGGTTGGATTCAGCTGCAGGCCGTGACATCAGCCCGCAGCTGAATTGGTTTTTAGCGCATCAGCCGATGCCAGAAACCGAAGAACAGCCGCTGATAGCCTTCAAACAGTAAGGGTGTGTAGCGTTTGAGGTACCAGATCCAGGCCATGTCAGGCGTGACAGCCATGAATTTGTTGCTTTCGAGGCTTTTTATCATGCGCTCAACTATCTTTTCCGGGGTGGTTCCCGCCTTGCTGAAAACCGCTTTGCGTTTGGCGGCCTTTTCCTGATCGGGATGCACAATCTTGACCGACTGCATCATATTGGTCTTGACCGGTCCGGGGCAGATGACGCTGACCCCGATATTGTACTGCCGCAGATCGTAGCGCAGGACCTCAGACAGGCCTACGACCGCAAATTTGGAGGCGCTGTAGGTGCCCTGCCAGGGGTGTCCCACCAGGCCGGCAAATGATCCGACATTGAAGATGTGCCCCCTCTGCTGCTCGATCATGGCGGGCAGGAAGGCCGAGATGACATTGATGGTTCCCCAGAGGTTGACCCCCAGCACCAGTTCCCAGTCCTTGTGTGTCAGGTGCTGCATCTCGCCGGAAACCAGCACCCCGGCGTTATTCACGATGATATCGACTGTTCCGAAGCGCCCCTGGATGTCAGCGGCAAAGGCCTTGACCTCTTCTTCGTTCATGATATTGACCGGGCAGCTTTCCAGAACGGTTCCGCCCTGTTGGCGGATCATGTCAACGGTCTCGTTGAGACCTTTCAAGTTTCTGTTGCCGGCCAGGATCATCTGCCCGCCGTGGCGGGCCATCTCCACGGCTATGGTCTGACCGATTCCGCCGGAAGCTCCGGTTACAAAAATCTTGCTGCCATTGATTGATACCGATGGTTTCCCCATTTTATTCTCCTTTTCAGGCCGCAAAAACCCCGTCTGCAGGGACCTGCAGCTATAAACAAAGCGTTTTTTAGTATGATTAGCTAATTGCTATGGAATCATTGCCATTTCTTCGTGTCTGCCAGCATGTCCTGACACAGTTTGACATAGTAGGGTCTGGGACTTGTCAGGCCCATCTGGCACCATTCGCGAGCCTCTTTCAGATATTTCTCTTTGTCGCAGGGCGAAGGTTTCAGCACCTTGACCGCCTCCAGCAGGAATTCGGCCGAATAGGCGGCCCGGATATCCCACTCAAAAGTTTCCTGAATGCGGTGTCTGGTGTAGTTGTTGTGTTCCCTGTGGTAACACATGGCCTCCTTGAAGCGATCTTCTCTTGACCCTTTGACAATGAAAGGGATGCTCGGGACGTGCGCCAGAAACTGTGAACGGGCATACACCGGGATGTAGTCCAGGTAGGACTTGTCGGCCGCGTATCCCTTGAGGATATTTTCCTTGGATTTCGGCAGAAAGCCTTCCTTGACCGCATTGATGATGGGTTCGATCCCGCCGATGAGCACGTACATGCCCATGTTGTAATTACGCCAGAAAAAGGCCTCGGGCCGGTCGGGCCGGTCCTGGCAGGCCTTGTCGGCCACCTTGTAGCCGTGCATTCCCCATTCGCGGCAGATCTCTTTCCAGTTGGACACGGTATCCGGCATGGATTGGGCGCTCTGGGCATATTCACCGCAGGCGCGCGAATAGCGCCAGAGATATTCATAGTTGTCGGGGTCGCTTGCGCTGGCCTTTTTGCAGATCTCAATCATGGATCTGAAACTTTCAAGGGCCTCCTGATCGATACCCTGGCTGTATATCCGGTTGTAGGTGTTGCTCCAGATGCCGTCGATCTGTGCGATATAGGGATCGATGTCCTGGCCGGGGGCCTCATCTGCCGCGGCCCAGCCGGGCAGGCAGATGAATAATGTCAGTGCTATCAGAGATTTGTACATACGCGTCTCCTTTTTTAGCGGCTAACCGTTATTGCGGTTATTGCCAGTTTTTGCTGTCATCCAGCATGGCCTGACACAGATTGACATAGTAGGGGCGTGGTCCCTGGATGCCCAGCTGACACCACCCGCGGGCCTCTTCGGTGTATTTCTGTTTGGCACAGCCTTTCATGTCCAGGACGTCAACCGCGTCCAGCAGGAATTCGGCAATGAAAAAGCAGCGGACGTCCCATTCAAAGGCCTTTTTCTGACGGATCAGATCTTCGGCGCACTGCATGTGTTCTTTGTGATAATTAAGGGCCCTTTGATAACGATCTTTCTTGCTGCCCTTGACAATGAACGGGATGGTGGGGATATGCGCCAGGAACTGATTGCAGGCAAAGACCGGAATATAGTCCTGGTAGGATTTGTCAGCGTCATAGCCTTTGAATACACTTTCCTGGGACTTGAACAGGAACCCTTCCTTGACCGCATTGATGATGGGCTCGATGCCACCGATGAGCACATACATGCCGATGCTGTAGTTGCGCCAGAAAAAGGCTTCGGGCCGCTCAGGGCAGATTTCACAGGCCTTGTTGGCCACCTCGAACCCGCGCAGGCCCCATTCGCGACAGATGGACTTCCAGTCGATGCCCTCCTGGATTGACTGGGCGGTCGAGGCATACTGGGCCGCGGCGAGCGCATAGCGCCAGAGGTACTCATAGTTGTCGGGATCCTCAGCCAGGGCCTGATCACAGAGTTTCAGCATATATTTAAATTTTTCAATCAGCTGGATGTTGAGCCCGCCATTGTAAATCTGGTTATAGGCGTCGGCCCAGATGGCATCAAGTTCCTGGATGTAGCGATCCTCCTGAGGGACTGTGGTCTCTGCTGCCAACGGTCCTGCAAATAATATTAACAAAACGAGGGGGATTATAGATCTCTGCATAAAGTTCTCCTTTGGTGCGGCAAGGTTCCTACAGGCAGGAACAGGAACCTTGCCGTAAAAAAAAAGGCAGTGCCCGAGGCAAAGCATTCGGGCACTGCCCAGGAAACTATGCCTGCAACTGGCGACCGTCTTTCTCCAGGCAGACACATTCAAGGTGACCACATGCCATGTTGGCGACACAGCGGTTACAATGATCGCAGTCGGTTTCCGTGATAAGTCCGGCCTGCAGCTTGTTGACAAACTCAGGGTCACGGACAGTGGGGCGACCGAGCTCGATAAATTCAAAGCCGGCATCCATGGCACGGTTCATATTGTCCAGGGAACGCACGCCGCCCACCAGAACCACCGGGATATTGACTGCTTCCAGAAGCTTCTGGGCATGGTTGAACAGGAACATCTCATGATATTCGTGCTGCGGCACCATGAAACGGCCGAACAGGATCATGCCCAGCTGCATGATGGGGTTTTTCTCGGATTTGGCATATTCCATAAGAGGGATATTCCCTCTCATCATCAGGAAGGGTATTTTTGAGGTGAAACCGCAGCTGGCGATCAGTGCATCCGCACCGGCCTCTTCAAAGGCCTTGCCGACCTTGAGAGCCTCATTGAGCTGCATACCTTTATCGAAACCGTCAAAGAGGTTCATCTTGACGAGGATCGGGAAATCAGGTCCGACGGCTTTCCGCGCGGCCTTGATTACTGAAACCGGGAAACGCAGCCGGTTTTCCAGGCTGCCGCCGTACTTGTCTTTGCGTTTGTTGGTCCACGGTGACAGGAACTGGCTCAGCAGATAGCCATGGCCGGCATGGAGTTCCACGGCGTCAAACCCGGCATCGCGGGCCTTCAATACGGCGTTGACGAAATCATTGCGAACGCGTTCGATGTCGCTTTCGGTCATGGCCCGGCAGACGCTCATCCGGAAAAGGCAGAACTTGGGTGATGCGCCGATGGGCTGTTTCTTGATGGCCATGGGCGAAGAGAAGAAACCGCAGTGACCCAGCTGGATCGAGGCGGCGGCGCCTTCGGCATGGATTGCATCGGTGATCTTCTTGAGCATGGGAAGGATGTCATCCCGCATCCACATCTCGGTGCCGAACCCGATCCCGTCATTTGAAACTGCACAGTAGGATATGGTGGTCATCCCGATTCCGCCGGCGGCGACTGCCCGGTGATGTTCCAGCAGTTCCGGAGACGGAGTTTCGTTGTAGCACATCCCTTCGAAGCAGCCGGCCCGGATGAGTCGGTTGCGCAGTTTTAGCTTGTTGAGGTTGCCCTCTGAAAAAACCTTGCTGTCCTTTGCTTTTTTTTGTTTCTCTGTCATCTCTGTTACCCTCCTTTATATTTTCCGCCGTAAAGCGGATTTTTCCCCCCGTATGTAGCAAGGACCAAAAATAACTGAATAAACCATAGTTCCTGAATTGCCGATGTAAACTGAATATCATTTAGTAACTATATAAGATTCACCTAATACTAAAATTTACTAAAGTCAATGACATTATGAATGTGCAGGTTCTATATGATTAATATCAAATAGTTAGAGAAGACTTTCAGGATGATTACGTAATAGCACGGTCTGCCGTGCAGATTTTACAGTTTCAGGCGTAGCCGTGCAGAAAGGTTTGCCGTGCATTGGATTAATGGTGTACAAGGTTGGCAGATCAAAAACAGTTGGAGGGTTTTGGGAAAAACATGCAGG
>CAYWBU010000116.1:0-8160 GCA_964456565.1 uncultured Bacteriovoracaceae bacterium | reverse complement strand
CCTGGTCGCACAGCCGGCTGGCGACGTGCCGCTGCTGCTGGAGCCGGGTCGGGCCGAGCTCCGCTCGGTGGGCGGCGAAGTGCTGGCTCTGGCCATCGAACGCATGCGCTCCGGCGCGGTGCACCGGACTTCGGGTTTTGACGGGCGCTTCGGTATAATCCGGGTCTTTAAGGATAACGAAAAAGATCTGCTCTTCAAGGCCGAGGTGGCCGGGAAAAAGGCCGCGCGGCCCAAAGGCTCCGGCGCAAGAAGTTGCGGTGCAGAGCCGCAGAAGCCGCAACCCGTGACCTTCAATGCGGCCCAGCAGGCCGGGATGGGCTTTGAACGCGGCAACCTCATGGTCCAGGCCGGTCCGGGAACCGGCAAGACCCGCGTGCTGGTGGAACGGATCCGCGCCATCCGTAAGATTGATCCCGGGGCCAGGGTCCTGGCCATCACCTTCACCACCAAGGCCGCCGAAGAGATCCGGGCCCGTCTGGGCAAGGTCGCCGCTGACGTGTTCACCTTTCATGCCCTGGCCGCTGCCATCCTGCGTGAGACGGGCAGTGCCTTCAATGTGTTGGATGAAAAAGGCCTGGCCGACCTGGCCGCGGTGGTGGATCCGCAGAAATTTGTCAGGGAGCTTTTGCTGGGGCAGAGCCTAAATCAGGATCTGAATGAAACCCAGCAGGCCTTCGTGGACAAGCTGGCCGAGGATGATATCCTGAGCTTTGAAGGCCTGATCATGCGGGCCATGCAGGTGCTTGATACTCGCCCGACGGCCTATGACCACATCATGGTGGACGAATTTCAGGACATCAATCCGCTGCAGTTTGCCTTTCTGAAAAGACTGGCGTCCGGGGTTGCCAGTCTGATGGTCATCGGTGATCGCAATCAGGCTATCTACGGTTTCAGGGGCAGCTCGCCCCAGGCCTTCGATGATTTCAGCCGTTATTTTGTGCCGCACAGCGTGACCCTGGAGAACACCTACCGCCTTAATATGGCTGTGGCCGTGGCAACCGCGGCCTTCATGAAACAGGCTGCCCTTGCATCCGGGCGCGACGGCACTCCGGTAAACGTGATCAGCACCCCCTGGCCGGCCGATTATATCGCCGAGGAGATCGAGGCCCTGGCCGGCGGCCTGATCAGTTCGCGCGTTAAAAAGGCCAAGGGTGAATATGCCCTTTCGGATATGGCCGTGATTGTGCGCACCCGCAGCCAGGTGAGCCCGGTAGTCAATGCCCTGGCCAAGGCCGCGATCCCGTTTGAGGCCGCCTATGGATCAAGCCTGGCCGAGAGGGCCGGGATCCGCGAACGCCTGGCGTTGCTGAAAAAAGAGGCCTGGCAGCCGCTGGTCAAGGGCCTGCCGCGGGAGGACCGCCATGCGGCTGAGAATGAAATCAGTGCCTGCGGCCGGGCGTTTGTGGCCGAGGCTGCCACGTTCCTGGACGGTCTTGACGGTCCGCTCAGACAGCGCATCCTTGCCATTGAAAAGAGCGGGCTCTTCCGCCTGCCGCAGCTTGACCCGGATAACCTTTTTTATCACTATGCCGGCCTCTTTGACGGCAATCTGGTCGGGTTTTGTGAGTTTTTGCTGCTGAGTCATGATCAGGCGGCGCTCGGCGGGGAAAAAGTCCGCGTCATGACGGCCCATGCCGCCAAGGGACTGGAGTTTAAATGTGTATTTATCTGCGGGGTCACGGACGGCTCTTTCCCTTTGGCGGAAAGTCCGCTGCCCGAAGAAGAAAATCTTTTTTATGTTGCCATGACCAGGGCCATCGACAGGCTTTATCTGGTCAAAAAGGAACAGGGCGCATCTGTTTTTGTTGCCCGGCTGCCCCGGGAATATATCAGCTGTCAAGAAGTTGTGCCTAAACGCCGATCAAAACAGATGTTGCTGTTCTGATTATGGCAACCCGAGGAGGAATAGTTCATTAAATGGAAGTTGACTTTAGTATAAGGGAAGTCGGTTATTCGGTAATCCTGTTTGTTCTGATCATCTTTTCCGCCTTTTTCTCCAGCAGTGAAACGGCCTTTATGCGGGCCAACCGTTTCCGCATCCGGCATCTGGCCGACAATGGCCGCAAGGATGCCAAACGGGTCGTGGAGATCCTGAAAAAACCGGACAAGCTCATCAGCACCATCCTGCTGGGCAACAACTTTGTAAATGTGCTGGCCTCGGCCATCGCCACGGCCCTGTTTCTTTCGGTCTTCGGTGAAGAAGGCATTGTGTATGCCTCCATTGCCATGACCATTATCCTGCTGATCTTTGCCGAGATCACGCCCAAGACCGTGGCGGCCTACAAGGCCGATGAGTTTTCAATGCTGGTGTCCTACTCGATGCGGGCGGTCATCAGGATCCTGGATCCGCTGGCCCACCTGCTGACCATGATTTCCAAGGGACTCCTGCAACTCTTCGGCTTCAAGCTGGAGCGCACCGACAAGCTGACCGAGGCCGATGTGGAGACGGTGATCTCCATCGGACACAAGGAGGGATTCATTCAGGAACCCAAGGCCAAGATGCTCTCGGCCGTCATGGACATGGATACGGTGCCGGTCCGGAAGGTCATGATTCCCATGAACGAAATCCAGATGCTGTCGACGGACTGTTCCTTCGATGACATCGTGCGGACGGTTATAAGCAAGAGCTTCAGCCGCTATCCGGTTTACGAGGGCCGGCAGGATAACATCCTCGGATATCTGCATGTGCGTGATATCTGGCGTTTCATCGACCGCAAGGAGGACTTTGACCTCAAGAAGGCCCTGCGGGAGGTGGAGTTTGTGCCCGAGACCCGTTCAATCCTGAAACAGCTGATTGATTTCCAGCAGATGCGGGTGCACATCGCCTTTGTCGTTGACGAATATGGTACGGTCAAGGGCGCCATAACCCTTGAGGATATCATCGAGGAGATCACCGGTGACATCATCGACGAACATGATGATATCCTGGCGCCGGTCATCCCGGTGGGGCTCAATACCTTTCTGGTGCGCGGCAATATCAACCTGCGGGATCTCGGCAAATATTTCGACAATGATTTCCCCGAGGAGTTCGATACCCTCTCCGGACTGATGTATTCGATGCTGGATCATATTCCCGAAGAGGGCGAGGAGATGGACTGGGACGGCATGCGCTTCAAGGTTGAACGCATGCGCGGCAACCGTCTCAGCCGCGTAAGGATCCGGATCAGAAACACTGGGGAAGATCAGGAGAATTAGAAAAACTGATCAGCCCGGACGGTTGTGGCGTTTGCTGTCGCTGAGGGCCTGGCTGACGGTCTGGCCGATGATGTTCTTGCGGAAGGGCTTTTCAATGAAGTGCATGGTGGCGGAGCCCTCCTGGGCATCGATGGTGCCTTCATAACCGCTGGTCATGATTACCGGTAGATCCGGTCTTATCTTGTTGATCTCGTTCGCCAGCTGCACCCCGCTCATCTTGGGCATGGTCTGGTCGGTGATCAGCAGATCAAAGGCCTTGGGGTCGGAGGTGAAGATGGCCAGAGCCTCGGCCGGCTGGGAAGATGTCTTGACCGAATAGCCCAGGCGGCTCAGCATCTGGGTGGCGATTTTCAGCACGGCCTCCTCGTCATCGACCAGCAGGATGCGTTCACCGTGACCCTGGCCAGCCGACGGCGGCTCCGGGGTCTCAACGGCAGTTTTATCGGGATCGGCTGCCGGAATGAAGACATCAAAACGCGATCCCGATCCGGGCTGGGAATGGACGCTGATGCAGCCGTTGAGCGCCTTGACTATCCCGTGGACCGTTGCCAGCCCCAGACCGGAGCCCTGTCCCTTTTTGCGGGTGGAGAAGAAGGGTTCGAAGATATGTTCCTCAATGTCGGCCGCCATGCCTTGGCCGTTATCGATTACCGAGATCTTGATGTTGCGTCCCGACTGAGCCCCGGGATACATGGCGGCGGTTGTGGTGTCGATCATTTCCGGAGAGACCCTGATCTCCAGGTTGCCGCCGTCGGGCATGGCCTGCCAGGCATTGGTACAGAGATTGGTTAAGATCTGATTGATATTTGCCGGATCGGCCAGGATCTGACCGCAGTCATCTGCGATAGATGTCTTGACGTCAATGTTGTCCGGAACGGACAGGCCGAGCAGCTTGACGGTTTCGGATACGGCCGCTTCTATATCAATAGGATATTTGCGCATCTTTATGCGGTGGCTGAAGGTCATGATCTGCTGGACCATCTTGCGCGTCTTTTCCGTGGCATTCAGGATTTCCGAAGAATGCCGGTAGGGTTTGCTGTCAGGTTCGGTCTCATCGTGAATCAGTTCGGCGTAGCCCTTTATGGCCGTAATGATATTGTTGAAGTCATGGGCCAGACCACCGGCGAGGGTTTCCATGGCCTGCATGCGCTGGTCCTGCCTGGATCTGGTCTGGCGTCCGGTCTCTTCCTGAGTGCCCTCGTCGATGAAATTCAGGGCCCTGTGCTTGCGCCGGGCACATTTCAGGACGGTTCTGAGGGCCGCCTCGGAGATCTCATCGCGCGAGAGATATTCCAAAAAGGCATTGGCCCTTGGCGGGATGTCCAGATCGGTCTCGGTTTCATGTCCGATGATGATCAGGGGCGGGAGGCTGAAATCAAGAATTTCCAGAAAGGGTTCGAGCACTGCGGTGCCGTTGCGGGGCAAGGCCAGGATGCAGAAGTCATGCTGGTTCTGGCGTAATCTGGCCAGACCGTCGGGATAGTCGCTGATTGATTCGATATGTATCCCGGTAGGGACGAGCATTGCCGAGAGTGATTGTCTGTAGGAATCATCATCACAGATAAGCAGGATCGTTGTGCCTTGCGCCTCAGTCATAGTAACCTCCGCTTCGAGTACCTGGATAGGAAATTCTAGGTTGTCTTCAGGATCTAAGACTATATGATAAGCTTGAGCCGCCGGCAGGCAATATGAGGTTTATGTGTTTTTCAGAGCCAGAATCGCATCGGACGGACGCACGTAAATGGGCTGGATTGCATTGAAATCAGGTGGATTTTCAGAGGAAGCAGCCATCTGGGCCAGAATGGCCGCCCGGGGCGCCCAGATAGCTTGCGGGGCCAGGATGGCTCTGTCCCCGGCGGCATCAATGATGGTCTGTCCGTAGGGTTCAAGGCCGTTGCCCAGCAGCAGGGTCGGTTCCTTGATCAGTTCGGCCGCGGCCTGGGGCTTGATGTTGACCGGTTCAGCCCTGCGGCTGCCGTTGCTGTCATAGACGGCGCAGAAGACCTCGCCTTTGCGGGCGTCGATCAGGGGCATGACGGGTGTCTGCGCGGGGATGGCCGCCCGGGCCATGATATCCAGGGTGCAGAATCCCGTCAGCCGGCATTGCAGGGCGGTTGCCAGGCCTTTGGCCGTGGCCAGGCCGATGCGGATTCCGGTGAAAGATCCCGGGCCGAGTCCCACGGCGATCATATCGATGTCTTTTGCCGCGATTTCGCAACGGCAAAGGAGCTTGTCAATATTGGGCAGCAGGGTGCCGGAATGTCCGGCCTTGACCGGGGTTGCGTCTTCGGCGGCTGTGTGGCCGTCAATATTGACTGCCAGGGAACAGATGTTGGTGGAGGTGTCGATGGCCAGGACCTTCATGTCTTTACTTCCCTGTCAGCAGACGGGTGATGTCATTGTAGAAGGCCAGGATCATCAGCAGCATCAGCAGGAAAAGCCCGACCTGCTGGGCAATCTCGCGCGGCCGGCCTTCCACCGGACGGCCGATTACGGCCTCGATCAGGAAGAACAGCAGATGCCCGCCGTCCAGGATTGGGATGGGCAGCAGGTTCAAAAGGCCCAGGTTGATGCTGATGAAGGCGATCAGGGCCATGAAGGGTTTGATGCCCATCTTAAGGGTCTGGCCCGAGACATCGGCAATCATGATGGGACCACCGAGGCTGTCTTTAAGTTCGATGGACCCGTCAAACATCTTCTTGATGGCGATGCCGGTGATCTCAATCACCCACCAGGTCTGTGAAAAACCGTAACCCAGACCTTCCAGGGGACCGTATGTCCTGGTGATGGTCTTGCCGCTGTGGTTGATGCCGATGATCAGGCGGTTTACATCTTCGCCGAACATATTTTTCTCGGTAACCGACTGCGGCACCAGCACCGTATCGAAGATCGTGCCGTTGCGGTCCACTGCGATCCTGATCTTCTGGTCGGCCTCAACCTGTCCAAGCCTGGCCGAGATCTCCTCCCATTGCGTGATGGGTTCGCCGGCAATGGAGACGATGCGGTCTCCGGCGAGGATGCCGGCAGTGTAGGCCGGGGAGTCGGGTTTGACTTCGCCCACCAGCGGTTCGGGTGAGAGCATCTGCAGCCCGCTCCAGGCCAGGATGGCGTAGAACAGTACGGCCAGCACCAGATTGAAGATGGGGCCGGCCGCCACGATCAGGGCCTTGACTCCCAGTTTTTTCTCGGCGAAGGACCGCTGCGGGTCATAGGGGATTTCCGGATTGTCGGCATCCTCCTCGGGGTTTTCACCGATCATCTTGACATAGCCGCCCAGCGGCACGGCCGCCAGCTGGTATTCGGTCTCGCCGATGCGTTTCTTGAAGATGGCCGGCCCGAATCCCAGCGAGAAGGTGATGACCCCCACGCCGCTGGCCTTGGCCATGATGAAATGTCCCAACTCGTGGAAAAAGATCAGGACGCCTAAGACTATTATGAATGCCAAGAGTGTAATCATTTTATCAATCCTTGTGCAACGGCTCTGGCCTTGCGGTCAAGGGCCACAAGCTCATGAGCTGTATCGGCAGATTCGTCCGAAAGCTTATGCATGGTTGCCTGGACAGTACTGACGATCTGGTCGAAGCGGATGTGGCCGTCTAAAAAGGCCGCGATGGCAACTTCGTCGGCCGCATTCATGATGCAGGGCAGGGTGGCCGGTTGCTGCATGGCCTGCCGGGCTATTTTTAAGGCCGGAAATTTTTCTTCATCGGGCGGATAGAAATCCAGCTGCTGATGAACGGAAAAATCGAAGGGCTTCAGTTCAAGCTCAAACCTGTCGGGCCAGCTCAGGGCATAGGCAATGGGCAGGCGCATGTCGGGGTAGCCCATCTGGGCCTTGATGCTCATATCTTCAAATTCCACCATGGAATGCACGATGCTGGTGGGGTGCACCGCCACCTGGATATCTTCCACCGCGACATCGAAGAGCCAGGCGGCCTCGATGATCTCCAGGGCCTTGTTCATCATGGTGGCCGAGTCGATGGTGATGCGCTGTCCCATGTCCCAGGTGGGATGTTTGAGGGCCTGCTGGGGGCTGATGCGGCTGAAATCCTCGGCCGGGGTTGCGCGGAAAGGTCCGCCCGAGGCCGTCAGGATCAGCCGTCTGATCTTTTTATGCGGTTCTCCCTGCAGGCACTGGAAGATGGCCGAATGTTCCGAGTCCACCGGCAGGATCTTAAGGCCTTTCTCCCTGACCATCTTGGTCAATAGGCTGCCACCGATCACCAGGGATTCCTTGTTGGCCAGTGCCAGCTCGGCCCCGCATTCCACCGCGGTCAGGGACGGCAGGAACCCGGCGGCCCCGGCAATGCCGTTGACCACCATGTCCGGCCGGCATTTTCTGATTAGTTCGCAGGCCGCATCCGCCCCGCTGATGATGTTGTGATCAGCTTGTTTTGCAAACTCAGCAGCCTGGCGCCGCAGTTCGGCGGCATTGCTGCCGGTTGCCAGCCCGGTGATGCGGTAGAGTTCGGGATGCTGGCGGATGACATCCAGGGTCGAAATGCCGATTGATCCGGTGGAGCCGAGGACAACGATATTTTTCATGTCAGCCGATCACCTTGAGGATGATGAAGAGCAGGGCCCCGGCCGGAATGGCGCCGTCCATGCGGTCAAGCATGCCGCCGTGGCCGGGGATCAGGTTGCCCATGTCCTTGACATTGAACTGGCGTTTGAACATGGAGGCGGTCAGGTCGCCGGCCAGGCCCATCAGGGCGATGGCTCCGGCTATCAATGCATACAGCCACAGGGCCTGCATGTTTGCAAGCGGTGTCCAGGCATTATAGCCCACGGCCAGCAGGCTGCCCGCCAGCATGCTGGCAAACATTCCGCCGAAGACGCCTTCAACGGTCTTCTTGGGGCTCAGGCGCGGCGCCAGCTTGTGGCGGCCCAGTGTTTTTCCGGTATAATAGGCGCCGGTATCCGAGGCAAAGGTGCTCAGCAGGCCGAAGATCATCCAGAAATGTC
>CAYWBU010000115.1:0-8188 GCA_964456565.1 uncultured Bacteriovoracaceae bacterium | reverse complement strand
AACATCCTCGGGTCTGATGGTGTTGCCTTCGGCCAGCAGGATGGCCCGTTCCATGCAGTTGCGGATTTCGCGTACATTGCCCGGCCAGCTGTAATTTCGCATTACATCGAGGGCCTGGACGGCGATGTCCAGCTGGGGTTTGTTGAACTCCTGGCAGTAGCGTCTGATGAAATATCTGGCCAGCGGTTCGATGTCTTCAAGGCGTTCGCGTAACGGTGGGACCTCAAGGTTGATGACATTGATGCGATAGAAGAGGTCCTCGCGGAAGGTGCCTTCCCTTACCATGGTTCTGAGATCCTGGTTGGTGGCGGCGATTACCCGGACATCAACCTTGATGGTGCGGTTGCCGCCCAGACGTTCAAATTCGCGTTCTTCCAGAACCCTCAGGATTTTGGCCTGGAGGCCGATGTCCATGTCGCCGATTTCGTCCAGAAAGATGGTGCCGCCGTTGGCCTGTTCGACCCGGCCGGTTCTGAGCTTGTGGGCTCCGGTGAAGGCCCCCTTTTCATGGCCGAAAAGCTCGCTTTCCAGGATGTGCTGCGGCAGGGCGGCGCAGTTGACCTGCACAAAATTATTGCCGTTGCGGTGGGAATTGTGATGAATGGCGCCGGCAACGAGTCCTTTTCCCACACCGGTTTCTCCGGTAATCAGGATGGTGGCATCGGACTGGGATACCTTTTCAACGGTTTTGAGGACTTTCTGCAGGGCCTTGCTGTTTCCGATAATATCTTTGGTGCGGTAGATGATGTCTTCCTGGGCATGCCGCAGATAGTCGATTTCGTTGCGCATGCGTTTGAGGGCCAGGGCATCATCGATTTTCTGGATTATCTCCTGCAGGCCGAAGGGTTTCTGGATGAAGTCCTGGGCGCCGCTCTTAAGCGCGGTGACTGCGGTGTCGACCGAGGCATAGCCTGTCATGACGATGACAATGGTGGTGGGGTTGTTGGCCTTGATGGCGCTCAGGAGTTCGAGGCCATCCATCCCGGGCAGCTTGATGTCGGTGAGGATCAGATCGTAGATGTTCTTATTGGTTCTGGCCAGGGCGGCTTCGGCATCCGCAACAAGTTCCATGTCATGGTGGTGATTTTTCAATTCTTGGAAAAGAACCTGCCCCAGATTTATGTCATCTTCAACAATCAGTATGTGTGCCATATTGATAGATTTAATCGGGAAATGGGGGGGCAAACTTTAAGTTATGCGTCAATTTTATTCAAATTTTTTTGAGAATTCGAGGAGATTTCTTGGGGGTGTATTGCCGGGCCGGGAACGAACCCGGCAATACGTTGGTTGGATTACAAGTCTGATGCTGTAATCTTTTTGTACGGCAGGTCGAGGGATGTGGCCACGCCCTCATGGGTGATCTCACCCTTATAGGTGTTGATGCCCTTGAGCAGGGCCTTATCTTCGGCGGCCTTTTTGAGACCGAGGTTTGCCAGCCTGAGACCGTAAGGCAGGGTTGCTTCGGCCAGGGCCCAGGTGGAGGTCACCGCAACCGCGCCGGGCATGTTGGCCACACAGTAATGCACGACATCATCCACAATGAAAATCGGGTCGTCGTGATAGGTGGGTCTGGTATTGGCGCAGCAGCCGCCCTGATCAACGGCCACATCCACGATCACGGCGCCCTTTTTCATGCGTTTGACCATGTCGGACGAAACCAGTTTGGGCGCCGATGTCCCGGGGATCAGAACCGCCCCGATCACCAGGTCGGCGTTTTCGAGGCACCTTGCGACATTGCCCGGGGTGGAGTAGAGGGTTTCAATGTTTTCACCGAAGATGTTGTCAAAGAACTGCATCTTGCGTTTGTCGATATCCAGCAGTTTCACGTTGGCGCCCATTCCGACCGCGATCTTGGCGGCATTGAGGCCGACTGTGCCTCCGCCGATGATCACCACGTTGCCTTTGGCTACGCCGGGAACGCCGCCCAGCAGGACGCCGCGGCCGCCGTAGGTTTTTTCCAGATATTTGGCGCCTTCCTGGACCGAAAGCCGGCCGGCGACTTCGCTCATGGGTTCCAGCAGCGGCAAATGGCCGTCATCGAGCTGGATGGTTTCAAAGGCCACGCCGCTGACTCCTTTGCGAAGGAGGGCTTCGGCCTGGGTTTTGTCGGCCGCCAGGTGCAAATAGGTGAACAGCAGCTGTCCGTCCTTGAAGAGGTCATATTCCTCGGGGAGAGGCTCCTTGACCTTGTAGATCATGTCGGCTGCGGCAAAGATCTCTGCATGGCTGTCAATGATATTTGCGCCTTTTTCGATATATTCTTGGTCGGTTATGTTGGCACCAAGGCCTGCTCCTTTTTCAACGAAAACCGTATGTCCGGCTTTGGTGAACTGGCAGACGCCGTCCGGGGTCATGCTGACCCTGTTTTCAAATTTCTTTATTTCCTTGGGTACGCCTATTTTCATGAGCTTTCCCTCCTTTTGTGGGTGGCGGTCCATATGATAACTTATCGCAAAACATAAAAACAACTTAACAGTTTCTACTGAAAAGGCAATAAAAAAATCTTTTTTAATACAAAGGGCAGAAAATGCATTAAAAAAGGTTTTATAAGAGTAACCTCCGGCTGTTGACCGGTGACCGGCTGTATACTATGCTTTAGGTGCTTGAATTTTAATAATAGTGGCCGTGACCAGGACGGCAACAGGAGGAAGTATGCTGGTTGAAACGGTTGTTGTAACCGAATTTATGACGAACTGCTATATCCTGGCAGATGACAAATCAAAGGATGCCATTGTGATCGATCCCGGCGGCGATGGTGCGCGTATCCTGGATGAGATAAAAAAGCTGGGCGTGAACGTTAAATCAATCATCAATACCCATGCCCATGTGGACCATGTGGGCGCCAACCGGTTTTTAAAGGAAAAACTGGGCGTGGGCGTCATGATGCACCGGGCCGAACTGCCCATCCTGCAGTCGGCCTCCAAGATGGGCCGTCTGTTCGGATTGAATGTGGAGAACCAGCCCGATCCTGATGGCTATATCGCCGAAGGGGATGTGATAACCTGTGGCTCATGCAGCCTTACAGTGATGGAAACTCCGGGGCATTCTCCGGGAGGGCTGAGTTTTTATGCCGAAACACAAAAGCTGTGTTTTGCGGGCGACAGCCTTTTTGCGGGATCGATCGGCCGGACGGATCTTCCCGGTGGAGACTATGAGACGCTGATTGCCAGCATAAAACAGCGGTTGTTATCGTTGCCGGATGATGTCAAGGTGTTTACTGGACATGGGCCTGCGACCACCATCGGGCAGGAACGCAGGTATAATCCGTTTGTGGGAGGCTGTTAGGATGAAACGGTTTTTAATGCTGCTTAGCGGGATTTTGCTGCTGACGGGTTGTTCCTATATTGAGGAATACCTGCCCGGTGCCAGTGATGTGCCCGAGGTCAGGCCGACCCCGGGATATCTTGATTTTAAAGACATCCTCCTGCCGGGAGAGCTCGAAAAGATCGCCACGGAAACCTATATAACCGCCTCGGGCGGGCGGCTGATGCTCAGCGGCCGGGTGGACGGCCAGTCTGTCGCCCGGTTTTTCGAGTCCACCATGCCGGATAACGGATGGATGTTTGTAAACCGCTGCAGTTACCAGGGCAATATCAAGCTGTTTTTCAGGAATGCAAAGGCAGTGGCCACGATTCTGATTTCAGAAAATCCGGTCAACACAAGGGTGGAGATATGGTCGGTTTCTCACGTGCAGAACTGAAAGGCAAAACCGTTGTATACGGTATAACCGGCGGCATCGCAGCCTACAAGGCGCCGATTGTGGTCAGGCAGCTGCAGGCTGCCGGTTTTGAGGTGCGCGCCGTCATGACCCCGGCCGCCCGGGAATTTGTGACCCCGTTGGTGCTGCAGACCCTGACCGGGGCTCCGGTCTATACGGACATGTTCCGGCTGCAGGACGGCGGGAGCTATGAGATCGATCACATAGCGCTGGCCGAGAAGGCGGATCTGATGCTGGTGGCGCCGGCGACGGCCGATTCACTCGCGAAGCTGGCCTCAGGCATGGCCGATGATCCGGTCAGCTGTACCGCCCTGGCCACCAAGGCCCCGATTCTGGTCTGTCCGGCCATGAATACCAACATGCTTGAAAACCCGGCCACCAGGGAGAATCTCAAAACCCTGGCCGCCAGGGGCGTCAATATTCTGGATCCCGACACGGGAGAGCTGGCCTGCGGTGTCAATGGGGCCGGGCGTATGCCCGATCCGGAACGGATAGAACAGGAGGTCTGTCGAATCCTGACTCCCCAGGATCTGGCCGGTCGCCATATCCTGATTACGGCCGGTCCCACCTGTGAGGATCTGGATCCGGTACGATTTCTGACCAACCGGTCCACCGGCAGGATGGGTGCGGCCCTGGCCGAGGCGGCCTGCATGCGCGGGGCGAGAGTGACAGTGGTCAGCGGACCGGTGGAAGTTGAATATGCCCCCTGGGTTGCACATGTCCGGGTGCGTTCGGCTTCTGAGATGCTGGAGAAGGTAAGGAAAAGCCTGCCGCAGGCGGATGTCCTGATCATGGCGGCGGCCGTTGCGGATTATACCCCCAGGGAGGTCAGTCCTTCAAAGATCAAGAAAAAGAAGATGGACGCCGTTGCCCTGGAGTCCACCTGCGACATCCTGGCAGCGATCTCCGCTGACAAAGGCCCGCGCTTTTTTGTGGGCTTTGCAGCCGAGACCGAAAACGAAACTGAAAATGCGCGTGAGAAGATGCGGCGCAAGGGACTGGACATGATTGTGGCCAACACGGTCGGTCAGGACGGGACCGGGTTTGCATCCGCGACCAACAGCGGGGCCATCCTCCTCGCAGACGGGAGCAGTGAACCGTTTGTCAGGGTTGCCAAACGGGATCTGGCAGATATGATTTTGGATCAGGTAAGGAATTCTCTGTGAATGACCGGATTTTGGCATTTCTCGAAAATGAAGCCGCCTGGAACGGTGATTATCTGATTATGCCGCCGGACGCTTCGCCGGAGCTTGTGGTGGCTGAAGAGCCGCAGCCATATGCGGCCCGGCCGGCAAGTGATCTCCGGGAAAACCTTGAAGATATCAGGGTCAGCCTGGGGGAGTGCGAACGTTGCGCTCTGAGCCGGACGCGCAAAAATATTGTCTTCGGTGAGGGCGACCCCAATGCGGCCATCATGTTTATCGGGGAGGCCCCGGGCGCCAACGAAGATGCAACCGGCCATCCGTTTGTAGGGGCGGCGGGCGAACTGCTGACCCGCATTGTCGAAAACGGGATGGGACTGTCACGGCGCGAGGTCTATATTGCCAATATCCTGAAATGCCGTCCGCCCGGCAACCGCGATCCCCAGCCGGATGAAATCATGCACTGCATCGGTTTCCTGCAGCGTCAGATATGGGCGGTGCAACCGGATGTCATTATCACTCTGGGCCGAGTCGCCACCCAGAATCTGCTGGACACCAAGACCCCCATCAGCCGGATGCGGGGCAGTTTCCATGAATATATGGGTATCAGGGTGATGCCGACCTTTCATCCTAGCTATTTGCTGCAGAATCCATCCAAAAAGAGGGAAGTATGGGAAGATATCAAAAAAGTAATGGTCGAATTGGGTCTGCCGGTTGCCGGATCATAACAGCTGTCTTCTTGATGCTGATGCCGGTTTTTTCATCGGCCCTGGCGTCCCGGATCATGGTGGTGGATGTCAAGGATGCCATCACTCCCCCGGTTGCGTCCTACATTGTGGAACATATTGATAGGGCGGTAGCTGAAGGCCATGCGGCGGTGATTATCCGCATGGATACGCCGGGCGGTCTGGATACGGCCATGCGGGACATTATCCAGAAAGAGATGAATGCCCGCATTCCGGTGATTGTCTATGTCTATCCCAAGGGGGCACGCGCCGCCTCGGCCGGGGCCATTATCGCCCTGGCGTCCGATGTGGCGGTCATGGCGCCGGGGACCAACTTGGGCGCCGCCCATCCCGTCAGCATCGGCAAACCCGGCGGCGGCGAGGAGAATGAGGACAACACCATGGTGGAAAAGGTCACCAATGATGCAGTGGCCTACGCCCGCAGCATTGCCCGCGAACGCGGCCGGGATGAACAGTGGGCCGAAGATGCGGTCAAGAAGAGCATCTCGACGCCCGCGCATGAGGCCCTTGAACTGGGGGTGATCGATATTGTCGCCGGCGGCATGGATGATCTGCTGCAGCAGCTGGACGGCCGTAAGGTCGTCAAGGATGGGGTGGAATTTGTGTTGACTACCAAAGACGTCGAGCTGGATGTGCGCGAGATGGATTTCCGCTACCGGCTGCTTTCGGTTATATCCAACCCCAATGTTGCCTATATCCTGATGATGATCGGGCTGGCCGGGCTGTATTTCGAACTGTCCAGTCCGGGAGCCTTCCTGCCGGGGATCATCGGGGGCATTTCGCTGATCCTGGCCTTTTTCGCATTCCAGACCCTGCCGGTCAACTATGCCGGCATTGCCTTGATCATCCTGGCGATCCTGCTCTTTATCGCCGAACTCAAGGTGCCCAGTTTCGGCCTGCTGACGACAGGAGGGGTGATCTCCATGGTGCTGGGCTCCATTATTCTCTTCAGGACCCCGGAAATGTATACCCAGATCTCCTATGGGGTGATCCTGCCGGTGGCGCTGTTTTTCAGCGGATTTTTTATCACATGCATCTGGCTGGTGCTGCGGACCTATCGCGGCCGGCCTGTCAGCGGAACCGAGGGCCTGGTGGGTGAGGCGGCCGAGGTCTTCACCTGGGACGGGGAGACCGGCAAGGTCTTCTGCCACGGGGAATACTGGAACGCCAGCGGGCCGTCCGGCCTGCAGAGCGGTGAAAAGGTCGTGGTCAGCGGGCTGGAAGGCATGCTGATGAAGGTTGAGAAGAAAGAATAGCTGCATGATAGCCGTTGCCCTTTCCGGCGGCATTGATTCTGCCGCCGCCGCCATCCTGCTGCGGGAAGCCGGTAATCAGATCTGCGGCGTATTGCTGCGTTTTTCTCCCGGCAACCCTGATGATGCCCATATCCAGAGGGCGCACAGTCTGTGCGATTATCTGGGGATTGAACTGCATGTGGTGGATGCAGCCCAGCGCTTTGCTGCGGTCAAAGATTATTTCTGCCGCGAATATCTTGGCGGCCGGACCCCCAATCCGTGCGCGATCTGCAACCGGGACATCAAATTCGGCAGTTTTATTGATGTGGCCCGGGAACTTGGGGCTGAGAAGATCGCCACGGGACATTATGTGCGCAAGGGTTCTGCCGGCGGGCGTTATTTCCTGCTGCCGGGAGCCTGGCGGCAGTCGCAGGAATATTTCATGGCCCTGGTTGATCAGGCAGTCCTGGCCGGCTGCGAATTTCCCCTGGGCGAACTTACCCGCCCGGAGGTGGAAGGGCTTGTTGCCGCAACCGGGCTTGATCTGCCGCTGAATCAGGCCTCGCAGGATATCTGTTTTGTGGCTGCCGGCGACTATGCCGGGTTCATTGAGGATTATGCGGGCTACTGTCCGCAGCCGGGCGAGGTGCTGGATGTGACGGGGCAGGTTATCGGGCGCCACCGCGGGGCGCTCTGCTATACCATCGGTCAGCGCCGCGGTCTGGGCATGGGTTTCGGCCGCAGGGTCTATGTCCTGGATATCGACATGCGGGCCAATACGGTGACCGTTGGAGATCGCTCGCAGTGGCTGCGCCGTGATTTTTATATCCGCAGACCCAACTATATGAAGATTGCGGCCCTTGAGCAGGCCATGGAGGCCGAATGCAAGGTGCGTTACCGGCAGGAACGGCAGCCGGTGCGGATTATGCCGTGTGACAACGGCGCCGTGCGGGTCGAGTTTGACGGGATGTTTGCTCCGGGACAGATGGCCGTGATCTATGATGCGGACGGCGCCATCCTGCTGGCCGGAGTGATTGACGGCTAGGCGCCGAGCAGCTGATCGGAACCGATCCGGGCGGCTATAAAGCGGCGGGCCGGCTCAACCATGAAGGCATGGTCGGCGGAAAACAGGTTTTGCAGTCCGCCGGTCAGATATTTTTCGGCGGCGGCGGCGGCAAAAGAAGATCGAGCAGTTTCTCATTGGTATTATCCTGTGCCTTTTCAGTCACCAGACCGGCCGTTTCCTGCTTGACCATATTGACCGCGAGATCGACCAAATCGCGCACCATCGATTCAACATCGCGCCCGACATAACCGACCTCGGTAAATTTCGAGGCTTCGACTTTC
>CAYWBU010000114.1:0-8199 GCA_964456565.1 uncultured Bacteriovoracaceae bacterium | reverse complement strand
GGCCGCACCGGCGCTCTGAATAGATCCCGATCTGCAAATTGGCGGACGCGCACGGGAATCGAACCCACCAGGGCCGCTCGACGCACCCCTCATCGGTTTTGAAGACCGTGGAACCCACCAGGATCCAACCGCTTCCGTTTCCAATATAGCATAAGATTCGCGGATGGCTGAAGCATCTCTTTGTTTTTTTGGTTGAAAAAATGGTTTTCGGGAAAGAGTTGCCGTTTATTCAGCTTATCAGGCTGTCTGAGAGAAAAAAAGTCGTTTTGTGGGAAAAATTTTTCTTTTTACAGGAGTCTATTCCTGTATTTTAAAATTTTAATAACGATCTAAGTAAATAGCTGCTCAATATAACTCATAGATAATATATGGTTTAACTCTGATTTTGGAACAAATACCCCTGATGGTATATTTGTTGCTAAAAACGAGCAGTTTGCTGAACTAAGATAATTGGCATTGACCAAGGAGGAGTGCATGAAAAATTTTAGGGGCCTAGTCTGGGGGCTTGTCTTGTCTTTTGCGCTGGTGGCGCTGGCCGGCTGTTCTGGAGACAGTGATGATGTTGGCCTTGTGCCCGATATTACGGGAGAATCAATCGGCGGTGAAGCCATGGTTTATGAAAAGGGCGCGGCGGTTTATGCCGTCAGTTATGCTGAATCAGCCGATATCTCACTTTATCTCAGAACAGCCTCCGCGGCTGAAGACGAAGTCGCGGCCGAAGAGGTTGCCTTTGTTGAGGTGCACGACGGCGATTTTGTCGGCAGCGGTTTGCGGACCTTCGGTGTCAAGTTGGAAGGCGGGGTCTCTGATGATTTTATTGTCAACGTCAGCAACGGCGGCGGATATTACACTGAGGCGATTGCCGATGGCAGCGGATACTATGTCTGCGAATTCGGTGTGCTGGCCGATAATCTCTATCAGCCCATCCTGGTGGAAGTGGTCTATGCCGACGGCCGGGCCTCCAAGGAAAAATTTGTTGTAGCCACTCAGGTTATGCCTGCCAGGGATGAGCTGGTGCGCGAGGGCGTGGCCCTGATGATCGGTGCCGATATCCTGGATGACCAGGCCCTCAAGGATGCCCTGGGGCCGATCCTCTCAGCGGATGATATGCTGGGGATGGATACGGTCGTCAAGAAAATCACCCCCGATACCGAAGGCAATGGCATTATCCATCTGGAACTCTCGATCGACCTTATTGCAGGTGGTGGCCGGACCGGACTGAATGCCGACATCATCCTGCAGGATGAGGCCGATGGAACCAGAGGACTCTATCTGGTGCTGGAAGACGGCCGCCTGGACTTGCTGGAAGATGGCACCTCCATTCCGCTGCCGGATCGGCTTTTAAATTTGATCGCGGATCTGGGTAATCTGGGCACCATCGCCTTCCCGCTTGACCTGGGAGAACTGCTGGCCGAACTGGATCTGGGGCTTGAACTGGATCTGGCCCGCTATCTGTTTATCGACCTGTACGGAATGCCGGAATATAACTCGGCAAACTTTGCCGTTGTGGGCGGCGGGCTGTATTCGGCGCATAACGAAGATGTGGAAACCGATGCGGAGGGCAATGCCCTGGCCTGGCCGGCAATTGATGTCTATGATGCCCCGCTCAAATGGGAGATTCAGGACCCGTCCGGCAACGTGGGCGCCGTCATTTCCCAGTATAATCTGACCCAGGTCCTGAATGACATCCTGGGCGGAGTGGAACTGGTGCTGGACTGCGATATGGAGCTTGACGGGGCGGCCCTCAAGGATCAGCTGCCCTTCCTGATTCCGGCCGAAGCCGACGGCGTTCAGGAAATCAAGGCAACCGTCAAACCCGGCAGTATTGAGATGAATCTGCTTTCGGATGATATCCGGGTGGTGGTGAGCGACCTGCGGCTTGAATATCTGGAGGCCGGCCAGCCGGTCTGGGAGATCTCCGTTGACCTGAGCGTGGTCCTGGGGCTGTACTTTTATAATGTGGGGCAGGACCTGATGCTGGATCTGGACCTGATTGTCCAGGAAACCCATACCCATACCCACATCATGAAGACCGATATTCCCAAACTGGGCATGTATGACCACTCCTATCTGATCGAAGGGATTGTGGATACCCTGCTGGGCGGCAATACCAACATCGCATCCCTCAATCTGACCGAGCTGCTGGGTGAATATGCCACGCTGAATGCGGCATCGGTCGGCTGCAGCCGCGGCTATCTCTACCTTGATGCGGCTATCGGCGACCTAAAACTGGCGGATCTCTTAAGCGGTCTGCTGGCGGAAGAATAATTTTTAGGGGCAGGTTTTACTGCCCCTTTTCTTAAGTAATTTTTTAGAGGAGATATCATGAAGGAGAACTTTTTCAGGGTTGCACTTGGAGTTTGCCTGCTGGTTTTGTTCGGCCTGCCTGCCTATGCCGTGAAGTTTGAGATGACCGGCTCATATGAGATGCAGGGCCGATACTACGGTAACAGCGATATCGTGAAATCCAGGGTCTTCGGGGCCAAATCCTATATCGGATCACTGGCGGTCGAAGGACTCTCATCGGCGGCCACCCTGGGCTACACGGTGGAAGAGGATCCGCTCTATCTGGGGGTCTCTCCTTACGTCGCCGATGTTGAAGACAATGACGCCTATCTGACGCAGGTGCTGAATCTTGAGCCCAAGATCATCCTCAAGGATGAAGAACTGATGATAACCGCCGATATCACGGCCTTCAGCAAGGATTATCAGCTGGACGGCGACGGCTACGGCAGGATGGACTCTGCCGTGCTGAACGGTACCAATGAGGATTTTGACAGCTATACCCTTCTGCGGGTCAATAATATCTGGGCCGAGGCCCTGACGCCCATCGGCTATTTTGTCTTCGGCAAGGTCCCCATCTTTACCGGTATCGGCTGGTTCATCCAGATCCCCGGCATCGAAGAGTGGACCTTCGGTCTGATCTGGAGCAAGGAGGATGAAGACGGGAACGACAATACCGACGATATCATGAAGTGGCGCAGCTACAACACGGCCCTCTCAACGGCGACCGTGGCGCTTGATTCCGATTCGGCCGATGAGGACGGCATCATCCTGGCGGTCATCTATGAAAAAGAAAACCTGACCTGGCAAAATTTCCTGATCTACGGCCGTTCGGGTGATGACAATGCCAAGACGGCCTCCTGGCTGCCCAATACCAAGCTGACCTGGAAAAAAGATGATTTTGAACTGGAATTTTTCGGGACCTTCCGCACCGGGGTCTTCATGAACAAACGCTCCAACCTGGCCCGGAGTTACGGCCAGATGTTCAAGGAGCTGGTCACCCTGTATGTCAATGCCCCTTATAAATATGTGAACCTGACCCTGCCGCTGGATAGCTTCGAGGATCACTGGTATGATGACGGTTATGCGGCCTACCTTGATCTGGCCTATGATTTTGACGGTATAAAGCCGCGGCTGACCCTGGCCTATGCCAGCGGCGCTGATGCGCCCAACAAGATTTCGGGTTCATTTGAGGACGGTTTGACCTTCGGCACCTGGCTGATGAATGAGGTCAGCGACCGCTATGCCATGTATTTCGAGACCCCGGTTTCCAATAACTTTGATGCCCTGGGCAATCCGGCGGTGGATGAATTCTACAGTTTTTCCAATATCATGCTGGCAAGGTTGGGGCTGGAAATGAAACCGACCGACAAGCTTGATATCGAGGCCAACCTGATCTGGGCCCGCCGGGCCAATACCGAATATCTGGAAAAATGGAATCCCGAATGGGGCACCATCAATGCCATGTTGCCCGATCAGACCCGGATTGCCAATATGGGGCAGGTGGATTATGATCCCAACCGGCCCGAAACCCTGTTCGGCAGCAATAACAAGCTGGACAACAAGGTGGCCAAGGATCTGGGATGGGAAGTCAATACCACGCTGACCTACCAGGTGATGGATAACTTCAAGGTTGCCGGGCAGGCCTCCTACTATGCCCCCGGTGACTTTTATGAGAGCGCCATTGAAACCGCCTGGGGCAAGGCCTATACCGGCCTCAAGGTTGAGCCGGCCTGCGCGGCGCGCTGGATAGCAACCGTTACATTCTGACTTGTCTTGAAGCGGGGATATTTACCTGTCCCCGCTTTTCTTGCTTGACAAAAACCTCCAGAATTCATTTCTTTGAAACAATGATGCGTTTTATATGCTGTTTCTTGGTTTCATTCATGCTCCATGTGCTGATCCTGTTTTTTCCATGGCAGGGCGCCGGAGAAGCGGCCTCAAAACCGGAGATGCAGCCGGCGGACATGCTGGAGGTTGCCCTGACGGATGTCAGTCTGCCGGTTCAAGAAATTGCCCCGGAGCCGGAAGCGCCTCCCGCGGACGGCGGTGATTTCAGGCTTGATGTGAATGGCAGGATTTCTGCTGATTATGAGGATCTCTTGATTGTCAGGATCACCAACATGTGGGAATATCCGGAGACGGCCATAGATGCCGGGCACGATGGTGAGGTCTCGGTGTTTTTCGTGATTGCCCGGAGCGGACAGCTCAAGGATATCAGAATAAGGGCATCTTCTGGTTATGAAGATCTCGATTTTGCGGCCATGATGGCGATTCAGGAGAGTTCCCCGTTCGGGCCTTTCCCCGTTGATATGCCGGAAGAATCCATTGCGATGACCGCTTATATGAAATACCGGCTGGACTGATTTGGAGGTTGAGTTCCGCCGGTGAACGCCCGATACTATCTTTATGGAACCGCTGCAAGGAACCAATGTCGCTCCCGCTCTGGTGGAAATCGCCGCCAGGGCCATTGAAGACCGCAATAAGCTGGAGATGGCCAAGGCCGAAACCGTGATGGATACTGTCCGTGAAGGCGGGGAACTGCTGGTTTACCTGCTGGAAGGCCTTGGCGAAAACATCGACACCTACGCCTGAGTCCCGAAATCTCCCGCTTGCATCTGTCCGGATGCCGGACTAATAGTAAGGCATGCGCATTTTGCTGACCAATGATGACGGAATCTATGCCCAGGGACTGGCGGCCATCAAGCAGGAACTGGAAAAAATCGGGGATGTGACGGTGATCGCTCCGGTCACCGAGCAGTCGGCCGTCGGCCATGCCATAACCATATCGGAGCCGCTCAAGGTGCTTGAGATCCGGCGCGCGGGTGATTTCTACGGCTACGGTATCACCGGGTCACCGGCCGACTGTGTCAAGCTGGGCACCTCCTGTATTATGGAGAACCCGCCGGATGTGGTGGTTTCCGGTATAAACCGGGGGGAGAATGTCGGGGTCAATGTACTCTATTCCGGCACGGTTTCGGCAGCAACCGAAGCCCATATCCTGGGATTCACGGGCATGGCCCTCTCGGTGGACTGCTATGTCAATCCGCAGTATGAGGCCGCCGCCCGTTTCGGGGCCCGCCTGGCCCAGCATCTGGCCTGCCGCAGCGAGCCGCTGCCCTTTGCCCTGAATGTCAACTGCCCTTCGGCCCCGCTGGAAGAGATCAAGGGCGCCCGCTTCACCCGTCAGGGGGAATCGCGGATCGTGGACGAATTTGTCAAGCGGATCGATCCCCGCGGCAATACCTATTACTGGCAGGCCGGCCTGACGAGGGTCCTGGACAGCGATCCCGGCACCGATGCGGTCTGTCTCAAGAATGGCAGTATCTCGGTGACCCCCATCAACTATCGCCTGGAATGTTTTGCTGATGAACGGACAATTGTAGATATCGACCTGGAGGAGATCCTCAATGAAGCTTGAAGAGCTTGAAAAACGCATAGGCTATGTCTTCGATGACAAGCTGCTGCTGGCGGCGGCCCTGACTCACCGGACATATCTGAATGAAAACAAGAGCCTGGTCAGCGAGGACAATCAGCGCCTGGAGTTTCTGGGCGATACGATCGTAAATGCCATTGTCACCCGGATGCTGTATCTGAAATATAATGACGAAAACGAGGGTTTGCTGACCAAGCTGCGGGCGGAGCTGGTGAGTGAAAGCGCCCTGGCCAGGATTGCCCGCCATCTGGATCTGGGGCAGTATCTGCTGCTGGGCAAGGGTGAGGACCGCACCGGAGGACGCGATAAGGATTCGGTGCTGGCGGATGCCTACGAGGCCTTTGTGGGAGCGCTGTTTTTGGACAGTTCCTATGATGAGGTCTCCGATATTATTGGAAATCATTTTCTGGAGGCCCTGGGGCCCTTTGATGAAATCGATATCACGGATTATAAATCGGCCCTGATCGAGTATTGCCAGGCAAAATTCAAGGCCCTGCCGGAAATCAGTGTGGTGGAAGAGAGCGGGCCGGACCATGAAAAAACATTTGTGGTGGCTGTCAGACTGGCCGACGGCACCGTTGCCAGCGGCGAGGGCCGCAACAAGAAGCAGGCCGCCCAGAACGCCTGCCGGGAGGCCCTGAAATCTCTCGGTTGAGTCCGGTAGTTGTTCCGGTTTTCATATCCAATCTGGGCTGTCCGCATCGCTGCCTTTTCTGTGATCAGCGTCAGTTCTCCAGTCCGTTGCCGCCCGAAAACCTGGGCGCGGTGGTGAATAATTTTATTGCCGGCTGCAAAGATGCCGACCGGCGCCGTCGTATGATCGCCTTTTACGGCGGGACCTTTACCGGACTGGAAAAAACTTTGCTGGAAAGCTATCTCGCGGCGGCCTCCGATCTTGTCAAACGTGGCAAGGTGCATGCGCTCAAGGCTTCAACCAGACCGGATATGGTGGATGATCAAATTCTTGAAAGACTTGTCGCCAGCGGCTTTGAAGAGCTTGAACTGGGGGCGCAGTCAATGGATGACAAGGTCCTCAGGCAGGCCTGTCGCGGTCACAGTGCGGAAGACACCAGGCGCGCGGCTGGTCTTGTCAAAAAGGCCGGACTGCGACTGGGGCTGCAGATCATGCCCGGTCTGCCGGGGGAGACGGCCGCCGGGTTCAAGGCTACCGTGGATGAGATCCTTAGGCTTGAGCCAGTAAACGTGCGGATATATCCGACAGTTGTGATGGCGGGCACCGGACTTGCAAAACTCTATGATCAGGGGCGCTATTGGCCGCTTGATCTTGATGAGGCCGTTGAGCGCACCCTGTATGCCTATGTCAGGTTCACCTCCGCCGGCATCAATGTGATCAGGATGGGCATCCCCCAGGCGGATGCCCTGCAGGTGCAGGCCGGCCCCTACCATGCATCTCTGGGGTATCTTGTTAAATCCAAGGGATATCAATATCTTGCAAGTGAGATGCTTGCTCGTGGCAAAGTTCTGCGGGTAAATCCGCGCAATGTTCAGGAACTCATAGGTTACCGCAGGCAAAATCTTGACCAGTTGCATTTTGAGTATGTGGCCGATGAAAATGTTCCGGAAAACGCATTACTGCTCGATTCTGCCGGAGAAAAGACTTGTCTATATTTTCAGGATATTATAAATAATATCCTATGAATCCCGAAATGTGCAGTGTTGAAACGGTGCCTGTTCTGCCGGAACTTGCACATCACATCCTTGAGATGTCACTGGATGCGGATGTTTCCATCACTGCGCTGGCCGCGCTTATCGAAAAAGATCAGGCCCTGACGGCCAGGATGCTCTCGCTGGCTAATTCAAGTTATTATCGCAGAGCCAGGACGATCTATACCATCCATGACGCGGTTGTTGCCCTGGGGCTTGATACGGTCAAGACCTTTACCCTGGGGCTCTGCATTGTGGACATGTTCCCCAACAAAAAGACCTCCCGCCTGGATTATCAGGGACTGTGGCGACATTCGCTGGCCAGCGGCATGTTTGCCCGGGCCATGATGAAAAATATCGACAATTCCCTGGCCGACAAGGCCTTCTGTGCCGGACTGCTGCACGGCATCGGCAAGCCCATGCTGGATCATCTGAATCCGGAAGAATATGCCAGGGTGCTGGAGGAGGCCGCCGAGGGCCGCCGGGCGCTGATCGAGATTGAACAGGACCAGCTGGGAACCGATCATGCCGAGACGGCCCGCTACATGATGATGCAGTGGGGGCTGCCCAAGCTGTATGCCGCGACGGTCTGGTGCTACTATGCGCCGGTCAAGGTGCTGGATGAAGAGCAGTACCTGCTCTCCGGGGCCGTGCATGTCGCCGACATCCTGGCGGACATGACCTATCCCGGGGCCTCGGGCAACCATTATCCGCGGCAGATCACATCCCAGCTGCTTTCGGGGATGGCGTTGAGCGCCGAAGACCTTGATGCCATCATGCTCAGGGTTCCGGCCGAAATTGATACCATCGCCCAG
>CAYWBU010000113.1:4207-8227 GCA_964456565.1 uncultured Bacteriovoracaceae bacterium | reverse complement strand
CATCGCTATGGGAGGCAGTATCCGTGCACCTGAAGGAAAACGATCAAAAAGACCAGGTGATCATTGAAGAAAGCCGGGATGTGGATATGCACATCATTTTCCTTATTGAAAGAGGATGAGATCCCCAGCGACTCCGCCCGGGAACGGATATAGGAGATTCCGGCCTGGGCCGACTCCTTCATCACATCCCCCAGCTGGCCGGTCAGCACGACCCCGCCGCCCTTGCCTTCGGCGCTCGGGATGACCGAGGTCTCGATATAGAGGATCTCACCGCCATACTGGGTCCAGGCCAGTCCGGTGGCCACCCCGACTTCATGTTCCTCGCGCTCCTCTTCGGGCAGAAACTTGGGGGCGCCAAGATATTTTGAGATGCTGCCGGCCGTGATACGGTAGACCTTCTTGCGTTTTTCATCCTTTTCAGCGATGTCGCGGGCCACCTTGCGGCAGATGGCGCCGATCTCACGTTCCAGATTTCTGACACCGGCCTCTTTGGTATAGTGGTTGATCACATCCAGCAGGGCCTCATCCGAGAATTTGACATCCTCCATCACCATGCCGTTTTCCTTGACCTGGCGCTGCACCAGATAGCGTTTGGCGATCTGCAGTTTTTCCTGATCGGTATACCCCGGCAGTTCGATCACCTCCATGCGATCCTTCAACGGCCCGGGAATGGGATCCAGCAGGTTGGCCGTGGTGATGAACATCACCTTGGACAGATCGAACGGCACATTCAGGTAGTGGTCCTGGAAAGAGTTGTTCTGTTCCGGATCCAGCACTTCCAGCAGCGCCGAAGAGGGATCCCCCCTGAAGTCAGCGCCGATCTTGTCAACTTCATCGATCATGAAGACCGGGTTGTTGCTGCCGGCCTGTTTGATACCCTGGAGGACGCGCCCCGGCAGCGCACCGACATAGGTCCGGCGATGGCCCCGGATCTCAGCCTCGTCGCGCACACCGCCGATGGACAGCCGGTAGAACTCACGCCCCAGGGCCCGGGCGATTGAACGCCCCAACGAGGTCTTTCCCACACCCGGAGGACCCACAAAACACAGGATCGCGCCCTTCTTGTCGGGGTTAAGTTTCCTGACCGCCAAATATTCAAGGATACGCTGTTTGATCTTTTCCAGGCCGTAATGATCTTCCTCAAGCACCGTGTTGGCCGCTTTGATGTCCAGATTATCCTCGGTGGAATTGCTCCACGGCAGGTCCACCATCCAGTCCAGATAGCTGCGGATGATGTTGGCCTCGGCCGAGTCCTGGTGCATCATCTTCAGGCGGTCAAGCTGTTTGTCGGCCTCTTTGCGCACCTCTTCGGGCATGCCGGCCGCCTCAATCTTGTCCTGATATTCGTCGATCTCCTTGCTCTTGTCATCCACATCTCCCAGCTCCTGCTGAATGGCCCGCAGCTGCTCACGCAGGTAATATTCGCGCTGGGTCTTGTTCATTTCCTCCTTGGCCTGGGTCTGGATACGGGCCTGGACTTCGGAGAGTTCCATCTCCTTGGTCAGGAGGTCATTGACATGTTTGAGGCGTTCGATGGGATCGATGATCTCCAGCACTTCCTGGGAGCCCTCCACTTTCAAACGCAGATTGGAGGCCACCAGGTCGGCCAGCCGGCCCGGATCATCAATCGCCTCCAGGATCGAGAGGGCATCCGGCGAGACAATCCCTCTGAGCTGCAGGATGCGTTCGGATTGTTCCTTGACCGTGCGCATCATGGCCTCGATCTCGACAGTCAGTTCCTTGATCTCGGGTTCGTCGATCTTCTCAATATCCACCCGGTAGAAGCCGCCCTCATCCTTGTAGAAATTTTTAATGCGCCCCTTGGCGACACCCTGGACCAGGATCTTGACGCGGCCGTCGGGCAGCTTCAGCATCCGGATCACCATGGCGACCGTGCCGACCGTATAGATCTGGTCTTCCTCCGGCTCCTCGATCGAGGAGTCTTTCTGCGCCGACAAAAAGATATAGCGGTCATTATTGAGGGCCTCATCCACGGCCCGGATGGAAAGCCCCCTGCCCACAAAGAGCGGCAGGATCATATACGGGTAGATCACCACATCCCTTACGGGAAGCAGCGGCATGCTGTCGGGAATATCAACTGTCTGCTGCTGATTTTCATTCTCCATTTGAATCTCCTATTCAATCTCAATCCGTTTGACCATTTCGACTTTACTCTCGGCCTTGCCGATCCTGATGTTCAACACGCCGTCTCTGAATGATGCGGCAATCTTGTCCAGATCGAAACGGTCGGGGATTTCCAGTTCTCGCTCAAATCTGCCGAAACTGCGTTCCATCCGCAGATAACGGACACCCTTGTTTGTCAGCGGGTCTTTTTTGGCACCCGAGATTCGCAGCAGATTCCCCAACACTTCGACATTGACTTCCTCATTGTCCACGCCCGGGATCTCTATCTCAACATTCAAACCCTCGGGAGTCTCATAGACATCCAGGGACGGGCAGCATATTCCCAGCCGGTCTTCGCTGGCATCCGATCCCATCAGAAAACCCATCACTTCCTGGAATTTCAGATTATACATATGATAGTCCCTTTCTGACATTTTCACTCTCCATTTTAACTCTTATAGGATCACCCATCGGCAAGTCAAGATTGCCCGAAGCCCTGCCAAAGTAATGCTTTAAAAAAATCAATGCCCTGCGATCCATCCTGTCCAAAGTCATTTTATTCTGGACCCTCCCCCCGTATTCGGGTAGGCAAATTTCTCAATCGGAAGAATTAAACAAAAATTTTAAAAAGATGCAGCAGAATAATAAAAAATTTCAGACCTTCAACGTTTCCGCCATTGCCTGCATGCACTTTCTGCATGATATCTACACCAGCTTTTTCGCTCCCATCCTGCCGCTCATCATTGAGCGCCTGGGGCTGAGCCTTTTGCAGGCCGGATCGCTGAAGGTCTGCATGGAAATTCCATCGCTGGCAAACCCGTTCCTGGGAGCCTTCGCCGACCAACGGCGGATCAAGCGCCTGCTGCTGGTAATCACTCCCGGGCTGACAGCCACCCTCATGTCGCTGATCGGGGTGGTCTCCGGCTACCTGCCTTTGGCCATCCTGCTGATGGCGGCCGGACTTTCCCAGGCCGCCTTCCATGTCTCGGCCCCGGTCATCCTGTCCAACCATGCCGGCGAAAAAGTCGGCCGCGGCATGAGTTTTTTCATGCTGGGCGGCGAGCTGGCCCGCACCCTGGGGCCACTGATCGCGGTCTGGTCAATCTCGGCCATGGGCACTCAGGGCATCTGGCGGCTGATGTTTGCCGGCTGGGCCGCCAGCGCCATCCTGGCCTGGCGGATCGGATTGCGGGACGAGCGCACAAACAGTGCCAAGACCACCGGCATCAGCGCCATGCTGCAGGAGATGAAACTCATCATCGGCGGGGTTCTGGGGATTCTGTTCTGCCGGGCCTTCATGGCCGGCGCCATTACCACCTACCTCCCGACCTTTCTGTATAAGGAGGGGCACTCTCTCTGGGCCGCCGGCATATCCCTGGCGGTCTTTGAAGGCGCCGGCGCCTTGGGCGTGCTCATCTCGGGAACCCTGAGCGACCGTCTGGGCCGCCGGCAGGTACTGGCCGCTGCCGTGGGCGTGGCGCCCTTCATGCTCCTGGCCATGCTGTATGCCAGGGGGACTTTACTGTTTGTCGCACTAATGGGACTGGGTTTCTTCACCCTGGCCAGCGGCCCGGTCCTGATGGCGGTCATGCTGGAAAACGCCGGTAGCAACCGTGCCGCGGCCAACGGCATGTACATGGCCCTCAGCTTTGCCGTAAGGTCAACCGTGATCCTGCTGGTCGGCTTCTTAAGCGATCTGTACGGCATGCGGCTGACCTATCATGTCTGCGCCGTCACCGCGCTGCTGGCCCTGCCGTTCACCTTGCTCATCCCCCAGCGCCGTCACTGAAAAACCTCGCTTTGGCCTTTACATGACAGCGCTTACAATGCTATAAAAATGAATGGTTATTCATTTTTATAGCATATGATTTAAGCTATTAGAGGGAGGTTTCATGA
>CAYWBU010000113.1:0-4197 GCA_964456565.1 uncultured Bacteriovoracaceae bacterium | reverse complement strand
AGAGGTAGTAATTGTATCGGCCTGTCGGACCGCCATTGCAGCCTTCGGCGGAACGCTTAAAAATGTCAACTGCGCCCATATCGGGGCCGCCGTCATGCAGGAGGCCATCAAGCGCGCCGGCATCGATGCCGCAACCATTGACGATGTCCGTTTCGGCTGCTGCATCGAACCGGTGGACGCCCTGAATGTGGCCCGGGTGGCCGCGCTGCTGGCGGGCATCCCCGACACCGTGCCCGCGGTCACCATCAACCGGGTCTGCATCTCGGGTATGGAGGCCGTCCTGAGCGGCATGGCCATGATCCAGGCTGGCATGGCGGATGTGATCGTGGCCGGCGGCATGGAACACATGTCAGGTGCCCCTTATGCCTCGCCGGATGCCCGCTGGGGCTGCCGTCTGCAGGACAAGGGTTTTGTGGATGTCCTGATCCATGCCCTGCACTGCGGTTCACACATCATCCCCCATCCCGAAGATGGCCCGCTCAAAGAGGGTATGCCGCTGGAGCTGTTCAAGGGCAAGCCCTACATCATGGGACACACCGCCGAATTTGTGGCCCAGCTGCATGATGTCAGCCGCAAAGAGATGGATGAAGTGGCGCTACGCAGTCACAACAATGCCGAGCGCGCCACCCTGGAAGGTGAGTTCAAAGAAGAGATCGTACCGTTTGAGGTCCCGCAGAAACGCGGCAAACCGCCGCTAATCTTTGACAAGGATGAACATTTCAGACCGGGTCTCACCATGGAAGACCTCCAGAAACTGCCGGCAGCCTTCATTCCCAAACACGGCAAAGTGACCGCCGGCCACTCTTCCGGTCTGAATGACGGGGCCGCCGCCTTGGTGATCATGTCGGCCGACAAGGCCGCCGAACTGGGCCTGAAACCGCTGGCCAGAATCAAGGCTACCGGCCGCGGCGCCTGTCATCCCTCAGTAATGGGCCTGAGCCCGGTCCCGGCGGTGCATGATCTGTTCAAACGCAATCCCGACATCAAGCTTGAAGATTTTGAGATGATCGAGCTGAATGAGGCCTTTGCCGCCCAGTATCTGGGCTGTGAAAAGGAACTGGGGCTCAATCGCGAAATCACCAATATCAACGGCAGCGGCATCGGTCTGGGTCATCCGGTCGGCGCCACCGGTGCCCGGATCATGGTGACCCTGATTCACGCCATGCGCCGGCAAGGCAAGAACCTCGGCCTGGCTACCCTGTGCGGCGGCGGGGGCGTATCCTGCGCCACGGCCATCGAGATCCTGGAATAATCAGACTTCCGGCGGAGACAGGCTCTCCGCCGGAAGTATACTTCGCGTTATCTGTCCCTGGCCGCTGGTGATCGAAGCCTCCTGACGGATTTCAATGACCTCCTGCACCATGCTCTCGGCAATGTAGCCGGACATAAACAGGGCCCCGGCAAAGCAGACCAACGAAAAAAAGATCGCCCAAACCACTCCCTGCATGTTGATCTCCTGATTTCTGATATCCGGCGGACTGAGCAGACACGCCATCTGCATAATCAGGGCCAGCAACAGCAGCACCACCCCGATCCGGGTGTCGCCAGCCTGGCAGGCCAGGGCGCGCACAACCTCAAGGTCGCCACCCAGCTGGGATGCCCAGATCTCGGCAACCGGCTGAGCCGAAAGCCACAGATTACCCTTGGCCAGCAGCACGGCGGCCTCGATAGTCAAGATAATCGCACTAACCTGTGAAAAAGTTCTCCGCATAAAAACCTCCGCATTTCTGAGCGGCTACAATAACAAAAAAATCAAACCTGACTGATTATATTATTATATTTTGAAGATTTTTACAAACGGCTGTCATTCGGCGGCCAGATAGCCCTTATTGACGGCATCCTCGATCAGGTTGCGGGCAAAATCCCACAGATCGGCGGACCCATCGGCAATCACACCGTTCATCCGCAGCACCTGTTCACTGACAATGCCATGATCCTGCCAGGCCTGCCCGCGGGTAAGATAATTATGCAGCAGCGGCTGCAAGCGGTCCAGGGCCCCGGCAAACCGGGCATCGGTGGTCTGCTTGGCCTCAAATTCCTGCCACAGTTCCTTTAGTTCCGTGCCCTGATCAAAGGGCAGCAGCCCGAAGATCCTTTCGGCCGCGGCCTCCTCGGCCGCCCGGGTGTCAGCGGCATTCCTGTCCGATGCATATAAAAAGGTGGCGCCGGCATCGATCTCCACCAGATCATGGATCAGGACCATCTTGATCACCCGGGCCACATCAACAGGTTCATCACTGTATTCGGCAAGCAGCAGGGCCATCAGGGCCAGGTGCCAGGAGTGCTCGGCATCATTCTCCCTGCGCGAAGAGTCCATCAGCAGGGTCCGGCGCATGATCTGTTTGACCTTGTCAATCTCGCAGATAAAGACGATCTGCTGGCGGATGCGTTCCTGATTCATAGCAATCCCATATCACAAAGAAACCCTATTGCAAATCAAGCGCGACAAGACCTTCCTCAATATGCCGGCGGATAAAGGCGATCACCTCCGGATGATTGAGCGGCACATCTTCAAGTTCATGCCGAATCTCGGCCGTATCAAGCTTATATTCGCTGTCGCCGCGACGATGCTGGTAAATAATGTCGCATTTGCCGGCCTCCACGATCAGGGTTGCAACCGCCCCGGCCATATCACCCAGGGGCTGCCGGTCCAGGTGCGAAGCCTCAAAAACGGCTTGAATTTCGGTCCCTTTCCCGGGCACGGAATCGATCCGGAAACTGCCGGCCGCGGCTTCGGCGGCCTGTTTCAGCAGCGGCACCCCCATTCCGATCCGCCGGACCTGTTTGGTGGTAAAGAAGGGATCGCAGACCTTTGCCAGTTCCTGCGGCCCCATACCCTGACCATTGTCGTCGATCGCAATTGTCAGGCGATCCTGATCCAAATCTTCCGTAATTGAAATTCTGAGCAGAGATGCCCCGGCCCGGATGGAGTTTTCACCGATATCCAGCACATGCAGGGCCAGTTCAAGCATCCAGCACCGCCCGGCCGTCCCGCCCGGCAAGCGCCAGGGCAATTTCGGCAAAAGTGGGCGCTGCAAGCCGCATGGCCGTCCAGCAGCAACCGATCTCACCGACAAAATGGGCATCCGAAGATCTGATCAGCGGGAAACCTTCCGGGACAGCCCCGGCGGCTGAGATCTCAAGCGCATCAAAGGCCGCATCTTCCGGCACAAAACCCAGCTGCGAGATTACGCTGAAGCTGGGACGGTCCACATGGGCGGCAAAAGCCAGCCCGCCGAGATCATGGACCAGGGCAACAAGCTGTGGCAGAGTGATTGCGGTCGCCCCGATCAGCAGATGCGGATTGAACCCTTCCACCTCGCCCCTTTGATTGACCTCGGGCTGACAGCCGAAGGCATCTTCGTCGTTCTCGCCCGCAAGGCTGTCATAAACCGCCTGCTGCAACCTGGCGAGAGCCTCCATATCCGGCAGCAGAGCCACCACATGCACCTCTTCGCGGCTGCAGACCTCCATGCCCGCGATCACCGTAAGCGCAGTTCCGCTGGCCGCCGCCTGCACATGTCTTACATTTTCAGAGGCATTATGATCCGTGATCGCAATGATATCCAGTCCGCTTTCCAGGGCCGCCGCAACGATCCGCTGCGGATGCATGTCCAGATCACCGCAGGGAGAAAGGCAGGTATGGATGTGCAGGTCACACCGGAAAATTTTCATGCCGACGGCGATTCACTCCTGCATCAGATTGTAGATTCGGGCGCTGAGCTCAAAGGCCGCCAGCGGACTTACCATGACGGGCAGGCACTCCTCAGCCGCCTTGGCCAGCATGTCTTCCCCCGGTTCGGCGTCCTGCACCACGATTACGCCCGCCATCTCCTTGAGGACGGCCACCGCCACCACGTTCTGATGCACCTGGCGGGTGACCCAGACCTGAGCGGCCCGACCGCAGGCCATCCCGTCACTGAGAAGATCCCCGGTGTATCCGCCCCGAACATCCCGGTCCAGCCAGACATCCTCGCCATAGACCTTGAGCCCCAGTTCTGCAGCAATTTCAGACAGTTTCATCTCCCACCTCATTCAGGTAAATAATGCTCTTGAGCGTGGTACCCTTGTCGAGCACCGACGTTATGGAAAAATGATCGGAAAATTTTCTGATATTGGGCAGCCCCATCCCGGCGCCGAAGCCCATGTTGCGCACCCTGTCATCCGCAGTGGAATAACCTTCCTGCAGGGCCAGCT
>CAYWBU010000112.1:0-8339 GCA_964456565.1 uncultured Bacteriovoracaceae bacterium | reverse complement strand
AGGATGTCCATGGATTCGCGGTTGATGTCGTGAAACGGGTCCTCGCTGGATGAGAGCGGAAAGATGGCCGGATCGTTCATCAGGACTGTCCTGAGGTCGGTATCCTGACTGAGGTGGTCCACGGCCGTGGTGCACATGGCAATAAAGGCTTCGCGGGCATTTTCGATGCCGGCGATCTTTTCCTTTACGCCGGACTGCCAGCGTTTGAGGGCAAAGGATACGGTCTTGCGATACAGATCGCGTTTGTTGCTGGCATAGAAATACAGGGCCTGTTTGGTCATGCCCATTTCGCCGGCGATATCGGCCAGGGTGGCCTTGCTGTAGCCGTAACGGGCGAAGATTTTAAGGGCACTGCCATATACCTGGAGCGACTTGCTGGTTTTTGTCATTATTTAACCTTTTAACAAATTGTTAAAAAGTTAAATATCAGTCCGGCGGGGCTCTGTCAAGCCTGCAGTTTTGCGGAAATATTTTCAGGGGACTTCTGGGATCTGTATAGCCCGCTGGCGAAGGTGATAATCCCGGCCGTATGGCCCAGGTGGAAGATCCCGTTGTGGTCAAACAGCCAGATAAGATTCAGTTGCAGGTCATGGTCGGTCTGCAGGGCGGCCGCCAGGAAGGAGATTCCCAGGCCGATCTCCATCAGGCGTGTGCCCTGCTGGCCTTGTCCGGCCAGACGGTGGTAGCCGGCTATCCCGGCCAGGGATGCCAACGCGGCCAGCCCGAGGATGATGACGAAGCTTCCCGGCAGAACCAGGGTTGCCAGGTAGAAGATGAAGGGCATCAGCCAAAGGCTGCGTTTCAGGCTGGTCGGTAACTGCGGGCCCCGGATATCATGGATGATGCCGGCCATGAAACAGCTCAGACCGGCTGCCAGGATGAGCAGCAGCGGTTGCCAGAGGATGTTTTTGATTGCCGGTGACAGGCTCAGTCCGTGGACCAGGGTTCCCAGCAGTCCGGCCAGGGCGGTCAGGAGGAAATAGGAACTCCAGATGCGGCTGCGGCGGGAGGTCCCGCGACTGCGCGTGATAAGGCCGGCCGTCAGGGCGGCCGCGCCGAGAATGATGTTGGTGGCGGCGGTTGTAAGTTCGGTGGGGATTTCTGACATCAGTCCTTGAGGATTGCCTGCATGGCTTCGATTTTTGCTGTGGCCTTATCGACAAATTTATCGCCGATGCGCCGCCGGTTTTCAGTCATGAGCTGTTCAAAGGTGGCGGTGTCGCCCTCCTGCAGTTCGCGGATAATGGCGTCAACGGTATGATTGAAGGTCTCCAGGGTCCTGATGGCCTGGTCATTCTGTTTCAGCATGGTGGCGTAGAGGTGCTCGTCGCCGCTGTGAATGCGGCCGTCGATCATGGCCGAGAGGCGCGAATTGGGGGTGGAATACGGCGCCAGCGGGGTCTCGCCGTCGGCGACGCTCAGGATCGTGTTCAGCCTTGAGATGCTCAGGATGTGTTCAAGACCCTGGGTCAGGGTTACCAGCTGGTCATGGTTCTCGGCCGAGGTGCGCGTGATGCGGGCCCCGTACTTAAAGAGCATGTTTTCAAATTCCAGGGCCATGGGCCCGGATTTTTCGGTATGGATCGTGATGATGTTCTCCCCGGCCAGCTTCTGGGTGCCGGGACCGAACATGGTGTGGATCGACAGGACCTCAACGTTATCGGCGGTGCATTTCAGCATGCCGCTTATGATGCGCGATTTTACACCGGTGTTGTCCAGCAGCAGCTGGCCTTTGCCCATCAGCGGTGCGATCCGTTCAATCATTGGCAGGGTGTGCTCGATGGGCAGGTTGATGATTACGGCATCGGAATTGCGGACGCAGTCCTCATAGGACAGGTCGGTTCGGCGGCCGGCAATCAGGACGGTGTAGCCGATGGCCGATAAAAATGTATTTAACCAGCGGCCCATCTGACCGGTGCCGCCGATGATGCCGACATTCTTGATCAGGGGCTCGTTGAACGGCAGGTAAGGATAGCTGCCCAGGACGGTGATGTCCGTATCCGAAAGGGTCTGGCGGATGGCGGAGATGCAGGCTTTGACCTCGTCATCGCCGGTGTGGCCCTCGATATCCAGGAAGAAGATGAAGCCGCCCTTGCCGTCCGGCCGGGAATGGATTGAATTCATATTGAGCTTGTAGGTGCTGCTGATAATGGAGGTGACCTGGCTCAGGATGCCCACCCGGTCGCGGCGCGGATAGAGCGCAAGAGCGGTTACATCCCTGCCGGTGGCTTCGCGGGGCTGCTGTCCCAGGGTTATGAATCTGGTCTTGTCCGAGGCCTGTTCGTAGACAAAGGCATCCCGGATACAGATTTTGCCGGCATATAGCAACAGGTTGTCGAGGGTCTGGATTACGGGACCACTTTCCATGGACTCCAGCGGGACAAAGCCCAGTTCCGCCTCGCCTGAGGCAATCATGCGGAAGACGTCATGGATCTCGGGGCAGACTGCGGGGTTGGCCCCGGGCCGGTAGTCTGTGACAGCCTGGACAGAAATCTGCGGATTTGAGCTTACGGCAATATTCATATTTTTTTACCCTATTAAGATTTAAGGCAAAATTACAGGGCAAGCTGGTTGAAGTCAAAGGGAAATATAAGAGGTTGCCGGGCTGAAACCTGGCCCCTGCAGTCTTGTGTGCGGCGTAAAGGATAGTGTCACATGTTCTGGTGGTCCGCGATCCAGGTTTCGATATGTTTTTTGACGGTGCGGCGGTCCAGTCCGGTCTGGCGGGCGACGTTTTCATAGGTGCCCAGTTTCTTGAAGAGCTGGAAACAGTATCCGGCCATCAGGGTTCTGGCGTCCAGGGTTCCGGCGTTGAATTCGTCCTGGAAATTATCCGGCGGAGCAACCGGGTCGCCGGCATAATTTTTCTTGATCAGGATGCGCCGGATGCACTGCTCCAGTTCGCGGACATTTCCGGGCCAGGGATAGTGTGCCCCGAGATTGCGGTCGATGGATTCAAGGACCAGGCTGTTGAGTTCCGGGGATGACTGTCCGACCATCCGGGCGACCGTATGGTCGGTGAGGTCTTCCAGTTCGGCACGATCCTGGGCGATGCGCTGGCTGAGCGGCGGCACGGTGATGATGTCCGAGCACAGGCGGTAGAAGAAGTCGTCCCGGAAGGTTCCGCTGGAGCGCATCCGGCCGAGCGGGCGGTTGGTGGCGGCGATGACGCGGCCCTGGAACCTGCGGGTGTCATGGCTGCCGACCGGGCTGAAGGTGCGTTCCTGCAGGACCTGCAAGAGTTTGATCTGGACCGGGATGGATATTTCGCCGATTTCGTCCAGAAAGATGGCGCCGTGCGGGCTGCAGTGATCCAGGATGCCGCGGTAGTCATCCACGGCACCCGTGAAAGATCCTTTTTTATGACCGAAGAGCTCTGATTCTATCAGGGATTCGGGGAACTGGGAGAGGTTGAGCTGGGTGAAGGAGCGCGCGAAGCTTTCGGTGAAGGTCTGCTGCTGGGGATCGAAGGGGATGTAGCCTGAGCGGCCGATGGCGCCGGCGGCCGTGCCTTTGCCCGAACCGGTCTCTCCCAGGATCAGGGTTGAAAAATCCTCCATGCGGTTCCAGAGATATTTGTAGTAGAGTCCGATATCGCAGGTAAAGACATTGTCCCAGAGGTTGCGCCGCAGTTCCTTCATGCAGACACTGCGGCCCACCAGGCTGTGATCGATGAAAAAGAAGGCCCGCCGCAGCTGGTAGCTGAGGGCGAAATAGCGGTTGGCCGCCTCAGCGGTAAATCCTTTGTGTGTCAGTGTCGCGAGGCCCTCGGGGGCAAAACGGACCTTGATGGGGCGTTCGCCGGCCTTGATCTGGTCCAGGATCAGGCGATCGAACTCTTTGATGTAGCGGTGAAAAAACTGGAAGAGGTAGGCCTGTTCCATGAGCAGACGGTCGTCATCCGGGAGGTCGATAAATTTGAAATCACGGCGGTCTTCAAGGGATTGGATGCGCTGGTTGACGGTCTCGATGACTCGGTCAACCCGTTCGAAACGGCCTACGGGCGACTGGATTTCGGCGATTTCAAGATCAAGGGCAATTCTTTCATCGCTGAAGGGGTTGGCGAAGATGGCCCGGCTGACAAGACTGAAAAATTTGCGGTCGCTGCTGCCTAGATTCATAATTCCTCCATACATAAAATGAATACCAATAATCATTAAATGTACAGAAATAAATTATTGGAATGCCATTCGAATATGCTTCAAGGGAAAAAGTTCAATCTGGTCAATATGTTATGTTTTGTGATATTTTGGCACGTTTGTTGATTAGGTAGAGGCAAATTATGGTGGTCAGGGAGAAATGATGACCGATCGTTTAAACGGGAAAGCTAAAATCGAACAGAGCTCTTTTTCAGATATCCCGATCCCTGAATGCCTGAGGCAAAACGCAGCTTACTCCTGGCTCGTGTATGCTGCTGAAAATGGTAACAATGGACCCATCCCCAATGTTGGGACCAGTCTCCGTCATGCGGTTTTTATTAGCCTGCTGACCGGGTGGCGGAGATTTTTTACCCACCCTCGTATATTGTAATGTTTTTGATCTGCAAGGCAGACTGCGACCTTCCTCCTGCTCTGAGAAGTCGCAGTGGCCTTGCAGATTTTTTATTTTTTCGGAAACCCGCCCTGATTTGTCGGAAGGTCAGTGGCTTTCGCTCAGCAGTTTGTGCAGTTCTTCCCGGCCGAAGGTGTAATGCCGGTGGCAGAACTCGCAGCTGATAGCGAGCTGATCTTCATTGTCGCTCAGGATATCCTCGATCTGGTGTTTGCCCAGGGTTATCAGGGCCCGCTCAACCCGCTGGCGGCTGCAGGTGCAGCGCAGATCCAGCGGCCTGGTCTCCAGGATGCGGTAGGGAATCTCGGCAAAGATGGCGGCCAGGATGGCTTCGGGGTCTTTGCCGTCTTTGATCATTTGGGTTACCGGGGCCATTGCGCTGATGCGTCCGGCCAGTTCGTCGAGCATGTTTTCGTCGGACGGCGGCATGGACTGGATCAGGAATCCGCCGGCGGCTTCGATCGTATTGTCGGCATTCACAAAGACGCCCAGGCCCACGGCTGAAGGGATCTGTTCGGACTCGCTGAAATAATAGGCGATATCCTCGGCGATCTCGCCGGAATAGAGTTCAACCGTGCCCTGGTAGGGTTCCTTGAGTCTTAGATCCTTGGTTACAGTCAGGAACCCGGCGCGTCCCAGGGCGCCGGAAACATCCAGCTTGCCGGCCGCGTTCGGCGGCAGGTTGACCACCACCTGGCCGGGATAGCCCCTGACATTGCCGCGGCTGTCGGCTTCCACCAGGATTTTATGCATGGGTCCGCTGCCTTCAAATTTGAGCGCCACGCGCTGCTCGTCATCCAGCAGGGCGCCCATCAGAGTCCCGCCGGTCAGGGCGCGGCCCAGGGCGGCGCTCACGGTCGGGCAGGTCTGGTGCAGCCCGGCGGCCCTGCCGGTCAGGTCGGTGGTGATGCAGGCCAGGCCCCGGATGCGGCCATCGGTGGTGATTGCTCTTGCGAGGTAGTCTTTCATAGTCACTCCAGCAGCTGTTTGGCCCGCAATATAGCAGAACGTTCCTTTTCGTCAATAGGGCCGGGCGCCTAACTGCCCCCTGGATCCATGGTATCCGGCATCCTGACCGCCACCACCTGCCCGCGGGCGCATTCTGTATCGCCGGCTCTCAGGGAGGTTTCCACGATCATCTTGCGGCCCTTGATCTCGGTTATCTTTGAACGCAGGGTCAGTTCACAGCCCAGCGGGGTCGGTTTAAGGTAGTCCACCTTGAGGGAGGCCGTGACAAATCTGGGCGCGGTCTGACAGTCGAGGTCGATGGCCTGCTCGCGGCACAGAGCCGCGGCTGCGGTGCCGGTGCTGTGGCAGTCGATTAAGGATGCGATCAGACCGCCGTAGACAAATCCGGGCATGGCCATGTGGTAGGCTTGCGGGGTGTAGCGGGCCACGGCTTCATCGCCGTCCCAGTAGCTCTTGATCTGCAGGCCGTGCTCGTTGAGGCGGCCGCAGCCGTAGCAGTGACTCAGTTCATCGGGATAACAGTCCTGAAAGGCTCTGTTTTGTTGCATGGTTTCTCCTTTTTGCTGCTGGCTGCTGAATGATTGCGGCAGTGCAAATTTATCATATCTTCATATTTATCAATTATGGTTTGTCTTTGATAAGATCGGTGCTTAGTATAAGTTAATGATTAACTCATTGAAAGATTTTTAATTATTAAGCAGGTGAATTATGGGATTACATGTTCCGCTCAAGAAGAATGAAAAACTGAAACAGCTGCTGAAGGCCATCAACTCCAATGCCGAGCTTCTGCAGCTGTGGAAATGCGCCAATGTCAATGCCGTGGACCGCAGTGGCATCAGCGACCACGGCGAGATTCATATTCAAATTGTGGCCAATGCCGCCTTGCGTATCCAGCGGCTGCTGGTCAAGGGCGGGGTCGAGCCCAGTGTGGTGGCGCACTATGACCTGGAGGCCGAAGATGCCGAGATGATTGTGGTCCTGGCAGCCTGCCTGCATGATGTGGGCATCGCGGTTCACCGGCATGACCATGAGCGTCACAGCCTGTGGCTGGCCTATGTCAAGTGTCGGGAACTGCTGGCGGATATCTATGCGGAGCCGCAGATCACCATCATTACGGCCGAGGTGCTGCATGCCATTGTGGCCCACAATGCCAAAGAGACCTGTCTGACGATTGAGGCCGGGGTGATCAAGGTGGCCGATGCCCTGGATATGAGCGAGGGCCGTTCCCGCATCCCGTTTGAGAGTGGCAATGTCAATATCCATTCGGTCTCGGCCAAGGCGGTTGACTCGGTGGATATCGAAGCCGGCGATGAGCGGCCGGTCAGGCTGCTGATCACGCTTGCCAATTCGGCCGGGATCTTCCAGGTGGACGAGCTGCTGCGCAATAAGCTTAAAAATTCCACCATCGCCGACCATGTGGAAGTGGTGGTGCGGGTCGAAGGTGAGACTGAACGCCGCCTGGTGGAATGCTATAAGTTCTAGTCCTGTTTCGGGAAAGTCAAGATAGTTTTATGTGGCTAACTTTATGCTTGACAGGGTTGTTAGTATCATCTAACTATCTTGGGGTGAAGGGATAACACTATGCTTGCTGAAAATCTGATGCCCGCTTTTTGTCTGACGCTTCTGGCCGGGCTCTCGACCGGAATCGGCAGCAGCATTGCCTGGTTCATCCGCCGGCCGCGCATGAGCTGGCTTTCCTTTGCCCTGGGACTCTCGGCCGGGGTCATGGTCTATGTATCGTTCATGGAACTGCTGCCGGCGGCCTTTGAGGTTTTGTCCCAGGCCCGGGTCCTGTTGGCCTTTTTCGGCGGTGCGGTTCTGGTGGGGCTGATTGATCTGCTGACGCCCAATGCGCGCAACCCCCATCACGGGCTTGATGAAGATAAACAGAACCTGATGCGTACCGGCATCTTCAGCGCCGTTGTACTGGCGGTGCACAATTTTCCCGAAGGCCTGGCCACTTTCGGCACGGCTCTCGGTGATCTGCGCAGCGGCATAATCGTGGGACTGGCCATAGCCCTGCACAATATCCCCGAGGGCATCGCGGTCTCCATGCCGATCTACTATGCCACGGGCAACCGGTCCAAGGCCTTCGGCTGGTCGTTTGTTTCCGGTCTGGCCGAACCGCTGGGCGCCTTGCTGGGCTGGCTGATACTAATGCCGTTTCTGAGCGAGGCCCTGCTGGCGGGGATGCTGGCCTTTGTGGCCGGGATCATGGTCTATATCGCCCTGGATGAACTGCTGCCCACGGCACACCGCTGCGGCAGCGGGCATACGGTTATCAGCGGGGTGCTGGTGGGAATGCTGGTGATGGCCGCATCGCTGGCCGTACTTTGATATCGAAAGGAAGATTTTATGTCTAAGGAATTGATACTGGCGTCCCTGGGTTTTTCATTTTTTGTGATCTGTCCGCGGATGGCCGGAATTGTCCATATCATCAGCCGGCATGCCCAGGTGCCGGTGATGACCACCGCGGTGCTGGGAACCTTGATCGCCCTGCCGTTGATCATGCTGATGGTGGCGGTTTTCGGGCGCTGGGGCGTCACCGGGGCCCTGATCTTCTGCGTGGCCACCGATCTGGGGGCGGCCCTGATGATGGGTGGCCTGAGCCTCAAGGCCGGGGTTGAAACCCTGGTGGTGGCGCTGTTCGTGATCGCCGGGGTCAAGGTGGCGCCGCTGCTGACCTCCCTGCTCAAGCTCGGATAGTTTTTTCGACCCGGTTTTCCGGCGGTCCGCCCCCCCTGGCTCCGCCGGAAAACCGGTTTTTCTGCCATGGCTGAAATAAGGGCTGAAAGTTTTTAGCGGATCAACGGAACAAC
>CAYWBU010000111.1:4004-8352 GCA_964456565.1 uncultured Bacteriovoracaceae bacterium | reverse complement strand
TTCTCAAATTCGCTGGAAAAATCCCGGCCGGCCAGTTTGCCGTTCTCGCTCGTACCGCCGGGATGGCCGCCGGCCCTCCTGAGCTCCGAGATACTCGACTCTTTGGCTCCGGCCCTGACCATGACCTCGCGCGCCACATCCACTCCCCGGTCCATACGCCGGTGGTCATTGGCAGTCATGGGCTTGCTGGTGCGTTCATTGGCATAGATCTCGCCCTGATCGTCCTCGGCCAGCTTGACAAAGAGCCCCATGCCGCGCCGCATCAGCGGGGCCTTGTAGATATTATCCATTATGACCCTGGGCCGCAGCATGGTCATGACACAGAAGGTCCCGAAGGCCGCATTGTTGCCGATCATGAAGCCGTCGCTGGTCCCGTAGGACTCGATGGCATGACTGAAGGTCTGTTCGCCCCACTGCCCGCCCTCGGCATGCCGGCTGATACCGTAGAGCACGGTCATGGGGTCCATGAAGAAGCGCTGGCCCACATTTTTAACGCCGGAGCGCAGCAGGATGGCCGGGGACCCGATGCCGCCGGCGGCCAGAATAATTTTATCGGCCAGGATCTGCTCGCCGTTTTTCAGCCGCACGCCGATGGCCTTGGTCCCGTTCATGATAATAGTATCCACCGGGGATGAGACCCGCAGCTCAAAGTTGTCCGGATATCTTTCCAGGGCATCATCCACCAGCCGGCGGGTGGTCCATTTGGCATCATGTGGACAGCCCAGCATGCACCAGTCGCAGCCGATCTTACATTTGTCGGGGTCGACAAATTTTTCCTGGGCCTCAAAGGGCGTCCCCAGGGCCTCGGCCGCCTCCAGCAGACGCTGCAGACCGTTATGGCCGTTGCGGTTGTAAAACCTTTCCGGCAGGGTCCTCACCCCGATCTCGCGCTTGATTTCGGCCGCCTCCGGCCTGAAATCAATCCCCATTTTGGCGATAAAGGCCTCCGTGGGTTCAAAGACGTTGCCCTGGTAGATCATGGATGATCCGCCCACGGTCAGGCCGCGTTCCATGATGACCCCCTCCTTGGAGCGGTTAAACATGAAAAAGCGTTCCGACACCCGCATCCCGAAAGGAAACCCCAGCCAACGGCGGTGATAGGCCCCGCGTTCCAGCAGGAGCACCTTTTTGCCGGCCCGGGCCAGATCATGGGCTACCGGCGCTCCGCCGGGTCCCGACCCGACAACTATATATTCATAAGCCTGCTGCATAATCCCTCCCCCTCTTTCAGACTAATTCCGCACCTGCTCAAAAAAGGCCTCCAGCCGCGTGCGCAGCTGGCCGGTACCCCCGCCATAGAGTTCGCGCTCCAATGGCAGAATCGGAAATCCGATCTTTTTGGCCTCCTGGCGCAGGATGAACAGTTCTCCGCCCCACAGGTCGCAGAATTTAAGTTTTTCAGCCACCACGGCAGCGATAGCATAATCGCGCATCACCGCATGCAGATGAGCCAGGCGTCCGCGCTGATCGTTCATCATGCGCGGACAGGACAGCTGATTAAGATAACGCACACTCAGGGCCTGCACCGGATCACCCGGGCCGACCGGTTCTCCGGCATGTTTCTGGCCCAGACAGATATTGTCGGCCACGATCACGGCTCCGGCATTTTCGATCATCTCCAGATGATCCAGCTCCTCGATACAGCCGGCCGCCACATAGATTCGAAGGTCGCTCTCCCTGGAAACACAGCGGTCCGAAAGTGCGGCCAGGACCCTTTCCAGCAGACCGATGGCATCCTCCACCGGCATGGCGCTGATTGCCAGCATCAAAGCCAGCATCTCGCTGCCGCGGATGGGAACATCCCTCCGCTGACGCAAGGTCTGGATCTGTCCCAGCAATGCGCGCCTGCGGTTATAAAGACTGATGGACTCGCCAAGTTTTTCGGGCGTAATCGCAACCCCAAAATCTTTCTGGATGGCATCCATCAGTTTCAGCATCTCGTTGGCATAACGCCGCCGGGCGGTCTCGCCGATCTTGTGCGGGGCCACGAACATATGGCGGAACTGCGGATCGATCCCGGCATGCCGCCAGTTGTCATACATGCGCCGGGTATGGTCGCAGCCGTTCATGAAGATGATGCCGTCCAGGAAGGCAAAGTCGCCGTTCAAGGCCTTGTCGAAACAGTGGCGCACAAAGGTGCAGTTGAGGGCCGAGTAATAGACATCGCCCCTGGTGGTGCCGCGGCTGCCCACCGCGCGCATACGGTAGGGCACAAATCCGGCGGCATGGATGATCTCCTCGGGGATATAGGAACAGAAATAGCCCATGACGGGCCTCCCCGCCTTGGCGGCTGCCGCCAGGTAGGGGTTGTGATCCCTTGCGGCCAGGGTCCGGATCTCGTCAAACACGACTAGGCCCATCCGTGACTCCGGTAGAAATCGCGGATCTCATCACGAATATCCTGCTCCGATTTGTAGCGCCGGTCCATGATGTCCAGCTCCAGGAAGAGGGTCGGGACACCTTTCTGGCGCAGAAAATCCTTGAGGATCTTCAGCACGGCCCAGCCGTGCTTGCAGCCGTTGTGCCCCATGAAGATCACACAGTCGGCCGAATAGTCATCGATCAGTTTCTCCATCTCACCGGTCAGAAATTCCACCGGCCCGTGACACTGCCGGCCCATGCCCAGGTGCATCTGGGTCCTGGCCAGATCGCGCACCATGGTCTCGGGCGAGGTTGTATCGATGCCGAAGGTGGCGATATGTCCGATAAAATCGGCCACCACCACCGCACCGAACTCCTCTTCCATCCATTTAAAGATATAGGTGAAAAATCCGATGGGCGGGAACCACATCAGCACCCTTACATTTTCTTTTTTGACCACCCCCTTGCCGGCCTCGAACCTTTTGCGGGTCACCTCGTACAGTCCGCGCGCCAGATCCACCGCTTCCTGATTGCGCACCGCCACCTCGCGGATAACCCAGGCATACAGCAGCGAGATCATGGTGCCCGGACAGGGGATGGCGCGGTTCATCTCGCAGATCTCGCCCAGATAGTAGTTGATCTGATTGACGCGTTCCAGCACCTCGCGCAGCTTGTCCCAGTCAATCCTGCGATCCAGCTTCTCTTCCAGAAACCGGATCAGATCCCAGGTGTTCTCCTCAAAATAGGCATAGGAGTCATCATCCTTCCAATAGGGGGTGTCAAAGGCAAAATTTTCGGCCCCGGTCAGGTTCTCGAGGGACTGGTAGACCGAAATACTGGAATCACAGGGATGCGAAGCCGAAATGATCAGGGTGGGATCGGGGATCTGTTTCAGCAGGTAGGACCCGACACTCAGCTTGACCGCCGAACAGTTTTCCACCGGAATGCCGGCGGCCTCGGCCTCGGCAATCAGCAACGGCGGATATTCATCGCCATAGGTATTGCCGAAGATATTCAGGGTTTCGGGATTGAACGAGGCCACCCCGAAGGCCTCCAATATCTCGGCCGTCAGGATCCACTCGACCCAGACCACCGGATCACCCCGGCGCTCGGCCCGAATGGCATCCTTCATGCTGTCGCGCAGGGCCTTGGCGCCGTAACGCATGGCCTTCATCTCCATGGCATGCGTCAGCCCGCCGCCAAAAGTCAGGATACCGTGACGCCAGGTGCGGTTCAGAAAGGTCTGCCGTTTTTCAAAAAACGGCCGCAGCAGAAACAGCCCCAGGCGGGCGGTCCGCGGAAACAGCAGGGCATAGTAGAGCAGATTCAGCCGGTGGTAGATATTGAATCTCAGCAGCTTATACGGCTTCAGCCGTTTCCCTTTCCGTGACATGACCATCCTCTTTGCATTAAAAACAGGTTTATTACAACCGCATCTATGTAAAAATATTTCAAAAATTTTAATATTCATTTATCATCAACCCGCATTGCTTTACAATAAAAGACTGTTATGAACAGGGCTGTTTCAATGAAAACATGGGGAAAAGATGCTTTACGCCGGCTGTGATGTCGGCTCGCTGACTGCCAAGGCGGTCATCCTTGAGGATCATCAGATCCTGGGCAGCGAGATCATCGGCGTACTTCCGAGCGCCGAACAGTCGGCCACGGCAGTCATGCAGAGCCTGTGCAGCAGGCTGGGTCTGGATTTCGAAAAAATCGGCCCGATCTGCGCCACCGGCTACGGCCGCCATGCAATCCCCTTTGCGCGCCTGCACAAGAGCGAAATCGCCTGTCATGCCCTGGGTGCCTTCCATTCCGACAGATCCATCCGCACCATCATCGATATCGGCGGTCAGGACTGCAAGATCATTGCTGTCGATCATGCCGGCAGGGTCAGCGACTTTATCATGAACGACAAATGCGCGGCCGGCACCGGCCGCTCACTGGAGATGCTGGCCAAGACCCTCGGACTGTCACTGAGCGAACT
>CAYWBU010000111.1:0-3994 GCA_964456565.1 uncultured Bacteriovoracaceae bacterium | reverse complement strand
GCGGCGCCCGATCGAAATTTCCAACAAATGCAGTATCTTCATGGAACTGGAAGTCCTGGAGGCCATCTACCGCCGTAAGGCTCCCCGCCACATCGCCTGCGGGGTGGCCGATGCCGTTGCCCGGCGGGTGGCGTCCCTGGCCCGGGCGGTCACAGTAGAAACCCCGATCTGCATCAGCGGCGGAGTCTCCAAGAACAGGGGCGTGGTCAGGCGGCTCGAAAAACAGATGCACACAAAATTCAGGCACCTCAACCATGACCCCCAGATCATGGGGGCCCTGGGCGCGGCCCTCTTTGCCGCCCGGGCCGAGAAAGGGGATCTAGCATGATCACGGCGGGCGTGGACGTGGGCACCAGATTCCTGAAGATCTGCCTGGTGGAGGATAAAACCCTGCTGGGACAGGCCTGCCAGGAAATGGGCGGGCGCTTTGACCGGCTTTACAAAAAAACCATGACGGCCGCCGTAGCCCAGGCCTGCCAGAACAGCGGCCGGCGGCTCAGGCCCCGCTCGATCAAAAAAATCATTGCCACCGGCTATGGCGGCCACCTTGCAACCCAGGCCGCCTTCAAACTCAACGAACCGGTCTGTATCGCCCGCGGGGCCCACACCCTCAATCCTGATATCCGTTGTATCATTGATGCCGGCGGTATGTTCATCCGGGTTATGACCCTGGATGATCACGGATTCCCCGCAGACAGCAGCATCAACGAAAAGTGCGCCGCCGGCAGCGGCAGATTTCTGGAAATGATCAGCACCTCGCTGGGAGTGGATTTCGATGCCATATCGAACCACTGCCGCCAGGCCGCCAGCCCCTTCCAGATCAGCAGCAGCTGTGCGGTCTTTGCCGAAAGCGAGGTCATCAGTCAGGTCAATGCCGGCGTCGGGAGTTCCGACATCCTCGCCGGAGTTGTAAATTCGGTAGCCTCCAAGACCCAAACCCTGCTGGACGGGCTGGATCCCCAGGGCGAAATCGCCATCTGCGGCGGCCTGGCCCGCGTGGACGCCTTTGTTACGGCCCTTGAATCCTCGACCGGCCGCACCATCAGAAAACTGCCGCAGGATCCGCAGCTGACCGCCGCCTTCGGTGCGGCCATCATTGCCGGCGGCGGTCTCTATCCCAGAAAGGAACGCACCCGTGGCTGCTGAGATCAGCGATCACCTGCCCCTGATCCGCAGGGTCGAGGAAATCATGCGTTCCCATGATTTCCACCAAACCCCCTATGACGGCGGGGAAACGGCCCGGCGCCTGGGGCTCAACCCGGCCGGCAGCCGCCGTCCGGTGATTGTGACCGCCGGGGCCTGCGCCCTTGAGATCGGCTCACCCAAACACCCCACCGCCAGCGCCCTGCTCTGGACCCGCCAGCCCCTGCCGGACGGCGATTGCATCTGGCACTGCGGTCCGGATTTAAAGACCGCCGCACCGGGCCCGGTGGGCATGGCAATGCTGATACTCCTTGAAATCGATGCCGAAACCGACCCCACCGCCCCCAATTTCCAGGCCATCAAAAACCTGTCCAACCGGCTTCCGGGCTACATGGCCCGCAGCATCCCCGGCAAGCTCTGGATCAGAATCAGCCATGAACTGCTTAATAACGACTTTAACCTGGCATCCCTGGGACAGATCCTGATTACGGCCTACCGCAAAAGCTTTCCCCAGCTTGCAAATATCCGTGTTGTCCTGGCGGCCGATAACCCGGCCCTGATCGACGAACTGACAGCCATTGAAAAAATGACTGCCATTGTCACCCGTGAAAACCACAAGCTGACCCTGGCCGCCGACGGGACTCTGGACTGCACGGACTTCAGCTGCGAAAGCTGCCCTGAAAAACCCGCCTGCGACACCATCCGCGAAGTTGTTGCCGGCCGACGAAGGAGTGATAAAAATGAATGAACCCAAGGTGATTGCCTGTCTGGGCAAAGGCGGCGTGGGCAAGACTGCCGTGGCCGCCCTTACCGGCAGGCTGCTGATCGAAAAGGGCCTGCGCGTCCTGTTTGTGGATGCCGATCCGGCCATGGGCCTGAGCTGTGCCCTGGATGCTTCAGGCTACAAGACCATCGGCGAGGCCCGGATCGAAATCATCCGCCAGGCCAAAATCAGCTCTTCCGCCGAGGAAAAGGCCCGTCTCGGCGACATGGTGGACTATCTGCTGCTGGAGGCCCTCTATGATACCGGCAATTACGGCCTGCTGGTCATGGGCCAGACCGACAGCCTGGGGTGCTACTGCCCCATCAACAGCCTGCTGCGCAGCACCATCGCGGCCATGGCTTCCCAGTATGACTGGATCATCATCGATGCCGAGGCCGGAATAGAACAGGTCAACCGCCAGGTAGTGGAATCGGTGGACTATCCGCTGATCATCACCGACAACACCATGCGCGGGGTCAAAACCTCCATTATGATCGCCGGCCTGATCGAACGCATCCCCCAGATGCAGCCGCAGAAAACCGGCATAATCTTCAACCGCGTTGAGCAGGCGGCCGGGTCGCTCTGTCAGCAGCTGACAGATGCCGGGCTTGAATCGTTCGGGACCGTCCCTGCCGACCAAAACATCGGCGAGCTGGACCTTAAGGGCCGCCCGATCCTGGAGATCGCCTCTGACAGCCCGGCCCTGCAGGCCCTGCAGCAAATCCTTCAAAACCATGAAATTCTCTGATATATTGGCTTTTTTTGAAGAACAGCAGGGTTTTATTTTGCAATTTTGAGGAGGAATTATCATGCGGGATGTCTACATCATCGCAGCCCATACCACCAAATTCGGCAAACATCTGGACCGCACCATCCCCGATCTTACAGCCATGACTGTAACGCCCTGCCTCAAAGAGGCCGGCCTGGACAAGAGAGCTATCCAGGCCCTCTGGTTCGCCAATTCGGCCTGGGGCGAATACCGCCGCCAGGTCTGTATCCGGGCCCAGGTGGCACTTCGGCCCCTGGGGATCGATACCATTCCCATGACCAATGTGGAAAATGCCTGTGCCGGCGGTTCAACTGCCCTGCACCATGCCTGGCTGGGGGTTGCCAGCGGTCTTTATGACATCACCATGGCCGTGGGGGCCGAAAAGATCTATGACCGCAACCGTTTTCTGGTCTTCTCGGGATTTCTGACCGGGCTGGATGTGGGCAATTTCAGCTCCCTGGTGGATAACCTGCCCGACTTCGCCCTGAGCGCCGATGAAGAGGCCGCCATCAAGGCCCATCTGGAAAAATATGGCCGCAGATCTCCGTCCAAGGCAAAGAAACTTACCGTCAAACAGCGCCTGCGGGAACTGCGCGATTCGACTGTGGTGGGCATCCGCATCGGCGAGAGCATGGGTTATGACGTCCTGAAGAAACTAAGGGCCCTGGGCACCGGGGACCATTCACCCTTCATGGATGTCTACGGTTATGAGGCCCGCAAACATATGCGCCGCTACGGCACCACCATCGAACAGCTGGCATTGATCGCGTCCAAGAATCATTTTCACTCCACCATGAACCCCAATGCCCAGTACCAGTTTACGGTCTCCCCCGAAGAGGTCCTGGCCGACCGCATCGTAACCTGGCCCCTGACGCGTTCCATGTGCGCGCCGGTGGGCGACGGCGCGGCCAGCGCCATCCTGTGTGATGAAAAAACCGTCCGGCGCCTGGGGCTCACCTCCCAGGCCGTCAGGATCTCGGCCTCCGTGCTCGGCTCGGGCCGGGCCCGTTCCATGGATGAACCGGACCTGGGCAAACGCCTGGCACGCCAGGCCTATGAAATCGCCGGCATGGGACCGGCAGATATGCATCTCGCCGAAGTGCATGACGCCACGGCCTACGGCGAACTGCACCAGACTGAAAACCTGGGCTTCTGTAAAGTCGGGCAGGGTGGAGAATTGGCCGCAAGCGGAGCCACCCGGCTGGGGGGACGCATTCCGGTCAACACCAGCGGGGGGCTCGAATCGCGCGGGCACCCCATCGGGGCCTCCGGTCTGGGGCAGATCCACGAGATTGTCACCCAGCTGCGCGGGACTGCGG
>CAYWBU010000110.1:6399-8404 GCA_964456565.1 uncultured Bacteriovoracaceae bacterium | reverse complement strand
TAGGTGATGCCGAAGAGGTTGATGCGCTCGGGCAGGGTCGCCCCTGCAATCTTTTGCAGAAAACCTGCGGCCCGGGCGGCGCGATGCTCGGCGGCGTGCCCCTCGCAGAGCATGCGCCACAGTTCGGCCTGCCAGGCCTCCAGCCCGCTCTCAGCGCCCGCGTACAGCAGCTTATGGTCTTCCCAGGCCGCAAGCATCTCGGGCCTGAAGATCAGGTCCTGGTCATAGGTGTCCGCCAGGCCGCGCGCCAGCTGGTAGAGTCTGAGGCCGCCGGCATCCTGTTCCAGGTAATGCCTGACCGCAGCAAATTCAGGTTTGCGGCACTCTTCCGGCAGGGCCTGCATGAGCTTGAGGGCCATGACCTCGCGCGCAAAGATTTCATTTTCATCCGCAGCGAACAGCTCGTCCAGCAGGGCATTCGGAAAAGGAAAGCGGCAGTTGGCGCAGACCCCGTGGCTTCCGGCCAGCTGCATGGAGAGCCAGCGGTCCATGCCCCGGCTCTGCACCACGATGATTTCCGGGGCAAAGACATTGCCTAAGGGTTCCCGCATCACCGTTGCCAGTTCACCTGCCAGCAGTTCCATGCGGTTGGATGAATAAACTCTGAGCGCCATGCCGGGTAACATACCAGAAAAAGGGCGGATGTTAAATCGTGCAAATCAGCAAGAGCTGCTTTGACAAGCGGATCACATAAACAGTATGAATAATCCATGCTGGTGACTTTGGCCGAGATTCTCAGACCCGCGGACAGCTATGCCGTGATTGCGCCGGACTTCCTGACGGCCGGCATGCTGCGCCACTACCTGGCCGCGGCCGAAAGATACCAGGCCCCGCTGATTGCCAGCTATCCGCCCCTGCCCCTTGATTCTTTCAGACATTTCAGGAGATGGACAGCAAAACTGCGCTCCCTCTGCGAAGATACGGCCATCCCGATCTGTCTGCACCTTGATCACGGCAGAGATGTGACCACCTGCATCAAGGCCATCGAGGCCGGCTTCACCAGCGTGATGATCGATGCCAGCAGCCACAGCCTGGAACAGAACCTCAACATGACCGCCGCAGTGGTCAGGGCCGCCCAAAGAGCCGGGGTCAGCGTGGAGGCCGAGATCGGCCATGTTGGTTCCAACCGCTCCGGCCTTGAAGGCCGGAGTGATGCGAGCCGCCTGACCGATCCGGACCAGGCCCGCTATTTTGCAGCAGAAACCGCAATCGATGCCCTGGCGGTCTCCGTCGGTACCAGCCACGGGCAGTACCGGGGCACCCCCAAAATCGACTTTGAACGCCTGGAGATGATCCGGGCCGCAGTGGACATCCCGCTGGTGCTGCACGGAGCCTCCGGCACCGGGACGGATAATCTCCGGCAGGCCGTGGACTGCGGCATCCGCAAGATCAATATCTTTACCGATATCATCAGGCCCTATCTCAGGGCCGCCCGGCCGGGCCTCAATCCGTTCAGGAGCGGGAATACCAGACAGATCCGGGTCGTGGATGAAGTTCTGGGCCATTATTTCAAGCTATCCGGCAGCATCGGCAGGGGTCCGGATTCATGCGTTTAAAACCGATTATCTTTATTTCAGCCGCTCTTCTTATGACGGCCGTTCCTGCAAATGTGCTCGCCATCCAGCCCTGGGAGGTTATCCGCCATAACCCGCAGGACTTCTATGTGCACCAGGGACCGGCCCTGTGCGGACCCACGGCCTTCTACATGATCTTCAAATATCTGGGCGACCATGAAAGCGGACCGGACAATATTGATCTCACAGAGACCATTCCGGCAACCGGCAAGCCGGTCCTCGAAAGGTCCTCAAAGATGGCGACCTACATCGGGAACCTGGGGCGCGGCAGCGGCACCCGCTGGTCGCAGCTTGAAAAGGCCGTCACCAGTATGCAAAAAGACTCCCGGCCCTTCTACAGCGTCATGCGCTCCAATCCCAGGACCGCCGACAGGACCAAACGCCAGGCAATCCTTGCCCGTGACATTATCCCCCTTCTGGAGACAAACACC
>CAYWBU010000110.1:0-6389 GCA_964456565.1 uncultured Bacteriovoracaceae bacterium | reverse complement strand
ATCGACGATCTTGCCTTTGCCTTCGGCCCCCCACTTCTGGAGAAAAATACCCCGGTCCTGGTCCACCTGCGGCGTCCGGGCTGGTTTGCCGGTCACTATCTGGTGATAATCGGCTATGACCGACAAAGCGCTGAAATCATCTACCTTGACCCCAACAACCGCCGGTTTGATCCCCGCAACCCCGGCTTTGATGCCGGGACAGCCGACTGGTCAAAGGTTGTCCAGCGGGTCGGATACCGCGCCTTTGCCACTGAGAACTGGCATGACCCGCCCGGACTGCTCCCGGCGGCCTGCTGGGACGGCAGATGGCTGGGGTTCAGGCATTAAAGCGGGTTCAATCTGAATACTCGGCGGGGTGGACCGTCATCATGGAATAATCAATGCTATATTTTTCAAGAATTGCCTGATAAGCCGCGGTTTTCTTAAATTCGGTCAGCTTTCGCGAAAAATCGGCGCATAGATGTTCATGCCCCCTGACCCGGGAAAAACCCACATAGAGGTAGTGGCTGTGAATCGGCGGCTCCAGGAACCGCAGGCGATCCAGCACGCCCATCCTGCGGGCCGCGGCTTCCGCCACAATCCGGTTCTCGGCAACCAGATCATTCCGGCCTTCCAGCAGTTTTATGATCAGCGCCTGGACATCGCGGGCCTCATCAATGTTGAGGTTGGCCCGGGCAAAGTCTTCCCCGTAGTCAAATCCCATGACGACCCCGACCTTAGTGTTCTTAAGCGCCCCATAGGTCCCGTCAAACTGCAGGGGATTGTCGGTAGTCGTAAAAAAAACTGTCCGCGAAATGCTGATGCTCTCATAGGGGAAATAGGCAAATACAGCCCTTGCTGGCGTATACAGCATGGATATAATGGCATCCACACGCCCGGCCTCCAGATATGCCAGGCAGCGTTTCCAGGGATACATCTTGAATTCGGCCGCGATGCCCATGCGGTCCAGCACCATCCGGCAGGTATCGATCTCAAATCCGGCGGCCCGGCCGTCCTCCTCATAGGTATAGGGAAACCAGTCGGTGTAGACGATATTCAGGTGGGTACCTGCGGCATGACTACTCGCGAATGACCCCAACACCAGCAGCATGCAGATAATTGAAATCTTTTTTCCGAAAAGCTTCATCAGCCGGCCCCGGAACCCCAGTTATTGGACACTCTTCAGTCTAAATTAGGGGAAAGAATCTCCTTGTCAATTACAGCTTGCAGAAAGCCGAAAAACCAGGCTGCTTGCACGATCAACGCGCGTTCCGCAGAAAATCGTGAATCTTCTCTCCGCCGATATAAAGGTCTTCCAGCGTGGCCCGACCGTCCTTGATGCGCACGGTGATAAAGGCATCTTCATGGCCGCGGCGCGCATGCCGTCGGTAGACCTGTTCGGCTTGCGGCGCCAGATCTTCATCCATGTAATAACGTTCAAAAGGCCAGACAACAACCAGGTTGGTGCAGTCCGTATTGCGGGCCGTCACCCGGACATAGTCGCCGGCCGAAGGCCGCCTGACCGTCAGCCGGCTGATGGTTGCAAAACCTTCTTTATCGGTTCCAAGGCTGGCGTAGAGCCGCATCCCGCGCTGACATTCCTTGGCATCCGAGAGGCGCCCCATGGTGGGCCGCACCGCGAGCGTCACATAGCGCCCGCGAAAGATATCGGCCGGATCAACCGCCGCGGTGCGGAAACGGTACTGCCGGCCCGCATCCAGATTCAGCTCGTGCCGCACGGCCAGACTGAGCGGCACCGCCAGCTGCACAACCGCCAGGACCACAAAGGCTATCAGGAAATTACGTTTCGCCATATCAGGCCCTCCTTCGCACCAGATAGAGATTGGCCAGCAGGAACAACAGCCCCATGGCGATGAAGGCAAGGCCGCGCGTCATAAAACTGAGATCCGCATCGAAAAACCGCACAATGATCTGCCCGCAGAGGATCAGCATCCCCAGATTGACCGTACCGATGCCGCCGTGCCGCAAGCCTTCCCGCAGCACCAGCAGTCCCAGGGCCAGCAGGTAGATGTTGACCAGCAGGGCCATCAGCTGTGACTGGTGCGCCGTCAACCCCAAAAGCACGGGCCAGATGAGCAGCGGCAGCCCGGCGGCCAGGATCGCGGCCGGATCAAGCCGTTTGAAGCGTCCCAGCAGCAGTCCGGCCCAGGTACAGCCCAGAACCGCCAGCAGGGCATATTCCGCAAAACCGGCCTTCATCATCTGTTGCCCCATGGGCTCCCATGGCTTTTGAAATGAAAACAGATAGGCCAGCCCCAGCAGCACCGTAAAACCGATCTGGGCAAACGCCCGGCCGGCCGGGTTGGAATTTTTGCCTGCCAGATAGATAACGGCCGCATAGGTCCCGGCCGCCGTCAGCAGGATCTCGCCTATCTGCTCAAAGGCGAACAGGCCTACCATACCGCTCGCCGCCACAAGCCAGCCCAGCAGCAGCCCGCGATTTGACCGGCGGCACTGGTAGAGATGAGGCAGCACCATGACCCACAGCGGCCAGAACCAGAGTGCCTCATGCCGATTATCCAGGGCCGCCAGACACCAGCCGGCGATCCCGATCACATAGATCATGGCCGGGGCCGTAGCCGAAACCAGATAGACCAGTGGCAGGGTCGGCAGCAGCCACAGCAGCAGGAAGACATCCAGGTCATTGTGGATGTGGTAGGTCTGGGAGACCAGGGCAAGGGCCGCCAGCAGCGCCAGGCTGACAAAGATGGCCGAACTTTCGCGCCAGGCCGCCGAATCCGGCCGGCGCATGACGGCATAAGCGGCCAGACCCTGCCCCGCCAGCAGCGGCAGCAGCGCGATCACGGTCCGCAGCGGGCGCGAGATCGCATGCCAGTTATGCGCCAGCAGCAGCACGATCCCCAGCCCGATCAGCAGTGCGCCCAGCACCCCGAAGACCAGCAGGAGCGTGTTGCGGCCGGGACTTTTCTGCGCATAATGATGGCGAATCCGTTCAGCGGTTGCGGCATCAACCACTTCGCGCTCAACCAGTTCACCGAGTTCCTTAAGGATAGCGGAGCGTCCGCCCATGGGTCCTCCCTTATTGAATACAGACCGGTTAATCCAGCGGGAATGTTCCCGAAAGTCCGCTCAATATATTATCAAATTGAAATATATGCAACCGTCCGTAACCGCTCATGAAAACAAATCAGGGCCTGCGCGCCCGGCCCAATAGCAATGCCGAATTTCTATTGCCAGCCGCACCAGATGGTGCTAGCACGACAATTCAACAATCACCGATAACCGCAAAAAAGGAAAATCAACATGATCACAGCAGCCAACATCACACTCGCCTACGGCAAGCGCATCCTCTTCAAGGACGTCAACATCAAATTCACCCCGGGCAACTGCTACGGCCTGATCGGGGCCAACGGTTCGGGCAAGTCGACCTTTTTAAAGATCCTGTCCGGCGACATCGAGCCCGACCATGGGCACGTCTCCATGAATCCCGGCGAACGCATGGCCGTGCTGCGGCAGGATCATTTCGCCTTTGATGATTACAGCGTTTTCGACACGGTCGTCATGGGTCACCAGGAACTCTACGCGGTAATGAAGGCCCGCGAGGAGATCTACGCCAAGTCAGAATTCACCGACGAGGACGGCATCCGCTCGGCCGAGCTGGAGATGGCCTTCGCCGAGATGAACGGCTATGAGGTGGAATCCGAGGTGGGCGTGCTGCTCAAGGGTCTCGGCATCGGCGAAGAGCTGCACCAAAAAAAGATCAGGGAGCTTGAGGGCGGCGAAAAGGTGCGCGTGCTGCTGGCCCAGGCCCTCTTCGGCAACCCGGACGTGCTGCTGCTGGACGAGCCCACCAACCACCTGGACCTCAATTCGATCATGTGGCTGGAGGATTTTCTCAACCGCTTCAACAACACGGTCATCGTGGTCTCGCACGACCGCCATTTCCTGAATCAGGTCTGCACCCACACGGCCGACATCGATTTCGGCGAGATCCGGGTCTACGCCGGCAACTATGATTTCTGGTACCAGGCCAGCACGCTGGTGCTGCAGCAGACACAGAACGCAAACAAGAAAGCGGCCGAAAAGGCCGCCGAGCTCAAGGAGTTCATCGCGCGTTTCAGCTCCAACGCCTCCAAGGCCCGCCAGGCCACTTCGCGCAAGAAACTGCTGGAAAACCTGACCTACGAGGAACTGCCGGTCTCGTCGCGCAAATATCCCTACATCGTCTTCAAGCCCGGACGGCCCTGCGGCAAGGTCATCCTGCAGGTGGAGGGCCTCTGCAAGGCGATTGACGGCGTGCCGGTCCTGAACAACCTCAACCTGACCGTGCAGGGCGGCGACAAGATCGCCTTCGTGGGCAGCAACAGCCTGGCAAAGACCACCCTCTTCCAGATCCTGGCCGGCGAGCTGGAGCCCGACAGCGGCACGGTACACTGGGGCACCACCATCACGAAGGCCTACTTCCCCATGGAGAACGGCGCCTACTTTGATAACAACCTGCACCTAGTGGAATGGATGGGCCAGTTCTGCCCGGCCACCGAGGGCGAAAGCTTCGCGCGCGGCTTCCTGGGCCGCATGCTCTTCTCCGGCGAGGAGGCCACCAAAAAGGCCAAGGTCATCTCAGGCGGCGAAAGGGTGCGCTGCATGCTGGCGCGCATGATGCTCTCGGAAGCCAACGCCCTGATCCTGGACGAACCCACCAACCACCTCGACCTGGAATCCATCACCGCGCTGAACGAGGCCATGAATGCCTTTTCCGAGGTAATCCTCTTCGCGTCCCATGACCACGAGCTGGTCAGGACGGTGGCGAATCGCACCATGGAGATCACGCCCGCAGGAACCATCGGCGCGGCTGACGAGGAATGGCTGGACAGGGCGGTCTGAAAGCGCGCGAAACCTGAGCGACGAAGCAGTCTCCCGCAGGCCTATTGGGTCTCGGCGATCATCAGGGCATAGTCAATGGCATATTTATCGAGGATCCTGTGATAGGCCGCGGTCTTTTTGAAGGCCTTCAGTTCCTGCGAAAATTCCGCGCACAGGTCTGCATGTCCCCGGGCAAAGCCCACATAGAGCTTCTGGCAGAGAAAATCCGGTTCCAGAAAACGGATACGCTCCAGCACCCCCATCCGGCGGGCCATAGCGGCGGCCACAATCCGATTTTCAACGATCACGGCATTGCGGCCCTCCAGAAGTTTATTGATCAGGCTCCGGGTGTCGCTGGTTTCATCGGTCTTGAGGCCGGCCCGGGCAAAATCCGCGCCGTAGGCAAACCCCATAATCACACCCACGGTGGTATGGCGCAGGTTTTCATAGGAGCCCCCGAACTCAATCGCACTGTCAGCCCTTACAATAAAAGACCCGCGCGAAACGCTGATATCCTCTTCTGGATACAGGGTATAGACAGCCCGTTCCGGTGAAACCAGCATGGAAATCAGCGCATCCACATGGCGATCCTCAAGGTAGGTCAGACAGCGCTTCCAGGGATATTTCCTGAATTCGGCAGTAAGGCCCATCCGCTGCAATACCGCTTCACAGATCTCAATATCAAACCCGGTGGCTTTACCGGCCTCCTCATAGGTATAGGGAAACCATTCGGCATACCCGATTACCAGCCTGGGTTCCCGGGCCTGGGAGCTTCCGGCAAATCCCAGCAGCAGACCCATAACCAGCAATATTCTCGCAGTCCATTTCATTAAACGTTCTCCGTTTTATTGCATATAATTTAGGCGGTTGGCAGAGTTTGTCAATCGGCGGGGCGTGCGGAGGGAACATCAGGACAACGCCGTTAAGAGGGCTTTCTGCTATATAAGAAGGGGGCAGAATTCAATCCTGTCCCCCACAGTTTTTCTTCAATAAACTACCGATTCTTTAATAGCTGCAACATCTTTTTTGATAGCTGAAGCATCTTTTTCAACAGCTGAAATCTTGGTTTCAATTGCTGAAACATTAGGCTCAAGGTCGCTGATTCGATTGCCAAGGCTAGTCATAAAAAATAAAACCAGCACCATAAAGCATCCCACAACAACCGAACGCCAGTTTTCAGATATCCATGTAAATCCTGATGCTACCTTTTTCTCCATGTCGTCCATTTTACACCCCCAGCTGCGCGTTGAATTTATTTTTATTTGCCAAACATATTAAAACCACAACAGATTTAACTCAATGGATATACTTAAAAAATAGGTGCGCGTCAAATTTTAATCTTTTTTGGGTGGGGGTTCTAATGGAAGGGACGGTTCCATTTAATTTTTTTAATATCCGGGAGCATTTAGTCCAGATGGTAAGCAATTAAATAGAACCTTCCCCGTAGTTATTTCAAATAATTCCAGATCTGAATTGACGTGCGTCGGCATAATGTTTAAAATTTAAACATTATCACGCCAGAGGATAGTCTTTTGAGGTGATTTTGTACAATTGTGTACGGTTTG
>CAYWBU010000109.1:0-8423 GCA_964456565.1 uncultured Bacteriovoracaceae bacterium | reverse complement strand
CCCGCTGGTGCAACCCTTCCGTGACATTAAAACCCCCTGAGGGACAAATAAGGATTATCAATGCGGCCGATCTTGAGATCCATGAAGGCCGAGGTGTTCTTGTCGTAGCGCTTGGTCTCCTTGAAATCCTTGCCCAGCTTTGCCAGGGCCTGTTCCGAGGTGGAACCCTGCTGGACACCCACGGTATGCGCCTTGTTCAGGTCAGCCACATCCTTGATCGCGGCGTTGCCGGCCTTGACCACCATGACCTGTTTTTCCATGATATAGGGATTGGTGAAGGCGATTTCCTTTTCACGCTCGGGCGTAATGGACATCCCGGACCAGACACAGTCAAATTTCTTGACCTTCAGCGCCATCACCACGCCATCCCAGGCCGTGGGGATATGGACGATCTCAATCCCGAGCCGTTTGCCCAGCTCGCGGGAGGCGTCGATATCAAAGCCCACCAGCTCATTCTTCTCGTTGCGGAACTCCAGCGGCGGGAAGGCATCGTCGATTCCGATCACCAGCTTGCCGGCGTTCTTGACCCTTTCCCAGGAGCCGTCATCCGCGGCCATCAGGTTTCCACCGAGCCCTGTCATCAAAAAAACAAACAAACCTGCAAAAACAATTTTCTTCTTCATTAAACCACCTCTCCCCTCTAGATTTTGGGTGTCACAAACCCCTTCATCTAATTCAAAGTATTTGTTTTTTGCAAGGACAATGCGTCCCGTCCCCCAGGCCCTGGCGCAACCGCCCGGATTTTTTGCCGACTCCGCCGTAATCTTTTTCACCGCCAACGCGACATAAAATTATGTTTCGGGGCTGCAACCCAACAAGATCCTTGCCCTTGGACAGGTTTTTATTTTATGAGGGTTGGTTATGAGAAAAAACTATTTCTGGATAATGCTGACTGTTCTGGCACTGCTCAGTGGCTGTGCCCATGATGATGCCATCAAGAAACCGGCCGCCGATCTGATGAGCGAGGCCGACACCCTGGCCGCCGACAAAAAGATGGAAAAGGCTGCTGAACGCTATATGATGGTCAGAACCTATTACCCCGGCGACCAGCTGGCCCGCAAGGCCCTCCTGGCCCTGGGCGATCTCTACTATGACAACAAGGAATATGAGCTGGCCCTGGCCAATTACCATGAGTTCCGCATGCTCTATCCCACCGATGTGGAGGCCGGCTACAGCCTCTACCGGATGGGCCTGTGTTTTTTCAGCCAGATGCAGGATCATGACCGCGACCAGACCCAGACCAGGCAGGCCATAAAATTTCTGGAAGACTTCATCCGCAGCTATCCCAATTCGCCCTACATCACCGATGCCGAAAACAAGCTGAATGAATCCCGCAGGAGGCTGGCCCTCAAAGAAATCTATGTTGCTAAATTCTACATGCACAAGCGAGAATATACAGCTGCCGCCAAACGGCTTGAAGCGGCCAGCCAGAATTATTCCGGCCTGGGCATGGACGAGGAGATCCATGACCTGCTTCGAGAGGCCCTCGACAAGGCCGAGCGGCAGGAAAAACGCAAATTTCCGGAATGCTGCCTGCCGCGCAAATAGGCCCGCCCCTTCACGAGCGGCTGCCCAGCTTGCGCACATTGCCGAGGCGTTCGGTAAAACGGATACGGTCAAGATATTCCATATAGGGAATGGCATATTTGCGGCTCACGCCGCTCACATCTTTCATCTCGGTCGGACTCATCTGGCCGTTTTCAGCAATAAAGTTCCTGATGCGCTCCTTGAGCCCCGTCAGATTCCGGTCGGTCAGGTAGATGTCATTGTCGATCCTGACAACCCGGCCCGAGCGCACCATGAAACCCAGGATCTGCTCCAGCGCCTTGCGGTCGACCTCCAGTTCATGCGCCAGCACCTGCATTTTCGGGGGTTCCAGCCCGGCCGCCTGCAACAGTTCATAGGCCTTTTCTCCCAGATAGTCCTCGCCGCGGGCCAGCGAGGCGCTGAAACCCTCAAGTCTCAGACTGGGGCCTTCCTCTGCCAGAATCCCGGTCTTGAGCAGCTCGCTTATGATCCGGTGAAAAAGCCGGGCATCCAGATCACCGCGAATACCCGAACGCAACTCTTCGCGCCCCATACCGGTTTCTGCGGGATGCCGCCCGTGAAAATCGCGCACCTTATCCGCCACAAGTTTCTTCAGTTTCTCCACCAGGGCCGCATCCACATAGAGATCACTGCGACTGTCGAACCTGATGATCTCGCCGCGGGTCAGCAACCGGTTCAAGGCCGGTTCATAGAGGCTGTTTTTTTTGCCCAGCATTATCAGCAAAGCTGCCCGGGCCAACCCGCCCAGGCCGGCGTCCGTCACCAGCCCCCGCAGATGATCTTCAGGCTCGTCGGCAAGCAGACGCCGGATTATATCTTCAGAAAAGCGTCTCACCGGACAGGGATTGAGCACCTCGCCGCCCCCCACGGTCCGGCCGCCGCAGCGTACAATGAAACGCGTCCCCCGCACCGCCACCACTGCAGACCTGAGTCTGATCCGGGCCACCCTGACATCATCAATCTCATACAGGTTCAGACTGCCCGGCACCTCGGCCGTACCGATATGCACCCGGATATTTTTGCGATCGGGCTCCGCCAGCAGATCCATGCGGGCATCAAAAACCCGGGTGGGCTGCAATGTCCCGGGCGGCACCAGCCACTGACCGCGCGCAATATCCTCCACCGCCAGGCCCTGGAGATTGACCGCCGTACGCATGCCGGCCGCCGCATCCGCCACATCACTGTCATGGACCTGGATGTTGCGGATGCGCCCCGGACGGCCGGCCGGCAGCACCACCATGTCCTGCCCGACTTTCAGCTGACCGCTGTTCAAGGTTCCGGTCACCACCGTACCGAAGCCTTTGACCGAAAAAACCCGGTCGATGGGCAGGATTGCCAGTCCGCCGCTGAAACGCTGGGCGCACTGTCCGACCGCCGCATCAACGGCCGCCAGCAGATCCGTAAGCCCGCTGCCGTTGCCGGCGCTCACCGGGATTATCGGCGCATCCTTTAAAAAGGTCTGATCAAGATATTCCCTGACATCACTCCGGGCCAGTTCCAGCAGGTCGGCATCCACCAGATCGGTTTTTGTCAGGGCCACGACCCCCTGCCGGATGCCCAGCAATTCGCAGATCCTGACATGCTCGACGGTCTGGGGCATGACGCCCTCATCGGCCGCCACCACCAGCAGCACCAGGTCAAGGCCCGAGGCCCCGGAAAGCATGTGATGGATGAACCTGACATGGCCGGGCACATCCACCACACCCACCCGTTCGCCGCCGGGCAGGTCCAGGGCCGCAAAACCCAGCTCAATGGTCAGGCCGCGCTGCTTCTCCTCTTTGAGACGATCACAGTCCGTCCCTGTCAGCGCCTTGATCAGAGATGTCTTGCCATGGTCAACATGTCCGGCCGTGCCGATCACCACCCGTTTCATGCCCGCATGTTAACCAGAAAGAAATAAGCCGTCAATTTAAATACTTGAACAAAAGAACCAGAAACAATATGATGCGTGCCCAATGGATAAGCGTTTTCTGATTATAATCGCAATCTGTCTGGTGGAGATAAGCCTGCGTCTGATCTATCCGCACCTGTCCATGCACCCGGTCAGCTACACCCTGATGGCCCGCATCATCGAAACCGCAATCATCCTGGGTCTGGGCCTAAATCTCTGCGGCATCAAAACCCCGCACATCATCAGGGAAATCTTCATCGGGTCCGGAGTGGCGGTCGCCTTCGGTGCCCTGGTTATGGCGCTGGAAGTGATTTGCAGCTTGGTCACTGACATAAGCCTGCTGTCCAAACTCATCGGCAGGATCCAGGTGGATAATACGGTCATATTTTTCCTGGCAAGCTGCCTGGTGGCGCCCTTTGCCGAAGAGCTCTTTTTCAGGGGACTGTTCTATGAATGGATCCGGCCCAGATTTTCAGCCATAGCGGCCATCAGCATGTCGGCCCTGTTCTTTGCCTCCATGCACGGCCAGATCGCACCGGTCCAGCTGGTGGGAGGCTTGCTGTTTGCGGGCCTCTATGAATGGCGGCGCAACATCTGGGCCGCCTTCACCCTGCATGCCGCCGCCAATTTCGGGATCTGGATCATCCCGCTGGTCTATCCGCTATAAGTTCTCCAGAAATCAAAATCATGCCTCCCGACGCACAAACGGCAGGAACCCGCTGATCTTATCCGAGGTTGCCATCACCACCATGATGTCCCCGGCGACCAGATCCTGGTCCGGCTCTGGATTGGCAAAGGTTGTCTCGCCGCGTCTGACCGCAATGACCGTGACCCCGTAATTTTTGCGCAGTCCGGCCCCGGCGATGCTTACCCCGTCCAGGGCGGCTCCGGCCTCGATATTGAGCGCCACCACCTCCACATCCGGGATAGCCAGGGCACTCAGCGAACTGGCCCGGCGGGATATGCGCCGGAACATCTCATAGCCTTCAGACCTGATCTCGGTGATAAAGCGTTCAATATCATTACGCGGGATCAGATAATGATTCAGCACCCGGGTAAAGATCTCCACCGAGGTCTCAAACTCCTCGGGGATGACCTCGTCGGCCCCCAGGCTGTAGAGCGGTTCCATCTCGGTCAGGAATCTGGTGCGCACCACCAGGCGCGCCCGGGGTCCCAGCCGGTGGGCAGTCGCCACGATCCGCCGGGTGGCGGCCGCATCATGAATCGCCACCACCACTACCCGGGCCTTATCGATACAGGCCTTTGCCAGGACAGCGTCCCGGCTGGCATCCCCGAAAAAGATAGGCTCGCCCTTGAGGCGTTCCTGGCGGACCGTATCGGGATTCATCTCAATCACCGTATAGCGGATGCCGGCCAGCTCGGCGGCCCGGCCTACATTGCGGCCGTTTACACCAAATCCCACGATCACCAGATGATTATTCAGAGTTTCGTCCTGCGGTTCCTGCTGATCTGAAAAACCATATTTAATCGCCGCAGGCAGTGGCAAGCGACAGAGACCATCGGCCATCCTGGGGGCCCCGGCAATGATGAAGGGCGTCAGGGCCATGCTGATCACCGAAAAGGACAATACCACCTGATAGAGTTCGGCGCTCAACAGCCCCACGCTCAGGCCGGCACCGGCCAGGACAAAGGAAAATTCTCCCACCTGGCAGAGGGCAAAACCCACAAGCAGCCCGGTCCGTAGCGGCAGCCCCAGGATCTGGGCCGATATGGTTGCGGCAAAAGTCTTGAGCAGCAGCACCCCGCCGGTCAGCAACAGCACCACGTTCCAGTGCTCCAGCACAAAACCGGGATTCAGCAGCATGCCGATGGAGATAAAGAAAAAACTGGTAAAGATATCGCGAAACGGCAGGATGTTGCCCAGGGCCTGATGGGAATATTCCGATTCGGAGATGATCAGCCCGGCCAGGAAGGCCCCCAGTGCCGGCGAAAGCCCGGCCCAGGACGTCAGCCCGGCCACCGACAGACACAGCACCACTACGGTCAGCAGAAACAGTTCCCGGCTGCGAGTCCGCGCGCTCCGGTAAAGCAGGTCGGGCACCACCCACTTGATGGCCACGAAGAAAAACACCAGAATCAGCAGGACCTTCAACAGGATCAGGGATACCGATCCGTGCATCTGTCCGTTGCCCGCCAGCACCGGCGCCAGCAGAATCATGGGCACGGCCACGATATCCTGGAAGATCAGAATTCCAAGGGCGGTGCGGCCGTGGGGACTCTCGATCTCGGCCCGCTCCTGCAGGACCTTGAGCACAATGGCCGTACTGGAAAGGGCCACGACAAAGCCCAGATAAACCGCCTGACCCATGGAAAAATTCAGATACAGCCCCAGACCGCAGACCACCAAAGTGCACAGCAACACCTGGATCGATCCCCCGGCAAAGACGGTTTTTCTGATCTTGAGCAGATTTTTGAACGAAAACTCGATTCCAATGGTGAACAAAAGCAGCACCACACCGATCTCGGCCAGCATATCGACCTCTTCCACGGCGCTGATCAGTTTAAGGCCGTGAGGTCCGGCCAGGATTCCGGTGACCAGATAGCCCACAATCGAAGGGATGCGGGCCTTATGCCCGGCATAGATAACCGCCACCGCCAGTCCCAGAACAATCAGAATATCACTAAAAAGTTGCGTTTCCATATCTGATATCTAACATGAAACCCGCTAAACTCAACAAAAAAGGCCGCCAAAAGCGACCTTTTTACGGTGTTATCCCAAAAATCAGAGTCCGTATTTCTCTTTCAAAGCCTTCACCACATCCGGATTCTTCTTGAGAAAGGCATTGAACTCTCTGACCACTTCCGGATGTTTGATGGTTGAAAGCAGATATTCGCTGTCCTGATAGGACAACCCGGGATCGAAAACCAGCTCCCCGGCCTTGCCTATTTTTTCAAGTTCGACCCGCGCCACCACAGGATTGACGTAGGCCCCGTCGATCCGACCGACAAGCACCTGCCGCAGCAATCCGGCATAGGCATCATTCTCCGTCAGTTCAATCTGTTGGCCTTCAATATATTCAAGATATATCCAGGGGGTGAATCCCCGCATGGTGCCGAGAACCCGCAATTTTTCCAGCCCGGCCCCCTTTCTCTCAGGACGTACCATTATCCCGTCCCTGGAGATTGCGAGCGGTTCACTGTAGCTCACCGCAACACCCTTCTTCATCTCCGTCTGCCACTTGGGATTATCCGGAAATTTAAAATCAACATCCTTTGCAAGCAGACTGGCAAACAACCGTTTGACCGGCAGCGGCCGGTATTCAAAGCTGATATTCGCAGCTGCCGCAAAGGCATCCAGCAGCTCGCGCGAAAACCCGCTGTAGTCGCCGTTGCGATTGCTATAGTACGGATAATAATCAAGATCCTCAACACCCACAATATAGACCGTGGCACCGTAGAGTCCTGAGGCCGCAGTAAACGAAAAGATCAGGATCAGAAATAGGGTACGCTGCATACATCCCTCCCGGTTTTCTTGTTATACAAAGAAAATAACTGTGTCCGGCCCGGGAGCAAGCCTTAGTCGAAAATGATGGTCTTGTTGCCGCTGATGAAGACCCGGTCCTCAAAAACCAGTTTCAGCGCCCGGGCCAGCACGGTCTTTTCCACATCACGGCCGGCCTGGCGCATATCCTCGGGCGAATCGGAATGATCCACGGCGATGACCTCCTGGGTGACGATCGGACCCTCGTCCAGATTGTCATTCACAAAATGGGAGGTGGCCCCGATGATCTTGACCCCGCGGTCATAGGCCTGCCGGTAGGGGTTGGCTCCGATAAAGGCCGGCAGGAAAGAATGATGGATATTGATAATCCGGTTATGATAGCGCCTGACAAAACCCGGGGTAAGGATACGCATATATTTGGCCAGCACGATATATTCCGGGTCATGTTTTTCGATCAGGGCGGTAATGCCCGCCTCATGTTCCTCACGGGAGAGACCGGCATGCGGCTGATGATAAAACGGCACCTTGAAACCATCCACCAGCGGTTTGAGGGTCAGATGATTGCTGATGACCGCCAGGATGTCGGCATTGATCTCCTCATAGGCGTACCTGACCAGCAGATCGCCCAGGCAGTGGGGTTCGGTGGTGGCCATGACCATGATCTTCTTCTTGCCCTTGGGCGCGAAACGGATCTGGGAGTCTTCAGGCAGCAGGCTGCGCAGTTCAGCCTGGGCCGCATCAACATCCAGCTCGCCATCGAACTCCGTACGCATGAAAAAATGACCGGAGTCATGATCAACAAACTCGCCGTTGGAGGTGATGTTGAGGCCCTGTCTGAACAGCACCCCGGTAATGGCATGCACCAGACCCTTGCGGTCCGAACAGTCAATCAGCAGTGTATATCCATCTGTCATTCTTCCAGCACCTCAAATATCCGGGATCTATTATTATATAATATACCCAAACAGTTAACAGACAATAAAAAAGGCGGGCAATCCTGCCCGCCTTTCTACCCTTGCAGCTCTTTAGACAATCCTGGCGTGATACTCCTGCAGCGACATGACCTCTTCCCGGCCGTCCCGGATGGCGGCAATGCCCCGGGCCGCAGCCGTGGCCGCCGCCAGGGTCGTGATGTAGGGCACCTTGAACTTGATGGCCGCCTTACGGATATAGGAGTCGTCATGCTGGCTGAGCTTGCCGCTGGGGGTGTTGATTATCAGGCTGTATTCGCCGTTCTTGATACCGTCCACGATATTGGGACGCCCCTCGTGCAGCTTGAGGACCATCTCATTTTCGATGCCGTTTTCCGCCAGGAAACGGCTGGTGCTCCTAGTGGCCGCGATCTCAAAGCCCAGCTCGTGGAACAGCCTGGCCGCTGAAAGTACGGCCGGACTCTCATGCTGGGACACCGGGATCAAGACCCTTCCGGCGGACGGCAGTGTCAGGCTGGCAGCCACCTCGGCCTCGTAGAAGGCCAGGCCGGAGGAGCCGGCCAACCCCAGGACCACGCCCGCGGAACGC
>CAYWBU010000108.1:6908-8596 GCA_964456565.1 uncultured Bacteriovoracaceae bacterium | reverse complement strand
CGAAGGATGAACCCCTTTCGGTCAGGATGATGTCGGAACAGCCGGAATCTATAAGTTTATGGATTACATTTTTCATGTCCCAGGGTGCCAGAAACTGGGCCTTTTTTACATTGACCGGTCGGCCAGTTCTGGCGGCGGCCACCAGCAGATCGGTCTGGCGGCACAGAAAGGCCGGAATCTGGATGATATCCAGAACTTCGGTGGCCTTTTCGGCCTGCCATGCTTCATGGATGTCGGAGATTACCGGGACATTGAAGTCCTCCCGGATCTCCTTGAGGATCTTAATACGGGAAATCCTACAAGTATTTCAAACAGGCCCTCAAGGCATTCAGGGAGGATCGATTGGCCTTGTCGAAGGAGGCCTTGAAGATGAAGCTGATACCGGCATCTGATGCTATATCAATCAGGCGGGCGGCCATGTGCCTGGCATGTTCGCGGGATTCAATCACGCAGGGGCCGGCGATCAAGACCAGTTCGTTGCCGCCGATGGTTATATTCTCTATCTTAACGGGTTGCATAGCCTCTCCTTCGCCGGGTTTGGGAAGATGTAAAAATCCCCGGCTGCAACTAAAAAATCTAGCCTATCGGCCGAAGATGTGTCAAGCAGGGAAGCCTTGAAATATCGGCTGAAAACGCCGGGATATGCTGCTTGACTTGATCGAGGCAGTTGGGTAGGCTCCTTGGTGGTATAATCTGATTTTAATCCAGAAGGAGTTATAATGGCCGGATCAATCAACAAGGTTATTTTAATCGGCAGGTTGGGCAGGGACCCGGAGATGCGGTTTACTCCCAGCGGCAAGGCGGTCACCAATTTTACCATGGCGACCAGCGAGTATTGGAACGATGCCAGCGGCGAAAGGCAGGAACGCACCGAATGGCATCGGATTGTGCTGTGGGGCAAACTGGCTGAAAATGCCGCCAAGCTGCTTTCCAAGGGCAAACAGGTCTATGTCGAGGGCCGCTTGCAGACCCGTTCCTGGGATGATCGTGACGGCAATAAACGCTATACCACGGAGATCGTCGGCAGCCAGATGCAGATCCTGTCGCCGGCGGGCGGTGATCAGTCCGGAGGAGGCTTCGGCGACCCGGGGCCGTCAGAAGGCGATTTCGGTCCGGCAGATGATCAGGGCGGATTTGACGACATCCCCTTCTAACTGAAAAGACAGTATGCCGGGGCGGTTTCCGTACGGGCTGCCCCCGGTGATCAGGACATAATCCCCTGACGGGACTGGCTGAAGATAGGTCCGGGCATTATCGGCCAGCATCCATCCCGCAGGGGCTTTCAACCTGGTAGGCGTTCCAGCCCTCTTTGTTCAGGTGGCGTGCGAGCCGCAGTCCCTGACTTTTCAGCAGTTCACGGATTTCAGCGTCCCAGAGATCGATCACTCCGCTCAGCAGCATTGTGCCGCCGGGGTTCAGCATGGCCCGCAAAGCGCTAAGGTTGTCCCTGATAATATTGTGCAGCAGGTTGGCCGTGATAATGTCATAGCAATCATGCGGGGAGAAACCGGCAATATCGGCCAGCCTCAGATTAAATCGACAGCAGTTCAACTGCATATTTATCCTGGCCCGCTCAATGCTCTCGGGATCGATATCAAAGGCATCCACCTGGCCGAGGCCCATGCGGCAGCCCAGGATGGCAAGGATGCCCGATCCGGTGCCGACATCCAGCATGCTGAGCCTGCCGG
>CAYWBU010000108.1:0-6808 GCA_964456565.1 uncultured Bacteriovoracaceae bacterium | reverse complement strand
AGGATGGCAAGGATGCCCGATCCGGTGCCGACATCCAGCATGCTGAGCCTGCCGGCAGAGAATGGTGGTGGGATGCGCGAAGCCAAAGGCCCGCCGCGGGTCAATCTGCAGGACATATTCATAGCCGGCTGGTTGCGGAGCCTTGCTGGTGACCGGCTGGATGAAAATGTGCTCATTGACCGCAGAGCCGCTCAGGTCTTCAGTCCAGCGGTCCAGCCAGTCGGCCTCGGTTATGGGATGCTGGGCGATGATTCTGTCAGCGAAAGCCCGATGGACGGGTTCGGGATTGTCACAGATTACCGCAAGCTCAATCTGGCCTCCGGCAGCCTGTCTTTCGAAGATGCTGTCGGCGCCGAGCTCAAAAATATCCGTTGAAATTTGCTCTGAATCTTGTGGAAGACATGTTATTATAATTCGGTACATGGACCCAGAGTAACCGGATTTTAACCGAGATCAAGGGGAAAATGATGAAGAGGGTTGCGATAATCATTGTTGTGCTGCTGGCGGCCGGGGCCGGACTTTTTTGCCTGAAGGCCCATAAGGCCGAATGTGAATACCGGATGGGAGGCAACTATCTGGAGGTTTCCGGCGGAGATTTTGAGATTGTTTTCAAACCGGGCCGGGAATGGACCGGGGGCGGTTTTCTCAGAAGCGCCGATTATGTGGCTGACGGACCGTTTGCGCTCTTCAGCGGCTCATACGGGCTGGTCTGGGGAGATACCGCGGTGGAACTTGCCTGGCACAATTCCAATGACGTCCCGTCCGGAAGACTGTCTGACCAGGCGCGGGAGGCTGTCGCCGGATATGCGAGCCCGGCGGCCTATATCGATGATCATACCATATCTTTTTTCGCCGTGGCCGTGGACAGCAGGATCGATGCAGCCCTGAAAGCCCTTGCAGCCGGGGATCTGGTTACGCTTAAGGGCTTTGAGGCCGAAATCATATCTGCCCGTTACCAGGGTGAGCCCATCGCCGTCGATCTTCAGCGGGTGATCTGCATAAGCGCGGTTACCAACAACGGCAACCTTGGCCGTTAAGGGCTGCCGGGCAGCTTCAGTTGTTCTGATCCAGGACCTCACGGACCGTCCTGGCCATTTCCTGTTTGACGATCGGTTTCAGGATGTAGTCCCTGATGCCGATGGCCTGGGCCTGCTCCTTTGAGATGATTTCGGTGTAGCCCGTGCACAGAATAACCGGGATGTCAGGTCTGATTTTGAGGATTTCGCGGGCCAGGACGTCACCGGTCATGATGGGCATGGTTACATCGGTGATCACGAGATCAAACTGGGACGGATCGGAGCGGAACAGCTCCAGGGCCTGGGGGCTGCTCATTTTGACGGTTACTTTATAGCCCAGACGTTCCAGCAGCAGCCTTGCCAGGTTTGCCAGGGCCGCTTCATCGTCGACGAAGAGGATTTTTTCCGTGCCGGTGGGGATGATGGCCTCCTCGGGGAGATCGGTTTCGGCGACATTGATGATGCGGGGCAGGTATATCCTGAAGGTTGTCCCCTTGCCGGGAACGCTTTCAACGGCAACGGTCCCGCCGTTGCCGGTAACGATGCCGTGAACCAAAGCGAGGCCGAGACCGGTGCCCTTGCCATGTTCTTTGGTGGTAAAGTAGGGTTCGAAGATTCTTTCAATGATCTCCGGCGCTATGCCGCATCCGGTGTCAGTGACCGTGAGCACTACATGGGGGCCGGGCTGTCTGGCATTGGTTTTTATCGCTGCTTTTTCATCCAGATCAATATCTTCGAGGGTTATGCTAAGCGTGCCGCCGGTTTCGTTCATGGCCTGGGCGGCATTGGTGCACAGGTTCATGATGACCTGCAGGATCTGGGTGGGATCGGCCAGCACCATTGAGCGGCTGCTGATGTTTTTATGGATCTGGATGGTGGAGGGCAGGGATGCCCGCAACAGGGTCAGGGCCTCTTTGAGGATATGTTTGATCATGACCGGTTTGATTTCGCCCTCTTCGCGGCGGCTGAAGGTCAGGATCTGCTTTACGAGGTTGCGGGCGCGGTTGCCGGCCTTGAGGACTTCATTCAGATGTTCCTTGAGTTCCCGGGAGTCTTCCTCGTCCATGAGGGCCAGTTCGGCGTAGCCGATGATGGCGGCCAGGATATTGTTGAAATCATGCGCGATGCCGCCAGCCAGGGTGCCGATGGCCTCCATTTTTTGGGAGCGCAGCAGACTGATCTCATAAAGGCGGCGGCGTTCTTCGGTACGGATACGCTCCGAGATGTCGCGGGCGATGCTCAGAATGACCGGCTTGCCGCCATATTCCACGATCTGGGATCGGATTTCCAGGGGGATGGTGGAGCCGTCCTTGCGGACATGGGCGCTGTTGAATATGAGCGTCTTGTTCTGACGGAGTTCGCGGATGCGCTCCGGGACCTGACCGGCATTTTCGGGGGTGTCGATTTCGCGCAGATTTTTGGAAAGGATCTCGTTGCGGGTATATCCCAGGCGATCATAGGCCATGCGGTTGACATCCATGAAACGTCCTTCAAAGTCGTGGACATAGATGGCATCGCCGGCACCTTCGAACAGCTGACGGTAGCGTTTCTCGGATTCCAGCAGGGCCTCCTCGGCCAGTTTCCTGTCGGTGATGTCTTCCAGGAATCCGTCAATCCGCAGGAGTTCTCCATTGGCCCCGATGACACTGGTGGCAACATCCTGAATCCATTTTATGCCGCCGTCTCTGATGGTGATGCGGTATTCGATGTGTGAAGATTTCATTGTATGCCGGATATCTTTCAGAAAGTGGCTGGCTTTGTTGCGATCTTCCGGATGGATCATGTGCGCCCAGAGCTCGGGGCTGTCAATGAAGTCATCAGCGTCATAACCGGTCAGTCTTTCGAGGCTGCCTGAAATGAACCGGGGTACAGTTTGCTGGTCCGGCAGAGCCGAGTAGACCACCACGGGGATGTTCTGGCTGACCTTTTGGTACTCCTGCTGGCTCTGACGCAGTTTTTCCTGGGCCGACCTGAAATCTTCCACCAGATGATTGGTATACTCCGCAATGGTCTGAAACTCCTTAAACGAAAACAGGGTGGGGTCGGTTTTCTCATAGGACAGGGCCGCCTGTTTCACGAAGTCGGTGAACATGCTGACACCGGCCTGCATCCTGCGCGATACAACCCGGGCGATGAGGAGGCTCAGAAAAAAGAACGAGATGAAAAGAGTGATGATGAAGGTGATCCGGTCCTTGACCGTATGCCGGTAGCGGGCCTGTTGGGCGGCAATGGCCGCATCCAGATCATCCAGATAGGTTCCTGTGCCCACCACCCAGTTCCATTTGTCGATATAGGTGGCATAACTCAGTTTGGGGGACTGAGGATGGTTTGGACCATATATATCTGGTGTAGCCGCCGTCGGGATTCAGGCTGGACTTGAGCAGCTCCTGCAGGACTTTTTTGCCTTCCGGGTCGGTATAATCCAGGATGTTTTGACCGATCAGGGATGTGTCTGGATGCCACAGCATGGTGCCGTCCCGCCTGAAGACGAAGATGTAGCCGTCATTGCCGAACCGGATGCGGCTGATGCGGGCCAGGGCTTCCTGCTGCAGATCCTGTTCCATATCATCAAGGTATTCGCCGGTGCCGATGAACCATTGAAATGGTTCAAAATATTTCACAAAGGCCAGCTTGGGGTGGTCGGCGCCCTGGTGTCCGGGTTTGGTCCAGTCATAATAATAAAAACCCTCGCCCTGATTGCGGGCTATGCCGATCATGTCCCTGATGACCAAGCGCCCCTGGGAATCCTGCATGTCAATGAGATTTTGCTGCTCCATTTCCGGGTGGTCGGCAAAGAGCTGTTCAACGCCATTCAGGTCGGTCATGAAAAAATAACCGCGGCCTTTGTTGAAACGCCACGGTCGGATGGTTTCGATGATGAGTCTTTTGAGCTCTTTTTCCGGCAGGCGCTGTTTGTTGAGGAGGAAGAGATTGGTTGCCAGGGTGTGGGCGGCATAGATCTGTTCCCTGATTTCATTTTGAACCCGATATTCGGTCTGGGAGCGCATGAAGTCGATATAGCCGGTGACCCTCAGGACTTCGTTGCGGATCAGTTTCTGCTGGGTGAGGATGTGTTCTTCCTCGATACGGCTGGTTTCCTGCTGCATACGGAGATATTCCTTCTTGATCAGGAAATATCCCAGCAGAGCTGTCATCAGGAAAATAATGATGCTGAGGCCAACGAACAGGGAGCTGGCGATGCTGCGGTTGAAAATCATCCTCACCTCCATTGCATAAAGATAACTTCCGGAGGCAGGTCATCAAGGTCGGCAATAAACGTACGCGGGCGGTAAAGTTTGTCGAGGCTCGACAATATTGTCGAGAAAATGCCCGGGTTTTCAGGAGCCGGGCAGCGGTTTGAGCGGCCGGCATGCGGGATCAGCGCGTTATGGGGATTATGGCACGGTCTGTGCTTTTTATATGAATGAAGCAGCCAAAAGGCCAGCTTTCCGGCGCAACCCATACCGGAAACTCCGGGCTTCTTCCTGGTAGCAAATAAATCCCATTTTTTGTTGTGCGCCCACCCCGGGCGCTTTTTTTTTATGATGATTGCGGCAGTCCGGGATTATTGTTTCTGCTCGATACCGTTAAAACAGGGAATACAGAGTGTCCGTCCGGCAAAACGCCGCATGCGTGATTCCATGCCCGTTTCGCCGCAGGCATCGCAGACCAGAGTTTCAAGGATGCGCGGCGGCCGGGGAAGGGGATCGGGCGCCGGGCTCAGAATAAACATCTCATCCAGCTCGGCGGCCATGTAGGCCTCCCGAACCGTCCGGCGCAGTTCCTGGTTGCGCTGCTGATCTTCGGCGGTGGCGGTGCCGGCCACCAGCCGCCGGGTCAGTTCGGTGTCGGCGGTGGTGTTTTTGAGGTCCGGATTCAAGCGGGCGCGTACGCCTTTGCCGGTTTTGCGGTCATAGAAGCTGAAGGCCATCTTGCCCCAGTCGCGGTGAATCAGATTGCCCCGCCCGAAGGTGCAGTCGGTCAGGAACTGGAGGGCGTCCACGCCGCACATGTCGGTTTCGGTGACGATCACCATCTCGGCATCCTGCCCGAGTTCGCGCCGGGCCAGTTCGGCGGCGCGGATGCCGATGGCGAGCCCCGGACAGAAGTGGCCGTGGAATTCGATGGTCCTGGCGATGATTTCCTGGGAAAGGCTGCAGCTCATTTAAAACTCCTTTGGCTGACCGCATGGATGTGCGGACTGGATTCCTGGGGTTGGGGAATCACCACCGGGACGCCGTCGATCAGGTGGATGGCCACGGGAATGCCGTAGACCTCTTCCACGGTGCGGGCGTCGATGGCGGCGGTGCGGCCGGCAGCAAAGATGCGCCCCTGTTTCAGGAAGAGATATTTGTGGGCATAGCGTAGGGCCGTGTTGAGGTCATGCATGGTCATGACGGCGGCCACCGCATGTTCCTCCACCACCCGGCGGATGATGGTCAGGATTTCGATCTGGTTTTTAAGGTCCAGGCTGCTGGTGGGTTCGTCCAGCAGCAGGAGCCGCGGCTCCTGCACCAGGGCCCGGGCGATGCAGATCTTCTGCAGTTCGCCGCCGCTGAGCTGGTCGATATAGCGCAGGGAGAGATGGTTCAGGTCAAGCCTTCTGAGGGCGGCATCCACGATCTTGAGGTCCTGTTCGGAAACCCGCCAACGGATATGCGGTTTGCGTCCCATCAGGACGGCATCAAAGACCGTGAGACGTGCCGGTTCGTTTTTCTGGGCCACATATCCGATGCGCCGCGCGATCTCGTTGGGGGAAAGTTCCATGACCGCTGTATCTTCCACCATGATGGTGCCTTTGCGGGGCGAGAGCATGGCATTGATGGATTTCAGGAGGGTGGTCTTGCCCACGCCGTTGGGGCCCAGGATGGCCAGAACTTCGCCGGGGGCCACCCGGAAGCTGACATCGGTCAAGACCGTCTTGCTGGCATAGGCAAAATCAAGGCCGTTGATGTCGAGGATCATTTGCCGTACCCCCTGATGATCAGGAAGATGAAGACCGGCGCCCCCAGAAAGGCTGTCAGCACCGACACCGGCAGGACACGGGGCGTCAGGATCAGCCGGGCCACGGTGTCCGATGCCAGCAGCAGCAGGGCCCCGCACACCATGGATCCCGGCAGCAGAAAGCGCATGTCGCTGCCGATCAGGCGGCGGATCATGTGGGGGCATACCAGTCCTACAAAGCCGATGATCCCCAGAAAGGCCACCAGGATGGCGGTTACCAGGGAGGCCGTCAGCATGCCCAGCAGCCTTACGCGTTCAACCCTGACCCCCAGTCCGCGGGCGGTTTCATCGCCGGCATCAATGGCGTTGTAGTTCCAGCTGTTGGCCTGAAAATAAACGGCGGCCATAACCGTGACTACGGCCATGAGCGCAATTTCATGCCAGTTGGCCCGGGCGGCATCGCCGAAGGTCCAGAAGACCATGGCCGCCAGCTGCATGTCGTCGGCGAAATACTGCAGGAACATGGTGCCGGCCGTGAAGAGCGATCCCATGGCCACCCCGGTCAGGACCATGACCTCGGCGCTGGTGCGCCGCAGGCGCGAAACCGCGATGATTACGAAGGCGTTGATCAGGCAGAAGGGAAAGGCCATGGCAGTGGTCAGGCCGGGGTTGGCGATGCTGACCGCCCCGACATTGGAGCTGCTCATCTGGCCGCTGCCCAGGAACATGACTGAAAATGCCGCGCCGAAGGCCGCGGCATGCGAGAGGCCCAGGGTGAACGGCGAGCCCAGCGGATGGCGCAGAATCGACTGCATCACGGCGCCGGCCATGGACAGTCCGGCGCCGGC
>CAYWBU010000107.1:4554-8613 GCA_964456565.1 uncultured Bacteriovoracaceae bacterium | reverse complement strand
GCTCCTTATAATGAAAAAAATCGGTATCTACCATATTGGATACCACCCGGAAAGGTACATCTTTTTTCAAAAAAGAAGAAATCTTAGGCTAGCCGTCTCCCGAGAAGATCTTGATGCCGTTATCCTGGTAGGGATTATGCGAGGCCGAGATGACGATCCCCGCATCGGCACGCATGCTGCGGGCCAGAAAGGCCACGCCGGGAGTCGGCATGGGCCCCAGCTTCAGCACATCCGCACCCATGGAACAGGCCCCGGCGCAAAAGGCGTTTTCCAGCATATCGCCAGAAAGCCGGGTATCGCGGCCGATCACAATGCGCGGCCGGTGGCCCGCACGTTTAAAGATGCAGGCAATCGCCTTGCCGATCTTCAGGGCCGTTTCGGCATTCATGGGGTACTCGTTGGCAACCCCCCGGATTCCGTCAGTTCCAAAAAGCTCTCCCATAAAAACTACTCCAGTGATTTCTTGATGTCTTCGGCAATCACCTCGGGCGCCTCGCCCAGAAGATATTGCAGGTCAAAGCGGTTGAGGAAATCATCGCGCCAGGCCAGGTTGTACTCATTCACCAGGTTGACCAGATCGTTAAATTTCTCACCCAGCACGGCAATCTTTTCATACGGATTAAGGCTGTCGCTGTAAACAACATGCACCAGCAGCAGATTTTCGATCAGCTTGTTCGGGCCGATCAGGGGCACCGCCACGATCGAGGCGTCATCGGCCTTGCCCTGGCCGGCATAGAGATCGCCGGTCCGCACGATGGTCCGTTTGGTGCCCATGAGGGGTCCGCCGTTTTCCACGCGCGAATGCATCTCCTTGGCGATTCCGCCGCGCTTGACAATGGAGATCAGCGACGCTTCCGTGGGCCGGCCCTCTTCATCCAGATTGCTGACATCATAGAGCGTATAGCCGCGAATTTCGCTGACTCCCAGCTGGATCTTTTTCAGGAGATAGCCGTCGCGGGCCTTGAGGTTTTCGAGCGAAAAATTAAGTTCGGCCAGCAGGTCGAACAGCATCCCCTCCATGGCCTCCATCTTGCGGCTGGTGCCGACCGTGACGGTCTTGGCCTGATGGCGGATGGCGTCAACCGGCCTGGAGAGCTCGTCAATGGCCTTTCCGAGCACCGTATCCAGCATATCAAGCGGGGATGAGGATGAGCGTTTGTCCTCAAAGTCGGCCCAGAAATCCTCGAGCGGCATCTTGCCGGCCGCATATTTGAGCAGCAGCATGATGTCCGTGGCCGTATCCACACTCAGAGTGGCCAGGGCCCCGGAAGAACGCCAGCCGTTATATTTCTGGCTGAAATCATCCAGCAGGCGGTGCAGTTCGGCATCTTCAACGCTCTCATATACCGTCATGCCCGTATCGGCCTGGCGGTTGACCACCTCGGCCAGGGCCGTGCGGAACTGCTTGCATTCATCGGCCTGGGCATCAATGCTGCCGGCCGCATAATAGCCCCAGATATGCCCGGCCACCGTATTCAGGATGACTGAAGCCGGAAAATCGGCCCGCGGCACCCGGATCACCGAATCCGCCACGGCATCGAAACGCAGCTCGCCCTCGTCGGCGATCACCACCACGCTGGCGTTATGGGCCTTGAAGATGGCGCTGTCCTTGGCAATATCTTCCAGCACGATTTCCGGGGCACCGGCCGCCATCACGATGATCAGCGGCTCGGAGGAGAGGTCGATATGTTTCTTGTCTTCAATGATGTCCGAGGAGATGGTCTTGTAACACAGCTCGCTCAGCTTGATCCGGACTTCGTCCGAGGCCACCTTGTTGGTGCCGCTGCCCACAACTGCCCAGTATTTTTTCTCGCGCACCCGCTCCCAGGCCGAATTACGGATTTCCTCGCGCCGGGCGATCACACGGTTCATCAGCCGCGGAATCTTTTCAAGGTTTCTGAGCTCGGCCGCAATCTTTTCATCCGTGATCGAACCGGTCAGCTGGGCCAGATTCAGGGCCAGGACATAGCCGGCAATGATCTGGGAATAAAAGGCCTTGGTGGATGCCACCGACATCTCGATGTCGCGGCCGTCACTGGTATAGTAGACCCCGTCCGATTTGGTGGTGATGTCCGACTGGCGCCGGTTGACAATTGCGATCACATGCGCCCCGTTCTGTTTGGCCATGGCCACGGCCCGGTTGGTGTCGGTGGTGGTGCCGGACTGGGTGACGGCCACCACCAGGGTATTGCTCAGATCACTGTCCAGGTTGAAACCGCTCAGATCCGAGGCGGTCTTGGCCTGGACCTGGATCTCACTGTGGCGCAGATAGATCCCCAGGGCCTCGGCAATGGCACAGCCGGCAACCGCCGCCGTCCCCTGTCCTACGGCATAGATCCGGCGAATCTTCCCGCCGGCGATGGCCGCGCGGGTTGCAGCCGGGATGACCTCATCCCCCAGATTGAAGTTCACCCTGGCGCCGGAGCCTTTACCCTCAATGCGGTATTTGCCGCGCAGGGTCTTGCGCACCGAAGACGGCGCATCCAGGATCTCCTTGATGAGATAGTGCGGGAATCCGGCGCGATCGATATCCCTTGAGGTGATCTCGGCCCGCTGGATATCCTCCCGGGCGAGTTCAAGCCGATGACCGTCATAGTAGCAGGCCTCAATCCCGGCCAGGTCGGCCGCTCCGCTATCATCCAGCACGAAGAGCTGACCGCGGGTTCCGGCATCACCCTCCACCCGCTCTTTTTCACCGTCCATCTTGATGAAATACGGGGTCTCCTCCACCAGGCCGTAGATCTCGGATGAAAACAGGTACTGACCGGCGCTCAGACCCACATAGATGGTCTGACCGCTGCCGCGCTGGGCCAGGTAAACCTTGCCGGGCTCCAGATTGCTCTCCATGGCGATGGCATGCGAACCTTCAAATTCGTTCAAAGCCGCCAACAGCGCCTGTTTGAGATCCTTGCCCTGGCGCAGGCCCTTTTCAATCATCAGCGGGATGATCTTGGTGTCGGTCGTAACCCGGTGATCGATTCTGATGCCCTCTTCCTCCAGCCTGAGCTGCAGCAGTGCATAATTATCGATATCACCGTTCAGGGCCACATTGATAAACCAGTTGCCCTTGCCGTAGGCGGGATAGTCCCGCACACAGTCCTCGGCTTGCGGCTCTTCCGTATAGTTGTTCACCGGATGGCAGTTGGGGATATTGATGGCCCCGACCGAGGCCCACCGGGTATGCGCCAGATACATCTCACTGGCGCCTGTGCTGCTGAGCAAAAGGCGCAGGATCGCGTCTCCGCGCACCGAATCGCGCAGGCTTTTACAGTTGCGCCCCAGTTTGCCGGTGATGGACGCCGTCTTATAGGTAAAGCTCAGCAGATCCGCGGCCCGGCTGATGGACAGATTTTTGAGATCTTCGCAATGAGTGCGTTCATTAAAGGCCTCCAGCAGAGTATTCTCGGCCAGGAGAGCTTCCAGCCCGGGACCCTGGAGTTCCTCTGCCAGCGAAAAGCTGATCTGGATCCCGGTCGAGTCCCGTCCGCGCACTTCCAGACGGTCCAGGGCATTCAGGATCAGGTTGAGGCGCTGCAGCCGGGCATAGGCCGTCTGTGAGGCAATCCCCTGTGATCCGGCCAGATCGAGGACCTTTTCCTGGTTTTTTATCAGGTCACGATTGAGTCCCCAGACAATATCCTTAAGCAGGACCAGCTGGCCGGCAAAAAATTCGGCCTGCGACCCGGGGATCGTGGCCGCCTTGGACTCCAGCAGACCTTCCTGCTCTTTTAAAAACGATTCCAGGTCAATACCGATCTCGCGCAGGCGCTCAATCCCGGTCGACTCAAACAGGGCATACTGCTGCGGCAGATTCTGCTTCAGGGCAAACAGGTCCGCCAGCATCTGACGCATATTCTCCTCGCCGCCCAGAAAATCGGCCGTATCATTGTCATTTTCAATCACGGCGTCAATCCCGCACTCCAGCATGCGGTTGAAACGCTCTTGCAATCTTTCCAGAAAACCGCTTTCAGCCGTATCCGCCGGGACCCTGACCGCCAGGATACCCGCCAGGCCGCAGTTGAGCCGCCCGCTGACCTGCGGAGCGAAGATTATGGCCTT
>CAYWBU010000107.1:0-4544 GCA_964456565.1 uncultured Bacteriovoracaceae bacterium | reverse complement strand
TCGCGTGGGAGTCATCCGCAGATAAATAGCTGACCGAAGATTATGGCCTTATGATCAATGGTGGCGGGATTGCGGCCGAAATAAATTTGCCAGGTGTATAGTGAGCGAATAGTTTCGCAAATATTTCCAAACATGCAAGTCTCCTGTTTCAAATGTGAACTGCATAACATTTTTTAACATTCAGGTTAATACCCTATCAGCCGGCCATCCGGCAAAAATAATGGCCGGATATGTTTCAGGATTCCAGTTCCCGCATAAAAAGATTCAGATTATATTCCGAATCCTCCGCCATCCGCAGGACCTCCGCAATAAACTTCTCCAGATCCTCAATTGTTTCATTGCGGCTGGCGGCCAGGCTCAGCAGCCAGCCGGTCAGATCCTGCAGTGATTCCAGATTGAACCACCAGATATCTTCATAGAAATTTACGCCCAGGTAAGAGCGAACCCGCTCATCCCCCAGCATCTCAAGCAACACGGCGTTCCAGTCCGCATCCTGCGGCTGTTTCCAGCTGTCATACTGCAGCATGATCCGGATCAGGCTCATCCGGTAACCGGCAGCCCCGGCATCAAGGCCGGCCGCCATGAGTTCCTGTCCGGCGGTCTTAAGCAGCAGCATTTCCTCTGCCAGATCCAGGCCGCACTCACGCTCGGAACTCAGATCCACAAAACCATCCAGGACAGTTGCCAGCAACAGCGTGCGGGCTTCCGGAGAGATCCCGGCTCCTTCGGGCTCTGCCATCTGACGGATACTCAGGATATTCTCTGCCAGCACTTCGGCCAAGGCATCTGTTTTGGCCCTCAGTTCCAGACCGTTGAAATCGACAAAGGCCTTCAAGGCCACCAGGGCCTTGTCTGCCAGCAGCTGTTTTTCAGGCAGGAAATCTTTGAGGGAGATCTGCACCAGTTCGGCAAACGGTGCAATAACCGGGCGCAGCCGCAGTTCGGTGGCCGCCAGGAACATATCGGGCACACCCCGGCCGCCCAGATCATCAGCCAGCGCCGCAAAGATGCCGTCCGCATCCTGGATTTCCCTGAAATCCAGAAAAACATTGGCCTGATAGGCCCCCAGATGGACCCTGAGACCCTCATGGGCCAGGCGGTCGCCGCGCCGGATAAATTCAAGGCCGCTGCGCAGATCGCGGAAGACATAAAAGATGTCCGTCTCCCCGCGTATTTCCAGGCCTTCGGCAAGGCTTTTGTGCACGATGTGGCGCGAACCGCCGTGTTCCTCACTGTAACCCACTGAACGCTTCAGGGTTCCGCTGACCTCGGCATAGCGGTTGTTGTAGACGATCAGGGCCTTTTCCGAACCGCAGATATTGGAATAGGCAAAAACATCCTCGTTTACATGGCCGTTATCCATGACCAGATCATAGAAGACAAAATTCTTTACATCGCTGAACAGATGGCGCTTGCGCATCAGCGGAAAAATTTCGCGCACATGCCGTTCCACCAGGCCGTCATCGACCTGTTCGTCCCAGTAGGCCCTGGCATATTCCATGCCGTACTTCTCGCCAAAGCCTTCGATCTGGCCGTGGCCGAACATGGGCAGGCCCGGCATGGTGACCATCAGCGTGGCCACCCCGAAATATTTATCGCCCTTGCCGAACTGCTCCACGGCCGGTTCTTCATCGGGATTATTCATGAAGTTGACAAAACGTTTCAGAATCTCCGGATTGAAGCGCAGCAGGTTCTTGATCACATCGCGGTATTTGCTGTTTTCCTCATCCTTGAGCATATTCATGAAGGCGCTGTTGTAGACCCGGTGCATGCCCAGGGTCCGCACAAAATAACCCTCCATCAGCCAGAAGGCCTCAGCCAGCAGCAGGGTGTCGGGGGCCTCGAGCGCAATCCGGTCAACCAGCTCGCGCCAGAACTCCACAGGAAAGGCCCGCTGAAACTCCTCATCCGAAATGCTGTTTTCGGAGCGTGAGGGAATATCCCCGCCATATCCCGGCAAGGGGAACCACAGCCGCTGATAATGTTTCTTGGCCAGGGTCATGGCCGCATCAAAACGGATCACCGGAAAACGCCGGGCCACGTCGATGGTGGTGCGGATCACGGCCTCGCGCACCGCGGGCAGCAGCATGTTGAGCTGAGCCGTATCATTCCAGGGCATGCTGGTGCCATCATTGCCGTGATAGATAAAGCGCTCCTCGCCGGTCAGGCGGTCCCGCCGTTTAAAGACCACCGCGGCATCACTGCGGTTCCAGTAGCCGTCCTCGATCTGCAGTTCGACCCGTTCATCATCGGAGAGGTTTTCCCCGGAAAAACGGTAGTCGGGAAAAGGACTGTAAGGCAGCTGGATGAACCAGTCGGGATGCTCCACCACCCAGCGGGAGTAGATCCCCATATGGTTGGGCACCATGTCGGTCGCCATGCGGATCCCATATTTCCAGGCCTTGGCCTTGAGTCCCTGATAGGCCTCCTCGCCCCCGAGGTCGTAAGCGACCTCATAGTCGTAGATCGAATAGGCCGAAGCCAGGGCCTCGGGATTGCCGGTCATCTGCTTGATCTTGCGGCTGGCCTGACTGCGCTCCCAGATCCCGATCAGCCACAGTCCGGTAAAACCCCAGCGGGCCATGTTTTCCAGTTCCTCTTCCGGGATCTGATCCAGATGTCTGACTTCCCGCTCATATTTGCGGGAGAGCTGTTCCAGCCACACATAGGTGCTCTTGGCCATCAAAACCAGCTGCGGCATCCAGTCCAGGTCGGCACTGAACTTTTCCGGTTCCTCCATCTCACGCGGGCCGAACTGCAGCACCGGCGCCGGGCCCTTGCCGAAAAACCGCGGCCGCTGTTCCTCCTCAATGAAATCAAGTCCCAGCAGGATGCGCCGCAGCAGATCCGCCAGGATACCACCCAGCAGATGTCCCCAGTTTTCACGGATAAATCGCAGCTGCGCACTCAGGGATTCCGGGAACAGCCTGAACGGCAGGCGCATAAAATCAAGCAGGGTCAGATTACCGGGGTCCATCAGCGGCTGGGTCCGGAAATATTCCTCCACATTGTCGATCACCTCACGGTAACGCGACTCTTTTTTCAGTTCACTGTCGTCAAACAGCTCCGCAAACGGTCTGAAGGCCGGATTTTCATTGGCAAGATTCAGCAGCAGCATCTCCTCGACGGCGATCAGGCGGTTGGAGACACCGGCGGTCGCACCGTCAAGATACTGTTTTTCGGATTTCAGCCCCCGATAGACCTCCAGCGGTGGAAAATGATGACAGAAACGTTCCAGGGCATGGTTGACCTGCTCCTCGCCCAGGGTTTTGCCGGCATATTCAAAGGCCTCCCGCATCACAGCAGTGCCGAAACGGTTGCGGTAGGTGGCAAAAACCTGGTGCCAGACCTCGTCGATCAGGCCCATGGCATTGATGTCACTGGCATGCACCGCCTGTTCCGGATGCAGGGCCGCATTTCTGATCTGGTTTATGCGTCGGGCAAACCTGCGGGCGGCCTTGAAATCCGCCACCACCACATTGCCGTTGGTCGTAAACAGGGAATCGTCAAAACCATATCTCTCGCGAGATTTCCTGGAAACATGAAATTCAAACATAAAACTCCCGGATGCTAACAAATTTACCCCGCCGGATTTGCGGTTAAATGAAAGTTAGGCCAAAGACCGTTCAGCGTCAAGTCACCAGAAATTTTTATCGTGTCTCAGATCAGGGGCTCTGGTATTTTGCGATGAAGCTGCCCACATCCACCCCGATTTCACGGGCGATCACGGCACATTTGGCCATCAGCAGGAAATACACCGGTCGCGGCGGATTGGACAGGGTCTCAAAGTTCCCCTGCCCCTTGGAGATAACCACATCGGCCTGGTCAAAGATCTCCCTGAACTCCGCGCTGCAGAGCTCCAGCGGCGTTCCCGGCGCCGGCGACCCGCTGGAGATCACCCGGCAGACCCGGTTCATCCCGGCGTCCGCGGCATCACTGAGGGTCGAGTCATTGATAATGGGAACGTCCCTGACCGCAAAGGTCACATTCTCAGGCCCGATGGTCTCCACAAAGAGCCGGTCAAAAACTATCTCCCCGGCATTGTCGCCCAGATAAAGGATGTTTTGCGCGGCCTGCAGCTCTTCTTTGAGTCTGCGCGTGTCATCCACCACAAAATCTTCCCGCAGGGCCCTCTCGATGGTGGCCTCCACCTGGATATTATCCGTAGTCCCCATGCCGAAATCAATGATATTGCCGGCCACGGCAATCCGCAGGGCCGCATCCAGCGGGTCCGGGGCGACCACGATCTTTTCCCGCAGTCCGGGATAGAGCTTCAGGGCCCGGCTGTTATAGGTCTTTTTGATCTCCAGGTAGGGGTCCGCAATCCCGGCGCGGCGCCGGACCTCACCGTACATCTCCATCGCCATGATGGGGGGCGAATCGGTGTAGTCAAAACCGGCAATCCGTTCCAGCATGTCACGCATGAACTGTTCGCGCCGATCTTCGGGCAGGTTGTTGGTTGCAATCTCGGCTGCCTGTTTCACCAGGCAGCCGACACATTCAAGATAGGTCTGCATTATCAGAAACTTTTAAGGATGTTGGCG
>CAYWBU010000106.1:4664-8709 GCA_964456565.1 uncultured Bacteriovoracaceae bacterium | reverse complement strand
GAGGGCCGCGGCCGCCAGATTCTTATCGGACCGGGTGAAATCTATGCCACCCGCGAAGATCTCACGATCATAACTTCCCTGGGGTCCTGTGTGGCGGTCTGCCTGTATGATCCCTTCAACCATGTGGCCGGCATGAACCATATCGTTGCCAGCGGGTATGAGAATGACAACGGCAGCATCTGCTCCATCAAGGGCGGTCATGTGGGCTTCTGCGCCATGGATCTGCTGATCCGGGAACTGCTCGGATTGGGGGCCTGCCGCCAGAACTTCAAGGCCAAGGTCTTCGGCGGGGCCTCCATCTTCATCCCCTTCGACCAGTGCACCGGCAAGGGCTGTATCGGCAAAGAAAACATCGTCTTCGTGGAAAAATATCTGCGCCAGAATGCCATCCCCATCAAGGCCCGGGACCTGGGCAGCGAAAAAGCCCGCAAGATATTTTTTGATACCGCGGATTTTTCCGTTACTGTCAGGAAAATCGGCAAAACAGATCTTTCGGATTTTATCACTTCAACCGAGATATAAGTGGTGAAAGAAATCCATTTTAAAAACCATACCCGCATCATCATCGACCAGGGTGATTTATTCGCCACCGGCAACAAGGAGCACATCCTGTCCACTGCGCTCGGGTCCTGCGTTGCGGTCTGCCTGTTTGACCCGGCCAAGGGGATCATCGGCATGAATCATATCGTAAACAGTCCCGGGGTCCCTGCCGAACCGCGCTCATGCCAAATAAGAGACGCCCGCGACGGCTACTGCGCCATAAACCTGCTGATTGAAGCCATGATCCGCAAGGGTGCCGACCGGCGCAACATCAAGGCCAAGCTTGTCGGCGGCGCGTCCCTGGCCGTCCCCTATGAACAGTGTCGCGGCTACACCTGCACGGCCAGATCCAACAATGATTTTGCCAGGACATATCTGAAATCCATCGGAATTCCGATTGTGGCCGAAGACCTGGGCGGCGAACGCTCCCGGGCCGTCAAGTTCTATGTCCACGATTTTTCCCTCGAGATCAAAAAGATCGACCGCAGTAAACTTTTTTCCTTTTTTAAAATGAACTGAGCCCAGCATCAACCTTGATTTCCGGTCTCAAAATCATTAATCTGCGCCCGTGCAGAGTCTGACCATTTATCTCCAGGGCATGGGAACCGGGCTGGGGCTGATCGTGGCCATCGGGGCCCAAAATGCCTTTGTGTTGACACAGGGTATTCGGGGACGTTTTGCCCTGCCGGTCATAGCCATCTGCATCATCTGTGATGCAGCGCTGATTGCCGCCGGAATAGCCGGCATGGGAACCCTTATCAGCAGTCATACCCTGCTGGGACAGATCATGGCCGTTGCGGGAGCTATTTTCCTGGGTTGGTACGGACTGCGGTCTTTCCGGGCAGCCGCCTCCGGACAGCACCTGGATATTCAGACCGATGCAGAGCAGTCCCTGGGAAAAGTACTGCTGCACACCTTAGCCGTCACCCTGCTCAACCCGCATGTATACCTGGACACCATGATCATGCTGGGAGGGATTGCCAACCGTTTTAGCGCGCCCTGGACCTTCGGCCTGGGGGCCATGAGCGGTTCGGTCATCTGGTTTTGCGCCCTGGGGCTGGGCGGCCGTCTGCTGGCATCGGTCTTTTACAGTGCCCGGGCCTGGCAGATCCTCGATATCCTGGTCGGCTCAACCATGTGGATTATTGCAGCATCCCTGCTGATGACGTTTTAATCCTCCGGTTTAACAAACCACTCAAAACTAATTTCCACCTCGTCGGCCACCTTGACAACCGCCATGCGGGGCGGTTCAATCCCGAAATCACTCATCTTAAGCGCCGCGGTCCCCGAGATGCGCAGCAGGCCACCATCCAGCACCTGCAGCTCCACCGGCATCCTGATTTCAACAGTCTGGCCGGCTACACTCAGGCGTCCCCGCGTAATGAAACCGAAGGGCTGGCCGCTGCTGGCCGGCACGCTCTTTAAAACCGCCTGATCCAGCACATATTCGATGCCGGGATATTCATCCTTGTTCAAGGTCGCATACATCTGGTTATCCATGCGGTCGCTGAAATGTTTGCCGTTGCGCACACTCTTGAGGTCATCAAGCTGTAACCGTATCCTGGCCTGGGCTCTAACCGGCGTGTCAATCTCAAGGCCCCGGTCCAGGGGAAAGTCCAGATCAAGGACTCCCTCAAACTTGCGGGCTTCCATGGCCCAGCCGTGTAAAGTTGCCCGGCCTTCGGCATTGATGCGACTGGCCTGATCCGTATCCGGCACATAACGATCAAAGGCCGCCTCGATTCCCGCCGCACTTAACAGCATCAACACTACCAGCACCAGTTTCTTTTTCATCATCCCCCCCCTAATTGGATTAATTCCAGTACATAATCAGCTTAACAAAGTAAAAGACAACCTGCATCGGAATAAGATCCTGTTTTGAATTCATACCCATCCCATTGTAATAGGAATAACAGAACAACTGGCGTTCAGGTGGAACCAACCACCGGGGAGTTCTCCTTAGAACCGGCCATGTCGCGCGCCTGGGCAGCCGGAATAGACAAAAAAGGAGCTCCTATGCAGAACAAAGCGTTACTTGAGTATCTCAGCAACACCCCGGCTGACAAAATCAATGCCGCCTTCACGGCCTATCTGGCCAGCCTGTGCGAAGTTGCCAAGGTCCAGCCCGCCGTGGCCAAAAACATCGTGGCCGAACTGGCTTCCCAGCGCCAGAACCTCAAACTGATTGCCAGCGAAAACTATTCCTCCCTGGCGACCCAGCTGGCCATGGGCAACCTGCTGACCGACAAATATGCCGAAGGTTTCGCCTTCCACCGTTTCTATGCCGGCTGCGACAATATCGATGAGATCGAGGCTGCGGCCGTCGAGGAGGCCAAGGCCGTCTTCGGCTGTGACCATGCCTATGTCCAGCCCCACTCCGGCGCCGATGCCAACATGGTGGCCTACTGGGCCATCCTGAACACCCGGGTGGAGATTCCGGCCCTCGAGGAGATCGGCAACACCAACCCGGCCAAGCTCAGTCAGGCCGACTGGGAGATTGTGCGCCAGAAACTGGGCAACCAGCGCCTTTTAGGCCTGGACTATTATTCCGGCGGCCACCTGACCCACGGCTACCGTTTCAATGTCTCGGCCAAGATGTTTGATGCCTACACCTATACGGTCAACAAGGAGACCGGCCTGCTGGACTATGACGAGATCGAACGCCAGGCCATGGAGATCAAACCGCTGATCCTGCTGACCGGCTACAGCGCCTATCCGCGGGCCATCAATTTCCGCCGCATGCGCGAGATCGCCGACAAGGTCGGCGCCGTCTTCATGGTGGACATGGCCCACTTTGCCGGACTGGTGGCCGGCAAGGTCTTTGAAGGCGACTTCAATCCCATTGCCCATGCCCACGTGGTCACCACCACCACCCACAAGACCTTACGCGGTCCCCGGGGCGGCATGGTGCTCTGCACCGAGGAGTTCAGGGAGGCCGTTGACAAGGGCTGCCCCATGGTACTGGGCGGACCGCTGCCCCATGTGATGGCCGCCAAGGCCGTGACCTTCAAGGAGGCCAACTCGGCTGACTTCCAGGATTATGCCGGCCGCATCGTGGAAAATGCCCGCACCATGGCCCAGTGCTGCATGGAGGAAGGCATGAAGGTCGCCACCGAAGGCACCGACAACCATCTCTTCCTGATCGATGTGACCACTTTCGGACTGACCGGCCGTCAGGCCGAGAGCGTGTTGCGCGAATGCGGCATCACGCTGAACCGCAACGCCCTGCCCTTCGACCCCGAAGGCCCCTGGTACACCAGCGGGCTCAGGATCGGCACCCCGGCCGTGACCACCCTGGGGATGGGCGCAGCCGAGATGCAAGAGATCGCCGCCATCATCAAGCTGGTGCTGGCCAACACCAAACCGGTCCTGGCCGAATCCGGCCCGCTCAAGGGCAAGATGTCCAAGGCCAAATATGCCATTGAACCGGCGGCCAAGGAGGAGGCCCGCAAGCGCACCCAGGCCCTGCTGGGTAACTTTCCGGTCTATCCCGAACTGGATCTGG
>CAYWBU010000106.1:0-4654 GCA_964456565.1 uncultured Bacteriovoracaceae bacterium | reverse complement strand
GACTTCCTGCAGAAGGCCTTTGGCTGAAGACCGTAACCGGGGCGGGGATGATCCCCGCCCTTTTTATTATATGATTTTCAGCCGGTGTTGCCGTTGCGGATCTTACGGATCCGGGCCCGATGGAATTCGGTTTCGGCGGCCAGTTTTTTCTTGATCTTACGGGCCTTTTCCGAATCGCCGTCAATGATCTCGAAATATCTATGTTCCAGCAGCGAATCCTCGATGCTGAGCGCCACCGAGACCGCCTCCACCGGCTTAAATCTGCCGGCCCGGGCCCGCTCTATCTGGCTGTTGATATATTTGAGCGAGGTATTGAGGGCTGCCAGATTAAACCGTTCGGCAAATCCGAGCTGCCCTTTCCCCATCAGATCAAACATTGCCCGCACCCATTGGGCATGCCGGAATTCCTCTTCGGCACACTGCTGCCAGACCTGCTCATCCTGAGGGGAAAGCCTGGCAAACTCACCGTAGAGCCTGCCGATCAGTTCTTCATGTTCAGCCAGCTTTTCAATGATTGTTTTCTGATCCATGGGTTTGTGCTCCGGGTTAATATTCAAGATATCTTCTTACTCCTTGATAATAATCGCCAAAATCTAAAATCCAAATAAAAAGCCCGCCCGGTTTTCCCGGACGGGCCGCACATAGGGGATATGTGTCATGCTCTATCAGGCCAGCGCCGTCCGCTGCCGGTCGGCCTTCACCATCCTCGCCAGGGCAAAGACACAGGCAAGGTTCAGCACGATGCTCAGCAGCGCGATTGCGAGCTGGGTAACATCGTTGCGCGGCCAGACCACCAGATGGGCGGCATAGAAATCCTCAAAGGTGAAGTAGTACATGAACCAGGCCGCCAGGGTGAAGCCGCGGGCCTGCAGCCAGGTCCCCTTCTTGATGAACAGCGCCGGAATGGTGGCGGCAACGATCACCATCAGCTGGGTTGTGGCCGATCCCGGGAAGTTGAGATAGACATAGGCATAGTTCCAGACATCATAGGCAATGATCCAGAGCACGGTCATGCCGGGCCAGACCATATCTTTTTCCGGGCTGTCATCGGCCTTGATGGCCTTCCAGCCGTAGAAACAGGTAATGATCGAAAGGATGCCCGCGATACCGTTCAAGATATTGGGCATAAATCCCATGGTGAAATCCTGGGCCACGGCCTCGGCAATGTTGACCGCCAGGAACAGGGCACAGACCATCTTGGCAAACTTGTACTGGTCCAGTCTGGTGAAACGCATCAAGAGGAACCAGCACGAGGCAAAGACCACCGAATAGAGCTTGGCCCATTTGAACCAGTAGCCGATGCCGTAGCTGGTCCAGACCGGAATCAGCACCACCGGCAGCACAAAGAAGAAAACAATGCCGGCCCATTTGCGGCGGCGGAAAAGTTCGTTGAGCGCGATCAGCACCAGGACCGTCCCCCAGATATGGATGTTGGACACAATCCCGTTCCAGAACAGCAGGTCAAACTTCTCCTTGCCGTTATCGACCGCAATGGTCTTGTCGTCCACCAGGGTCATGACGGCGCCGTCAAACTCATCGATATGGTCGCCGGGCGCCGACTGGATCGTGATCTCCTCGCCATCCATGCGCCACTGTTTGACCTCGGTATAGTTGTGGCCGTTAAACTGGCGGCTGACCTCCACGGTGCCGTCCGTGGCAAACTCGAGCCGGATAAAATTACCGCCCTCACCCGCGTCGCCCTCCAGAATAACCTGGAACACCCCGATATCGGGGGTGGTGACGGCAGCAGCCGCAATACTGAACGCAAACATACCGCTGAGACAGATAAAGACGCTTAAGCTAACCAAGAGTTTTCTGATGTTCATGACAGACCCCTTCTTTATTTTTACAATGATCCGTTTGTGAAACTTATCGACACAAACAGATTCTTCAGATATAGCCGCTTTTACTGGCATATCAAGTGAAATGTAATTTTTCCGGCCGGGCAGGCCAGGTCAATTATACAGAAAGATAATATACTTATTTGTTTACATATTTCTACCGATTTTCACCATTTTACAAATTCGAATAGAATTATCAGTTTTTTAAAGATGTAATTTAGGGGCAAAAAATCAGCATAAAAGCCTGGTTAAACTGCAAAATATCCCCAATGGCCTGGTGCTGACCACCCCGGGACAATAAAAAAACGGGCAACCCATAAAAGGATTTTATCAATTTTATACAGTTATTACAATATATTATAACAACAGAAGACTTGACGCGCCCCCGCTTTGCAATTAAGTTTATGCTGCTCGGCAAGCAGCCGCATACCGCAGCACTAAATATGGAGGAGATGAGGCATTGAATTATACAACCGAAGTGGAAAACATGTACTGTATCGCCAAGGGCCCCAAGAACGGCCCGGCACCCATCCCCGAAGAGGGCAAATGGATCCAGGCAAAGGAAATCAGTGACATCTCGGGCCTGACCCACGGCGTGGGCTGGTGTGCCCCCCAGCAGGGAACCAGCAAACTGACCCTGAACGTCAAGGAAGGCATCATCCAGGAGGCCCTGGTGGAGACCCTCGGCTGCACCGGCATGACCCACTCGGCCGCCATGGCCTGTGAAATCCTGCCCGGCAAGACCATCCTGGAGGCCCTCAATACCGACCTGGTCTGCGACGCCATCAACGTTGCCATGCGCGAACTCTTCCTGCAGATCGTCTATGGCCGCACCCAGACCGCCTTTTCCGAGGGCGGCCTGCCGGTGGGCTCCGGTCTCGAGGATCTCGGCAAGGGTCTCAGGAGCGTCTGCGCCACCATGTTCGGCACCATTGCCAAGGGCCCGCGTTACCTGGAGATCGCCGAAGGCTATGTGCAGGAGATCGGCCTGGATGCAGGTAACGAGATCATCGGTTACAAGTTCGTGCATGTCGGCCGCATGATGGACATGATCCAGAAGGGCATGGATGCCAACGAGGCCCTCAAAGAGGCCACCGGCACCTACGGCCGCTTTGCCGATGCCGTCAAGACCATCAATCCCAGACATGAATAGGAAGGAATAACCATGGCTTTATTTGAAGGATATGAGAGAAGAATCGACCAGGTCAATGCGGCCCTGAAAGAAAACGGCATCGCCTCCCTTGAAGAGGCCGAGAAGATCTGCAAGGACAAGGGCCTGGATATCTATGCGATCGCCAAGGAAGTCCAGCCCATCTGTTTTGAAAATGCCTGCTGGGCCTATATTGTGGGCGCGGCCTTTGCCATCACCCGCGGCCAGACCAGGGCCAGCGAGATCGCCGAGACCCTGGGCGAAGGGCTGCAGGCCTTCTGTATTCCCGGTTCGGTGGCCGACGACCGCAGGGTGGGCATCGGCCACGGCAACCTGGCGGCCATGCTGCTTAGAGAAGAGACCAAATGTTTCGCCTTCCTGGCCGGCCATGAATCATTTGCCGCGGCCGAAGGCGCCATCGGCCTGGCCCGCTCCGCCCACAAGGCCCGCAAGGAACCGCTGCGCGTGATTCTGAACGGCCTGGGCAAGGATGCCGCCCACATCATCTCGCGCATCAACGGCTTCACCCACGTGGTCACAGAATTTGACTATGCGACCGGCGAACTCAAGATCATCAGCGAGACCGCCTATTCCGACGGCGAACGCGCCAAGGTCCGCTGCTACGGGGCCGACGACGTGCGCGAGGGTGTGGCCATCAACCACCATGAGGGCGTGGATGTCTCCATCACGGGCAACTCCACCAACCCCACCCGTTTCCAGCATCCGGTGGCCGGCACCTACAAAAAGGAATGCCAGCTGAGCGGTAAAAAATATTTCTCGGTGGCCTCGGGCGGCGGTACCGGACGGACCCTGCATCCCGACAACATGGCTGCCGGTCCGGCCTCCTACGGCATGACCGACACCATGGGCCGCATGCACTCGGATGCCCAGTTCGCCGGATCATCCTCGGTTCCGGCCCATGTTGAGATGATGGGTTTCCTGGGCATGGGCAACAATCCCATGGTGGGGGCCTCGGTGGCCGTGGCCGTGGCCGTTGAACAGGCCATGAAATAAACAAAAAGGCGGCCTAAAAAGGCCGCCTTTTTTATCACACCCTTGTCAGGTGACGGTACTTGATGCGGTGCGGCTGATCGGCCGCCGCGCCCAGGCGTTTGCGGCGGTCTTCCTCATATTCGGAATAGTTGCCGTCAAAATAGACCACCTGGCTGTCGCCCTCGAAGGCCAGGATATGGGTTGCGATGCGGTCTAAGAACCAGCGGTCATGGCTGATCACCACCGCGCAGCCCGCAAAATTTTCCAGGGCCTCTTCCAGGGCCCGCATGGTGTTCACATCCAGATCATTGGTGGGTTCGTCCAGCAGCAGCACATTGGCGCCCGACTTGAGCATCTTGGCCAGATGCACCCGGTTACGTTCGCCGCCCGAGAGCACCCCGACCTTTTTCTGCTGGTCCGAGCCCGAGAAATTAAAGTGCGAGACATAGGCCCGCGAATTAATCTCGCGGCTGCCGAGCCGGATGATGTCATTACCCTCGGAGTTCTCCTCCCAGATGGTCTTATTGGCGTCCAGGTCATCCCGGCTCTGGTCCACATAGGCCAGCTGCACGGTCTCGCCGACGCGGATATCACCGGCATCCGGGCTCTCCTGACCGGTGATCATCCGAAACAGGGTGGTCTTACCGGCGCCGTTGGGCCCGATGAGCCC
>CAYWBU010000105.1:0-8909 GCA_964456565.1 uncultured Bacteriovoracaceae bacterium | reverse complement strand
ACGTAGATCCCGGAACGTTTCTCGTTCCAGTAGAGGTTATCAAAGGGCGGTTCGGTGCCGTTTCTGCGGGTTACCCGGTACTGCAGCGGGGTCAGGATTTCTTTAAGCTGTTTGTCCGGCGGTCTGTTCCATTTTGCGGTTTTATCCTGCCAGTGACTTGCAATGAACCGGTCACGGCCGGAATTGGAACGGTAGATCTTGTAACGTACGGGATTTTTGCGGTGGTAATTCTGGTGGTAATCTTCGGCCGCGTAGAATTCGGTGGCCGGCATGATTTCCACCGACAGGGGCTTGTTGAATCGCCCGGATCTTTCCAGCTGTTGAAGCGCATTTTCGGCCTGGCGGCGCTGATTTTCGTTGTGATAGAAGATTGCCGGGCGGTATTGATTGCCGCGGTCGACAAATTGGCCGCCGCTGTCGGTGGGATCGATCTGGCGCCAGTAGATATTAAGCAGGTCGCCGTAGCTGATTTTTTGCGGGTCAAAGGTGATCTGGACTGCCTCGGCATGTCCGGTGCGTCCCGTGGATACAGCGGCATAACTCGGGTTGGATATTTTACCACCGGTATAGCCTGCGATCACCTCAATGATTCCGTCGGACAGTTCAAAGGGTGATTCCATACACCAGAAGCACCCGCCGGCGAAGGTGGCTTTCTCATAGCGGTCTGCGGCGGCTGTTGGCGAGTTCATCAAAAACAGCGGCAGTAATAAATTCAATGTCTTCTGCATGGTTTGATCCTCCTTTGATTAAGATTTAGAGGCTGGTTCGGGAACAAGGATTCCATAAAAAAAGCCTGCAGCACATGGCTGCAGGCTGCAAGAGGGTAATACGGCCCGTTGCAGGGGGCGGATATTCCTTGCGCGGGGCTTGGTACGGTGCAAAAGTTTTAATCAGACCTCCTTCAATGAATCAAAGGCCGTTCCGCCATTCCGGCCCATAAAATATTTGTAACCGCCTTTTTCGCCGACGAAGCCGTTGAAGAGCACTTCCTTGATCACGGGCAGTTCATCGGTCAGGGGGTAGGTCATGTCGCTACGGAACCATTTTTGGACGACTCCGTCGATAAAGCCCATAACGCCGTAAAATGATGTGTAGAAACTGGTGGTCTTGAGTTTGTTCTCGCGATTGAGGGCCACGATGCGTTCCTTGAACATCGGCAGGTGCGAAATGATGAAATCGTAAAACATGGTGACCCCGACAGTGTTGCCGTAGATTGCCTGGCTCTGGATCAGGCGGTAGAGCTGCGGGTTATCCTGAATAAAGCCGACCCAGTAATCGATGAGCTTGCGGGATTGGTCGAGGATGTCATCTTCCTCGGAGCAGATGCGGCTTATCTGTTCGACGATATTTTCGTAGTGTTCGGTCAGCAGTTTGTTAAGCAGATCTTCCTTGCTTTCGAAGTAGGTGTAGATGGTGCCCTTGGCCACACCGGACAGACTGGCGATGGTTTCGATCCTGGCCATATGAAAACCTTCTTCGGCAAAGACCTTGAGGGCGGCGGCATAGATTTTTTTCTTTCTGATGTCGGGGGCGTTTTTGCGTTTAGGCAGGGGCTTTTCAAAATTCAGCAGCCGGGCAATTCTGGCTGCCGGGATATTGACGAAATGGACGCCGCAGCGGTCGGCCTCATCAAGGGCACTTTGCAGGATGGTCAGGCCGGGAACGGTCAGTCCCTTCTGGTCAAGGTAATCCATGATGATCTCCAGATAGGCGGCAACCCAGATCTCGGCGTCTTTTTTCTTCAACTTGGTTATGTTCTGATTAATGATTTTGCGAAAGGCATCTTCGTTGACGGATCCGTCGGGAGCAAAATAGCGGCCGATGTCGGCATAAAGGGCCATACGGTTGCTGGCAATAGTTCTGTTGTTGGCATGCGGCACGGCCGACCTCCCTTTATTGCATTAAATTACATGACTGACTGGTCAATCATGTAATAAATATTGATTTGCATGTCAAGTCAAATGTGAAAAATAAATCTTAAAAATCAAAGTGGACAAACGGTTAAAAAAAGCCCCGCGCTTGGCGGGGCCTGAATCCTAAGTGGGGTGATCTAGACTTTTGTATCGTTGAGGATCTCGCGGCACCATTCCTGGTAAACGCGGCGGTTGGACTGCATGCCGATTTCGCAGAGGTCCTTGATTTCCTGCAAATATTTAGTGCGTTCACAGCCATTGATATCCAGGACTTCAAGGGCTTCACGCAGAAAGTCCGCTGTGTAGGCGGCTTTCATGTCCCATTCGTCGGCGTCCCGGTGGCTGCCGTTTTTATGCGTATCATATTCCTTGTAGTAGACCATGGCATCTTCAAACCGTGATTTTTTGGTGCCCGGCGTGACAAAGGGGATGGTCGGGATGGCCGCCAGGAACATGGCGTAGGCATAGGTCGTGGTGTAGTTGAGATAGCTGGGGTCAATCTCATAGGCCTTCTTGACATCGCTCATGGATTTGGGCAGGAACCCTTCCTTTACGGCGGTGATTACTCCGGTGACATCGGCCAGCTGTCCCATGGCCACGGTGCGCCAGTAGTAGGCCTCAACCCGGTCGGGATTGAATTTCTGGGCCTGGGTTGCCATGTCGAGCCCCTTTTTGGCCCAGTTGCGCGTGGTATCCTTCCATTCGGGCAGGGCGTCCCTGTTCATCTGGGCGGCTTCGGCATAATGTGATGCACTTCTGATATAACGCCACATCAGCTCATAGTTTTCAGGGTTTTTTTCAAGCGCTTCTTCCAGCAGGACCAGCGCCTCTTTTATGGTCTGCATGCCTTCAATCGTGTAGGAGACTTCATGTCCGCGGGCATTGAGGTCATCAATTTTTTCATAGATTGATTGTTTGCTGCAAAGCGTGGCCGGATCTACGGGTGCTTCTACGGGGGTAGCCTGAACTTGAGGGGTCAAAACAGTCATCAAAAACAGTATCAGTAAGTATTTGAAAGTGAATTTCATGCAATCCTCCTTTGTTGATAGTTAAAACCTACCATATCGGTAGTATATAATATCTCTTTATGCGGAGACAGTAAATGCGGAATAAATGACGAGCTAGTGCCTATGATAAATAGGCATAAAGATGGCAGTGGGTAAAATTTTGAGGAAGATTGTGATCGGATGTTGTCATATGATTTCTGATGTAGTTTATTGGCCTAACTCGTCATTGTGAAAGGGTTTTATGGATATGCGTCCTCATGAAAGCGGATATGTCCTGCTGTATGATGCATCTGTTGGGCAGTGGTTGGAATTTTCACGCCCTGCTGAGATTGTATCGGTATTTAATGCGGCGGATGTTGTGCCGGCGATTGAGCTTATTGAAAAAATTGTAAGCAAGGGATATTGGGCCGCCGGTTTTGTGGCCTATGAGGCTGCCCCGGGGTTTGATGATGCGCTGCAGGTACATGCTGTTCAGCATGGTTTGCCCTTGCTGTATTTCGGACTGTATCGAGAACCCCGGGCAGTTATGCTGCCGCAGGCCGCATGGAAAGGCATGCAATGGCAGCCGGATATCAGTGAAACAGAATATGCTGCGGCCCTGCGGCGGATTCGCGAGCATTTACAGCAGGGACATACCTATCAGGTTAATTATACGATGCGTTTTAATGGGCTGCTTGAGGATGATCCCCTTGCGGTTTTCAGCGCCGTTCAGCCGAAGGCGGCCGCTGACTATGGGGTCTATCTGGATTGTGGACGGCACGCCGTCTGTTCGTTTTCACCCGAACTTTTTTTTACCTTGGAAGGCGATCTTGTAAGGACCAGGCCCATGAAGGGGACTGCCCCGCGCGGACGGACAAAGGCGGATGATGAGGCTTGGGGCGCCTGGTTGGCAAGTTCGGAAAAAAATCGGGCTGAAAACCTGATGATCGTTGACATGCTGCGCAACGATCTGGGGCGAATTGCCCTTCCGGGGACAGTCAGGGTGCCGCGATTGTTTGAGGTGGAAAAATATCCGACCCTGTTCCAGATGACCTCCACCGTGGAGGCGCGCACGGATGCTTCTTTTAGCCGGATTTTCGAGGCCCTGTTCCCTTGCGCATCCATTACAGGGGCCCCCAAGGTCAGTACCATGGCAATCATTGCCGATCTGGAAGCCGGCCCGCGCGGGATCTATACCGGCAGCCTGGGGTTTATGGGGCCGGGACGCCGGGCCCAGTTCAATGTTGCCATCCGGACCATGATAGTGGATAAACTTACCCGGCAGGCCCGTTATGGGGCCGGCGGCGGAATCGTGTGGGATTCTGAAACTGATAATGAATATGCCGAATGTCTGCTCAAGACCAGGGTGGTCGCATGTCAGGAAGAATGAGTTGCCTTCGTTTTTTCGATGCGCTATGGTCGGAGACCGTCAGCGGGGCTGACCCAAGCCTTGTTTTTCAGGAGGACAATGATGAGTTATATCGGTGAAGATCTTTTTCGTTTCCAGGCATCGCTGGACCAGGCCGGTTCAAGCCTTGAAGAGTTTATCAGAGAAAGCTATGTCAATAAATGGGTGGGCCGCAAACTGAATGCCTCCATGCGGATCAGGACCAGCTGGGTCATGGCCATCCAGAATTTTCTGGTAAAAGAAGGCCTGGTGAACCTTGAGCGGGTTCAGATTTCACCGGTTACCGACCCGCTGGCGCATGATGTGGAACATGTACCCACCGTGCATTACAAGGGTATGCCCTATGTCACCACCCATTCCATGATCTACAGCAAATTTCTGGCCTGTTTCAATCCGGAGACCAAGGGTGTTTTTGTTGATTCACCCAATATCAGACTTGAGATCGAAAGCCCCACCCGCCAGCAGCGCGGCAAATATCTGATTGATTTTTCCCAGATCGATATTGAGGTGCGCCGCAATCGCGGGATTGATCTGGAAACCTACAAAAATGATCAGCAGAAGGTCAGGCAGATCCTGCAGGAGGATATGGAAAAGGCCCTGGATTTCTTCGAACGCATGCTGATTGCGGCGGTCACCGCAGTCAAGGAGAACAATGAAGCCGATCTGGAAGCCCTGGGCGTGGCGCTGGAGGTGCCAACCCAGCCGTTTCCGCGTTTCAGGAATGACGAGATCGTCAAGAAATTTGGCAAGGCCACGGCTGAAGCCCGCATCGGCGAGGAGAGCGGGGCCCAGTTTTTCTGGGTGACCGGGCTGATGCGCGAAAATTATGACCTGCTCTATCCCTACCTGTTGCCCGACGGCGGCAAGGTGGATCTGAAAGATTTTGATTCAAGCATGATCTACAACTATGACATTTGTGCGCGGGCCCTGCGGCGCAGCGACAACACCTATATGCCGGCCCTGGAGATCCTGTCGGGCGCTATCCGGGAATGGCTCTACGAGCCCATTATCGAACGGCTGCTGGATAACCGCATCATCAAGGAACGGCCGGTCTTCAAGGACGGTAACCTGGAAAATATCGATGCCCTGGACGGCTACGGTCCGTTCATCATGGCGGCCCATATGCAGGATGCCGAGGGAAAACCCTATTTCCCCGAGACCTTTGGCGGCGGCATCGGGGTGGAAAGGGCCCTGTATGCGCTGCTGCGCGGTGACAAGATCGAAAAGATCGATGATCTGACCTGTTTCGGCAAGAATCCGGATTCGCACCCGATCTTTTTATATTGACCCGGACGGTTATTCGACCGCCGAACCGATGCGGTCAAAAGCGCGTGACCAGTAGATATAGAGCGGCCGGGCCTTGATGTTTTCTGCGGGCACCGGACCCCAGAAACGGCTGTCATAGCTGTGGTCCCGGTTGTCACCCAACACGAAGTACTGGTCCGGCCCGAGCGTGATTTCCGCCAGCTGATCGCGGTTGGTCTGGATGATGGTGTCGTCGGTGTAGTGTTCATGACCAGTTTTGATTTCTGTGCCATTGCGATAGAACCGTTTGTCCTCAATGCGGATCGTATCACCGGGCAGGGCCATTACGCGTTTGACAAAATCTTTTTTTTCATCCTCGGGAAAGGCGAAGATTGCAACATCACCGCGTCCGGGCCAATGGGGTGAGGCCGTCTGGTGACTGGCAATCAGACGGTCGCCCACCAGCAGGGTCTTTTCCATGGAACTGCTGGGGATGCGGTAGGCCTCCACCGGCATCGAAGTATCCAGCGGGAGAGAGATCAACAGCTCCGCAGCGATGACAAGGCCGTAGACCCAGCTGCGGTTATAGGCTTGCAGATTAGTTTCACCGATGCGGCGCGCCTGGATCCAGGCATCAATCATGGCCGCCAGCTCAACCGTGAGCAGGGTGAGGGCGGTGACCGCCAGCCCTGAAAATTGCAGCAGCATTTCGCCCGAAAGCAGGTACCAGGTGACAGCCTGGGAGATTGCCAGGATGATGAGTCCCTTTATGAGCTGGGTGTTATAGATCTGGCCGAGCCCCGGGATCAGCAGTGAAAGCAGCAGGGCCAGCCAGGGATTGCGGTGTTTGGACTGCATGGCTGACCTCAGTCGGTGTTGCGTACGGGAATGCTGCTGGTTTTGAGGTGTTCCTTGATCTGGGATACCGTATACCAGCCATAGTGCACCATGGAGGCGATCAGGGCGGCGTCGGCATGGGCCTTTTCAAAGACATCGGCAATATGCTGGGGGGTGCCGGCCCCGCCGGAGGCAATCACCGGGATGGAGACGTTCTCGGAAACCAGGCGCGTCAGGTTCAGTTCATAGCCCTCGTTGGTGCCGTCGGCATCGATAGAGTTGAGGCAGATCTCGCCGGCGCCCAGGTCCTCGGCCTTTTGGGCCCACTGCAGGGCATCCATTTCCATGGGCGTACGCCCGCCGTTGATGACCACCTCGTAGCCGCTGGGAAATTTGTCGGACCGGCCCACATATTTGGCATCCATGCCCAGGACAATACACTGGTTGCCGAAACGGCTGGCGCCTTGGGCAATAATCTCGGGGTTCTTGACGGCGGCCGAGTTGACGCTGATTTTTTCCGCCCCGGCATCCAGCACTCGGTACATGTCATCCATGGTGCGGATGCCGCCGCCCACGGAAAAGGGGATGAAGATGTTGCGGGCCACCTGGTCGACCACATCGATCATGATATCGCGTTTGTCGGAAGAGGCCGTGATGTCATAGAACACCAGCTCATCAACACCCTGTTCATAGTATTGCCGGGCCATCTCGACCGGGTCGCCGATATCGACATTGCCCTTGAATTTAATGCCCTTGGTGGTCTTGCCGTCGCGGACATCCAGGCAGATAATGATTCTTTTGCTGAACATTTTTTAATCCTTAAGCGTGATGAGATCCTTGTAATGGATTTCAGCTCAAAAGAAAAGGGGCGCCTCGACTTTTCGGGTGTTGTGAGGTATGGCTGGAAACGGGAGCTATCCCTACGGAGCACAATGTGACGCAGAAAAACAGAAAAGGACGTAACAAGATAATCAGCCGGGATCTTATCACCGATCATGCCGTCAGGCTCTTTGACGAAAAGGGGGTTGAGGCCACTTCAATCAATGCGATTGTCAGGGCTGCGGGAATCGCCAAGGGCACTTTCTATCTCTATTTTGAGGACAAGAATGACTTGGTGGAGGCGGTGCTCAGCCGTTATACCAGGGAATTTCTCGGTGAGGTCATCCTGCCCAACCGTCAGTTGCCGCGGATCAAGGACCTGGCGGGTGATGTGATTGACTACTTCAGCCGTAATCGCCTCTATCTGGAGGAATTGCGCAAAAATCTTTCCAGTTCGCGGCAGTATCAGTCCACGGCCGAGGCTGTGGCAGCCTTTGCCGAGGTGGTCAGGGATTTTCTCAATCCCCAGGATGACTATGAAATCGGCAACTGGGATGTCTATACTCGGGTGCTCTTGGGGATGATCCTAGATGTCTGTCATAAGGCCCTGACCGAGGAAGAGACGGTTGGCCGCAAAGAGGCCGAAGAGATGCTGGGCGATGTGCTGAAGAGGTTTTTCAGCTGCGCCTGATTTTTTTGTTTACAAAAATGACCATCGGTCATATTATGCTGTAACCGCCATTGAACCGGCGGTAAAAATTTACCCCAAAATGACCGATGGTCATAAAGGAGGATGCATATGAAGGCATCAAGAGATATTCCCAGGGATATGTTGGAAAACAAAAAAGAGTTCGAAAATGATTTCTTCAAACGCTTCAAGCTGCGGCCGGCTTCGGCCCCGTTGCAGCTGACAGATGATATCAGCAAGGATTATCTGTTCCCGACCTTCTACGGCGATGTGACCTGTGCCATGGCCATCTCGCTGTGTTCCTATGACAAGGCGCGCGCGCTGGTCAAAACAAAACTGGGGCAAAGCGTGGAGCCGGTCAAGATGCCCGGCAAGCGGGCCGTGGTGGCCTTCAGCTGTTATGAATATAAGAGGGTCATGGGGGTAAATCCCTATAATGAGATCGCGGTGGCCATCCCGGTGATGGTCAATGCCCGCTTCAATCCGCCGCTGCTGCCCATGGTGATCGATAAGTTCAGCCATTTCGGCTATTACATCGCGGCCATGCCGGTCACCTCGCATGAAAATACCCTGCGGGGGCATAAGATCTGGAACCTTCCCAAGGAGACCCAGGCCATTGATGTCTACCGTAAGGGCAGCGACTGCATCACCGAGGCCAGGGATGATAATGATGAGACCTATCTGAAGGTCAGGGTGCCCATGAGCGGTAAACCGGCTGACTTCGATGTCTCGTCCTACCTGATCACCAACATTGACGGCCGCATTGTCCGCAGTGAAACCAATTTCAAGGCGCGCTTCAACGTCAACAAGAACATGGGCGTGCTGTTTGGCAAGGGTTCCACCGAGCCGTTCATCGAGATCTCGAACAGTCCGGCTGCCAGTGTGCTCAACGAGCTTGAGATCCAGGCCAATCCGTTCCAGTTCAGGTATGCCGAACATATGTCCTCATGCTTCGACCTGCCGGATGAGAATTCCCCGGCCTGGCTGAAAAATGCCGGATAGGAGGGAGCTAT
>CAYWBU010000104.1:6064-8915 GCA_964456565.1 uncultured Bacteriovoracaceae bacterium | reverse complement strand
ATATTTCTTTTGGATTTTATTAAAACCAATAATAGGATCAATAATATTGAAGAAAAGCGGCTACCGCACCGGACTGGGGGCCTGCACCCCGCCCACCACCCGCGAATTTCAGGCCGGCGACCCCCTGATGCTGGATTTCCATGCCATGTTCCAGCTGGCCCTGGGAGACCACTCCCACAACTACCTGATCGGGCCGGCCACCGACCGCCAGCGCTGGCATGCCGACAACTTTGTGGACATTGTCAACATGGTCCTGGATAACTACCGTCCCGGCGTATCCCCCGACAGCCTGGCCGAGATGATGATCGACTTTGCCGAGGACCGGGGCTTTGCCGATTTCATGGTTCCGGGCTGCGAGCACGGCATCGGGCTCTTCGGCGACGAATGGCGCATCGGCGGCACCAACAGCGGGCCGATCCCCTACTGGACCGATCCCGACCATGTCTATGCCGAAGGCGAACTGCTGATCTGCGCCATGCAGTATGCGGCTCCTGACGAGGGCATCGGCTTCCGCTACGAAAACCCCATCCTGATCACGGCTGACGGCTGCGAATTCATGTCCCAATATCCGCTGGCCATCGAAGAAATCGTCTGAACTTCAAGGGGCGGGCAGACCGCCCCTTTTTTAATCAGAAAAGCATCCCCTGGACCGGCCGCGGCTTAGCTGGGGCAATGCATTCCGGCGAATCGAGCCCGTGACTCACGGCATCAGAGACTTCCCGGCATTCCAGGACATCGCTGGCCATCGGCTTCAGCTGCCCCCGGAGGTCATCAAACCTGACATTTTCCACATCCAGCCAGGCCCGCAGCCCCGCGCCTTCGACAATAACCGGCATGCGGTCATGGATGGGCCGCATCAGGCCATTGGCGGCGGTCGTGATAATGGTACAGGAAGCCTGCATCTCTTCGCTGCGGCTGTCGATCCAGTTGTCCCACAGCCCGGCGAAAAAGAGCGGCACGCCATCCCGGCGGCTGAAATAATAAGGCACCTTGCAGGCCTGCTCGCGGCAAAGCCCCCATTCATAGAAACCGTCGGCCGGGATCAGGCAGCGGCGGCGGTTCACCAGGGACCTGAAGGCCGGTTTGGCGGCAAGACTCTCCTGCCGGGCATTGATTATCCGGTTATCCGACCCCTTTGACCAGAAAGGCACAAGTCCCCAGGTGGTGGATGTCAGGCAGCACGGTGCTTCCCTTTCCACCACAGTCAGCACCGTCTGCCCCGGCCTGATGTTATAACTAAAATCATCGCCTGCAGCCGCATCCTGCACCGCGCCAAAGGCTTCCTCCAGAAGACCCATCAGCTGCCGTTTTTCAAAAATCCGCGCAAATCGTCCGCACATAAGAACTGGGAGTATAGCTCTGAACAAACATTTTTAAAAGCCGGCATATATTGCAAAGCCGGCAACCCCGATTATAATATCCTGTACTTTTACAGGAGGGCCGCAAGTGCGCACAGCCCCTGTCCTGATGTGCTTGTTTTTCCTTGTATTTCAGACAACCGCCCGTGGAGGAACAGAGATGAAGCTACGGTCCGAGGCTTTTTCTGACGGAGGGATGCTACCGCAGCGCTTCTCCTGCGAGGGGGCCGACATATCACCGCCGCTGGAATGGGGCTCCATCCCGGCCGCGACCAAAACCTTAGCCCTTATCTGCGATGATCCCGACGCCCCCATGGGAACCTGGGTTCACTGGGTATACTATAACATCCCGCCCATCACCGCCCTGCCCGAGGGAATTCCCGGTGTGGCAAGACCGCCTACCGGCGGCATCCAGGGCATTAATGATTTCAAAAAAACAGGCTATGGCGGGCCCTGTCCGCCCGCAGGGGTCCATCGTTACTACTTCAAGCTCTACGCCCTCGACAGTCAAGTGCAGCTGCCGGAGGGGGCCACCAAAAACCAGCTGATCAAGGCCATGGAAGGCCACATCCTGGCAAAAGCTCTCCTCATGGGACGGTTTTCGCGCTGAAAGCTCAGCCAAACAACCGTTCCTCAAACAGCCGCAAGCGCTCCCCATCGATACCGTGCCGGCCCGGAGACATCAACCCCAGCCGCCCGCTGCCGTGAAAATCGGTGCCCCCGGTTGCCAGCAGGTCATATTTGCGCGCCAGTCTCTTATAGAGCCTTTTCTGGGCCTTGGTATGCTGGGGATAGAAGATCTCGATCCCGGCCAGACCCGCATCCGCCAGTTCGGCCAGCAAATCGTCCAGACCGTCATGGTCCATATCGAGAGAAAAGGGATGCGCCAGGACAGCCAGACCGCCGTGCCGCCTTATCATTTCCAGCGCCGCGGTCCGGGTCAGTTTTTCCTTGGGCACATAGGCGGGCATGCCCTTAGCGAGATAACGCCGGAAGGCCTCGTCCATCCCGCTGACATAACCCCTGGCAACCATGACGCGCGCCACATGCGGCCGGCCCACCTGACCGTCGCCGGAGATCTCCCGGACCTCTTCTGCACTGACCTGCATTCCCAGCCCCGAAAGTTTTTCCAGCATCAGCGGCAGCCGGGCATTGCGACCCGCCTGCAACAAAGCCAGCTCACCTTCCAGACCTTCGGGATAGCGCGGGAAATATCCCAGCATATGCATGGTGCCGGGCTCATGGACTATGCTCAGCTCGATTCCGGGGATCACCCTGACGGAAGACTCCCCAGCGGCAGAAAGAGCTTCGGGAACTCCGCTGATGGTATCATGGTCGGTGACGGCCACAACCTCGATTCCGCTCCTGGCCGCCATAGAAATAATCTGACGGGGAGGCTGCTCCCCGTCAGATGCATTGGTGTGGATGTGCAGGTCTGCCCGTACCTGCAAGATTAATTACTGGTAGGAACGCTGGCTTCCAGTACCTGGGCA
>CAYWBU010000104.1:0-6054 GCA_964456565.1 uncultured Bacteriovoracaceae bacterium | reverse complement strand
TTTTCAGTTCGGTCAGATCGGAGGACTTGATCACATAGGCATCCGCAGCGATCGATTTGATGTCAACCTTGTAACTGCCGTAGGCACTGCACAGGATCACCGGCAGGTTGTAATATTTGTTCCTGATCTTCTGCAGGACATCCAGCCCGTTGGATGACACCATCTTGATATCAAGCACCACAACATCCGGCTTTTCCTTTTCCATCAGCTCGGTTATTGCATTGCCGTCCTCAGCCGTCACCACCTCATAGCCCTGTTCTTCCAGTTCCTCGGAATAGAGCATCCTGATATGTTTTTCATCGTCGACGATCAAAATCTTAGCCATGGTTACCTCCTTCTAGTCCTGATTCCATCGGTCTACCAGGTAAGGTTTGGTCTGTTCAAAAACCAGACACATATCTTCAAGAAATTCCTCGGCCTGCTGTATGGACATCTCTTCGGTCTTGTTGACGAATGAGAGCGTCATGCCGAAATACAGCGGGATAAGCACTTCTATCAGTTTATCCTGGCTAATATCATTTTTCTTATTATAGCATATTGCAAAATCAAAGAGAATCTTTGCCCAGATGGACGGCGGCATCTCGAAATGTTCCATGTCCAGCGATGCGATCTCCCTGAGTTTCTGCAGATTTTCACTGGAGATAATGTCGCGATAGACATCCCAGTTGTCATTGAATCCCTGGCGGAATTTGTCATAGAGCTTTGACTTGGTGACATTGACCGCCGGCGGTTTTTCATCTTCGCCCAGACCGAACCCGAAGATCGAGGTCGGCTTGCTCCACTTGGTGTTGACCCAGTTCTCGGCATAGACATTCATGCAGTCAAAGATGGTCCCGATCACCTGTTTGAACATCGGACCCAGGTCGGCGGCCGGATCTTTGGGCTTGTGCACCTTGGGACGCCCCATGAAGGCCTGGCAGATGGGGATGCCCTGATTCATGGCCAGCGTGGTCATCCAGATATCGATACCAAAGAGGCTGACGTCCTCATTCCAGAGCGAGCTGGAGGCATAGATGCGCGCCAGCTCCCCGGAGAACCCGAAGTCGCCGCCGATGGGCTGGCGCACCCGCCGGCCGTACAGGCATCTGGTCAGCGGATAGGCGATGTTGTTGGTAATGGTGCCGTCATATTTATGCCTGACATACAGCGGGGCCACATAGCCGAAATCATTGAAAAGCGGTTCTCCCAGGTTTTTGATCCAGCGCGGGGTAATGCTCTTGAGATCGGCATCCACCACCACGATGGCCTTGGCGTCCAGCTCAATTACCTTCCTAAAAAGGTTCTTGAAATTGTTGCCCTTGCCGCGCACGCCTTCCGGGGTGGAGATGTACATCTTGGGGATATCTCCGGTATCCGTATTCATGAAGACATCCGGGGTTCCGTCCGAAGAATTGTTGTCACAGTTGATAATCACCGATTTCAGATGACCGAAATACTGCTGCAGCCCGAGCGCGGCCTGCTGAGTGGGATAGGCGATCAGTTCAGCCTCGTTGTAGGACGGAATTCCCACAACGATATCGACCTTTTCCACTCCCTGCGGATTTCTCTCAATACTGTTCATAAATCAAACTCCGTTCCGTTTCGCTTTTAGTGAGATAATTTCAACAAGATGGAAAGTAACAGGTTGCAATTCCGCACAATCGGATGCAAAAAAATCTGGAACTCTCAATCTAAACATAACTCTTTCTATCGCCGAAGCAATCCGTAAACTTTAATAAAAATGTCCGCTTGCCTTTTCAAAGTTAATGTGTGATCCTTTGTGGTTCTGATGAAAAACACTGAGAAACCCGTAATTGTACAGAGCGATGGCAGCATCCTGCTGGAAGTCCTCGCCGAAAATTATGAAGAGGCCCGGGATGCGATTCAGCCGTTCACTGAACTGATAAAATCACCAGAATATGTACATACTTACCGCATCACGCCCCTCAGCATCTGGAACGCCGCGGCCGTCGGCATCAACCGCGATACAGTGGAGGCGCGGCTTGCGGCCTATTCGCGTTACGAGATCCCCAAGGGGGTGTTCTTCAAGATCAAGGATGCCTTTGACCGCTGGGATGCCGTCAAGATGTACCGGCATGACCGCGAACATCTCAGGATCGAAACCAGAGACGCCGCCCTGGCCGACAACCTCCTGAGCAAGGCCCTTATCAAGAGCTACATCGCGGACATCATCGATCCGCAGACCTTCCTGATCCCGGCCGACATACGCGGCCGCTTCAAGCATGCCCTGATAAAGTCCGGCTACCCGGTCAATGACCTGGTGGGCTATGACCCCGGCGATCCGCTTGAGATCAGCCTGCCGGCCAAGACGGCCCAGGGCAAGCCCTTTGCCCTCAGACAGTACCAGCAGGAGGCTGTCAATAATTTCTGGGCCGGCGGCGACCGTAAAGGCGGCCAGGGCATCGTGGTCCTCTCCTGCGGAGCCGGCAAGACCGTGGTGGGCATCGGCGTCATGGACCTGGCCAAGACCTTCACCCTGATCCTGTGCACCAATGTGGCGGCCGTGCATCAGTGGCGCGACGAGTTGCTGGACAAGACCTCGCTCTCTCCGGACATGATCGGCGAATATACCGGCGCCAAAAAAAAGATCAAACCGGTAACCATCACCACCTATCAGATCCTGACCTACCGCAAGAGCAAGACCGGACCTTTTGAACACATGAACCTCATGCAGGCGCTCAACTGGGGTCTGCTGATCTACGACGAGGTGCATGTGCTGCCGGCGCCGGTCTTTCGCGCCACCACCGAGATCCAGGCCAAACGGCGGCTGGGACTCACGGCCACCCTCATCCGCGAGGACGGACTGGAGGATGACACCTTCTCGCTGGTGGGCCCCAAATGCTATGATGTCCCCTGGAAGGAACTGGAGCACAAGGGCTTCATCGCCGAGGTCAACTGTTACGAGATCCGCCTGCCGCTGCCGGCGAAACTGGAGGGTGAGTTCAATGCCGCCACCGACCGCCAGCAGTACCGCATCGCCTCGGAAAACCCCTACAAGGACCAGGTGGTCAGAAATCTCCTGGAAAATCATCCCAATGAGCCCAGCATTGTGATCGGCCAGTATATCAGCCAGCTGAAAAGGATCGCGGCCATGCTCGATGCGCCCATCATCACCGGTTCAACCCCCAACGGCCGCCGGGATGCCCTGTATCAGGCCTTCCGTCAGGGCGAGATCTCGGTCCTGGTAGTCTCGAAGGTGGCCAACTTCGCCATCAACCTGCCGGATGCCTCGGTCGCCATCCAGGTTTCCGGCACCTTCGGTTCGCGCCAGGAAGAGGCCCAGCGTCTCGGCCGCATCCTGCGCCCCAAGGACCGTATCTCCACCTTCTATTCCCTGGTCACCGAGAAGACCTCCGAGGAGGACTTCTCCCACAAGCGCCAGGTCTTCCTGGCCGAACAGGGCTATAAATATCAGATTGAGGAATGGTCCCGCGATGATTTCAACCAGTGACCTCGTGCATTCCATTCCGCCCTACCTGGTGGATATCATCTCAAGCCGCATCCTCGGCAAACCTGTCGATGCCGATGCCCTGGCCCGCAAGCTCAAGGACGGCAACCGGCTGCGGCAGATCCTGGATGACCTGCCGCAGGAGCTCTTCGACATCCTGCTGGAACTCTACTGGCTGGAAGGCTGGGCCGAATGGGATACGCTCGCCCGCATCCACCGCAGCTCGCTGGACGACTTCCGTGCTCGCCTCAAGGACCTGGGGGAACAGGGACTGGTATTTCAGGCCGGCATCAGCGGCCGCGAGGCCCTCATAATACTGCCGGGCATAATTCCCCTGATAAGGGAACGGCTCGACCAACGCGGCCGCCAGGCTGAGAACCTCAGCTGGCAGGAGTCGGCCCAGCCCGATTACTGGAACCATGTGGTCCTGATCAATCAGCTGCAGGCCGCGCCGATCCGCTGCCGCCCCGGACTGGAACCCTTCAAGAAGGGCTGGATGCTCCTGAACGATGCCCTCGGTGAATTCATGGACGTGGGACGCATCTACTGGGAGCTGGTAAGCCTGGGCTGCCTCTGTGAATACAGCGGCAATGTACGTGTCCGGACCGCCCCGGCCATGCAGCTGGTCATGGCGGACATCAGCCGCTACCAGACCTGGCGTCTGCTGCAGAGCTGCAAGCCTTACAACGGCCTCGAGTTCAGGCTGCTGGAGATCTTCGCATCCGGCTGCATTGATCGCCGGACCGTCCAGCAGGCCCTGTGGCTTGAGCTGTGTTCCGATTTTGACACCGCTGAAAGCGCCGCGGCCGAAACCCTGATCGATCAATGGCTTGACCTCGGCATCCTTGAACAGAGTAAGGACAGCGACCGGCTCAGGCTCAACCCTGCCGTGCACCGGGGACTGGTGGACGGCAGCTTTCCGCAAACCCCCCAGAGCTATGTGGACGAGGTCTTCCTGCAACCCAACATGGAAATCCTGGTCCCCAAGGACATGGACCCGGTGGAGCACCTGCACATCGGCCAGGTCGCCGAACTCAAAAAGGCCGACATCGTCAGCATCTACCGCATCACCAAAAAATCCATCAGCAGCGCGGTGCGCAACGGCTGGACCGCCACCGACATCAAGAACCTGCTCGAACGCATTTCGCGCCATGCGCTGCCCGAAAACGTGGCTGTAACCGTTGACGGCTGGGGCACCAAACTGCCGGATGCCGAACTGATTGAAGGCACCTTCCTCTTCACCGACACCCCGACCGAAAGGCTGCCGCAGGAAGTGCGGCAGGTCCGTCCGGGTGTCTACCTGGTGCCGCAAGATATCAAGGATTCCATCATCGAACAGCTTAACAAAAAGGGCATCATCCCGGACCAGGCGCCGCAGGAAGATGAACAGGACCAGCCCGAGTGGGGCCGCGAGCTGCCGCTGGTGCGCCACAAAAAAACCAGCCAGGTCCCGCGCCAGAAAAACGGTTTCTATCCCTATGGTCTGATCAAACCCATGCCCTACGGCAGCAAGGGGCTGGATATCTTTGAAAAGGCCCGCAAAGAAGGCCGCTCTGTCCTGATATTCTATCCGGCCAAGGGTTACGGGGCCATCCAGGCCCGCAAGATCAGGCCTTTTTCCATCTATTCAACCGGCGGCGTGCCCTTCACCGAAGCCTTCTGCGAAGATTCCGGCGAAGGTGAGGTCTTTGACCTGAGCAAGGTCAGGGGCATCCTGGACGAATAATCAGCCCCGACGGGCGTCCCGGGCAATCTTCTGCATCTCTTCCAGCTCTGCCACCAGTTCATCCGGAAGCTGTTCTTTCTGTGCCAGGGCGGTGATGATGTGGTATTCGCCGGCCTCATAGTTGCGCATCCTGAAAAAATAGCGCGCATAAGCCACATGCGACAAGGCCTCCTTGTCCGTCTGGGCATAATAGGTTCCCAGGGTATAGGTCACCCTGGCCGACTGCCGCGCAAAGGGCTCCAGCATCCGAACAGCCTCATCCACAGCGCCCCGGGCGTGGAATATCCTGGCCAGGGCCAGGGCGGTTTCGGCCGATGCATGGTAGTTTTTGAGATATTCACTGGCCTCATCCACGCGCCCCAGACGGTAGAGGCACAGCCCCTTGTAACCAAGGGCCACCGGTTCATCGATGCCGTCCAGCAGCTTGAGGGCGTCCTGCCACTGGCCGGTGCGGCTCAGCATCAGCCCGCGCACCAGGTTATTGTAGGGTTGCGGCAGGGACCCGGCCTTATCAATACATTCCTGACGCTCCAGCAGCAGCCCGGCCGTGGCGGCCTGCAGCTGCCAGTAGCGCTTGTCCGGCCTGGCCGTACCCGAATCTCTGGCCACAACGGCAATGCGGTCTTCGGTATAGGGGTGGGTCAGGAAAAATTCGGGGATATCCGTACCGCCGCCAAAGGTCCGCAGATTGACCAGGAAACGGCTCATGGCCGCAGTGTCAATATTGGCCCTGGTCATCACATTGCGGGCAAACTCGTCAGCCTCACGCTCATACTGCCGCGAATATTTAAGCTGGATATTCTGGGACCCGCCGATGGAAGACAGCGCACTCTTCAAACAGTTTGCGGGAGCTCTCACTCAGGCGTCCGCTCTTCTGGAT
>CAYWBU010000103.1:0-9305 GCA_964456565.1 uncultured Bacteriovoracaceae bacterium | reverse complement strand
ATTTAATACCTGGAAAGGAGATAATATCCAATTAGACGACATTCTAATAATTGGTCCGGCCGCCTATTTATTTAAAATCATAACCTCACCCATAGAGCTTATTAAAGGGTGCGGACAAAAAACAGAGCTATAAAAAGTTTTCACAAAACAGCGGGAGGAAACAATGAAGAGAGATACCCGATCAATGTCGTCAAAGACATATGACCTGCTTGTTATCGGAGGCGGAATTACCGGAGCATGTGTGGCCTGGGACGCAGCCCTGCGCGGACTGAAAGTTGCCATGGTGGACAAAAATGACTTCGGGGCGGCCACCTCTTCCGCCACATCCAAACTGATCCATGGCGGCATGCGCTACCTCAAGACCTTTGAATTTGACATCGTGCGCGAATCCCTGCGCGAACGCCGCACCATGGAGGCCATTGTGCCGCATCAGGTATATCCCTGGCCCTATGTCTTTCCGGCCTACGGCTGGACCGCCCAGGGCTTCGGCCCGGCCCTGGCGGCCATGCTGCTCTACCACGCCTTTGCCTTTGACCGCACCTGGATCAGCGACCGGGACAAAAAGGTCCCCGGGTTCAGCGTCTTTCCCACCCGGAAGAGTGTCCTGAAGGCCAGCCCCTACCTTGACCGCAAAAACCTGATGGGCGGCGTCCAGTTCTACGACTGCCAGATGCACTCCCCGGAACGCGTCACCCTGGAGTTTGTGCTGTCCGCGGCCGAATTCGGCGCCGACGTCGCCAACTATGTCAAGGTGGACAGCCTCAAGATGAACGGCAGCACCGTTGAAGGCGCCCGCTGCAAGGATCTGCTGAGCGGTGAGGAATTTGACATCAATGCCCGGATGACCCTGAATGCCGCCGGCCCCTGGGCCGATCTGATGCTCGGCAATCTCAAGGGCGCCGCCCAGAAAAACATGATCCGTTCCAAGGGCATTCACATCATCACCCGGGATGTGACCGGCGGCAAGTCGGTGGTCCTCAGGACCCCCGACGGCCGGCACTTCATGGCCCTGTCCTGGAGAGGCCACAGCCTGATCGGCACCACCGATGAGCTGTACAAGGGCGATCCCGACAATTTCAAGGTCACGGAATCAGACATCCAGGGCCTGATCAATGACGTCAATGCCTGCATGCCCAGCGCCAACATCACCCGCGATGACGTGCTCTCCTTCTACGGCGGACTGCGGCCCATCGTGGAACAGGACACCAATGTCGAGGTGGAGGTCTACAATGCCTCACGTAAATATGAGATCTATGATCATGAAGCCGATGACAATATCCGCGGTTTCGTGACGGTCATCGGCGGCAAGTACACCACCTCGCGCCACCTGGCCGAAAGCCTGGTGGACCTGATCCACAAAAAACTCGGCCGGCCGGTCGCCCAGTGCGAAACCGCCAGCACCCCGGTTTACGGCGGCGAAATCGGACGCTACAGAAGCTTTGTGCAGCGCGCCCAGAAGACCAACACCACCGGCCTCAGCAATGAAGCCGTTGCCAACCTCTGCCAGAACTACGGCAGCCACTATGGCGATGTCATCGCGCTGGCCGACGGCAAGAACAAGGGTCTCGAGCAGGTCTGCCCGCAGATGCCCGACATCGTGGCCGAGATCATCTATGCCTGCCGCGTCGAGATGGCCCAGACCCTGAACGACATCGTCTTCCGGCGCACCGGTCTCTGTACTCTGGGCCTGCTGGATGACGAGACCCTGGGCCGCATCGCCGATGTTGCCGGCAAGGAACTCGGCTGGGACGCCAAGCGCAAGAAGGCCGAGATCGCCAAGGTCAAGGCAGAGTTCATCCCTCTCAAAGACTGAAGACAACCAACCTGTTTAATCCCGTTAGGCAGCCTGATCAAGGCTGCCTTTTTTTATGGCCTGTGGTAAGGGCTTGCCATGACGGGTGCAAAAATCCTGCTGATCAATCCCTGGATCTATGATGTTGCGGCCTATGACATGTGGGCCAAGCCGCTGGGACTGCTCTATCTGGGGGCCATCCTCAGAGCGTGCGGGGCCGAGATCAGCCTCATCGACTGCCTCAACGCCGACCACCCCCTCATGCCCGAGGCTCCGCCGCGCATCAGGTGCGGCGGGCAGCATAAATATTACCGTAAACCGGTCAGCAAACCGGCCATTTTCAAGGACATCCCGCGCCATTACAGCCGCTACGGCATTTCGCCGGAGGCCTTCAGCCATGACCTTAAAAAGGCCGAAAAACCCGATATCGTGCTGGTCACCTCCCACATGACCTACTGGTACCAGGGCGTCCACGAGGCCATCAGAGCCGTCAAAAACAAATGGCCGGATGTGCCGGTCATCCTCGGCGGAATCTATGCAACCCTCTGCCATGAACATGCCCGCAGCCATTCCGGGGCCGACTTTGTGATTGCCGGTCCCGGAGAAAACGACCTCTTCCAGCTTATCGCCAATCTGCGGCAGATTCCCCTGCCAAATATCCCCGCATTTGAAGCCTGGCCCTATCCGGCCTTCGACCTCCTGGAGCGTTTAGGCTATGTCTGCATCCAGACCTCCAGGGGCTGTCCCTACCGCTGCACCTATTGCGCCTCGCACCTGCTCTTTGACGGCCTGCAGCGCAGGGCCGCAGCATCTGTCGCAGATGAGATCCGTCACTGGCGGGATAATTACGGCGTCTTTGATTTTGCCTTCTATGACGATGCCCTGCTGACGGACAGTGCCTATGCCGCGGACCTGCTGGAGAGACTTGGCGGGCTGGGGGTCAGGTTTCACTGCCCCAACGCCCTGCATGTCCGGGCCATCACCCCGGATCTGGCCCGCGCCCTGACGACCGCCGGATTCCAGACCATCCGGCTCGGATTTGAGACCGCCGATGCCGTTCGCCAGCAGAAGACCGGCGGCAAGGTTTCAAACCGGCAATTTGAAACCTCGGTCAGAAACCTGCAGGCCGCCGGCTATGACCGGCAGGATATCGGCGTATACATCCTCTGCGGTCTGCCGGGTCAGCACGCGGCAGAAGTCCGCGACAGCCTGACCTTTGTCCGCCAGGCCGGCGCCAAGCCGATCATAACCGAGTTTTCCCCCATCCCCGGCACCGCCATCTGGGACGAGGCCGTCCGCTGCAGCCCCTTCCCCCTGACAAGCGAACCGCTCAGTCATAACAACAGTCTGCTGCCCTGCCGCTGGGAAGGCCTCTCCTACGGCGATTACCTGGAAATAAAAAATCTGGCCCGAAATTAAAATTTGGGTGTTAAGTTATTCCGGGTTGTGTCGATCTATATTAATACCCATGAAAACAGCCTCTTAGAGGTGCAATCGCCGGGACTAACCCCCCCGGCTTTTGTTTTATGATCTTGACCTGAATCAATGCCCGCAAAACCTTTTCCGGCTAGTCTAGAATCACCATCAACTTTCAACTCCCCATCATGCGCCGGGACCTTCCTATCCGGCGCTATTTTTTTGGCCTTGACTTAGCCGGCCTCCGGATAATATCCGAAAAGATCATGAAAGTTGCCATAATCGGTGCCGGACGGAACAAAAACGGCATCGGACCATTTACTGCCAAATATTTTCACAACAACGGCTGTCAGGTTGTCGCCGCTGTCGGGACAACTGAGGCGACCGCAGCAACCGCGGTGCACAACCTGGAGGCCTTCGGCATCTCGGCCCGGGGTTATACAAATGCAGAGCAGATGCTGGAAGAAACCGCTCCGGATGCCGTGGTGATCGCCTCACCGACCCATACCCATGAAAATTATATCCAGCTAGGTCTTGATGCCGGCTGTCACATTTTTTGTGAAAAGCCCTTCATCTGGAAAGATGCGGACCGGCTTGAGCCGGCCATGCAACAGATCTTCAACCTGGCCGCCGACAAAGAGCTCACCCTTGCAATGAACTCCCAGTGGCCCTTTTCCCTGCCGACCTATGAAGACCTGTGCGGCAGCCTGACGCCCGACCGCCTGCAAAATTTCATCATACGGCTCTCTCCGGTCTGCGGCGGGCGGGAGATGCTGACCGACTCGCTGCCGCACGCCCTGAGTCTGCTCTACGCCGTCTTCGGCGATGGCGATCTGGCCGACATCAGGGTCAGGGGCTCCCGTGACGATCTCAGCATCAGGTTTTGTTACGACTGGCAGCAGGGTTCCTGTCACTCCCTGGTGAAACTTATCCGCCAAAAGGTGCAGCCCAGGACCTTCGCCTACGGTTTCAACGGCCGGATCATCAAGCGGATGCTCGACCTTGAAGACTATTCCATCTCCTTTTCCTACCGCGACCGCCGCCTTACGCTGAAGGACCCGCTGGAACTGTCCGTCCTTGATTTTATCAAGGCCGTAAATGACCGCCGCGCACCGCTGATCGGGAAAAATCATATTCTAAAAACCACATCTATGCTAAAGGCTGTCTACGACAGCTATCAGAAAGAGGGATGAATGCAGAAGATAAAACAGAAAGAACATGATTTCAGTGCCAAGATAAGGCAGCAGTCAATCCTTGAAGATTTCAGGGCCTATGTCAATTGGATCAGAGACGACAAGGCGCCTTTCCCGGTTTCAGGCCCCATATCCATAAATCTCGACCTGACGGCGGCCTGCAACTTTGCCTGTCCCCATTGTGTGGATTCCGGAATCATCAATACCGGCGAACAGCTTGATCTTGAAACCATCAAGGCCACCCTGGAGACCCTCTGTCGTCACGGACTGAAATCCGTCATCCTGATCGGCGGCGGCGAACCCACCCTGCATCCCGATTTTGAAGAGATCGTCCGGATCTCAAAGACCGCCGGCCTGCAGGTGGGCGTGGTCACCAACGGTTCAAAGCTTAAAAAAGTTGCCAAGGTGGCCCACCTTTTCGATGAAAAAGACTGGGTAAGGCTCTCCCTTGACGCCGCCACCGAAGAGACCTTCCGGGCCTCCCACTGTCCGGCCAAAAACGTCACCCTGGACGGCATCCTGGATGATGCCAGGGCGCTCAAGGCCGCCAATCCGCGCATGCAGCTGGGCTATTCCTTTGTGGTGGTCTGGGACGGCATCACTATCGGCGCCAAACAGCTCAAGGCCAATGTCGATGAAATGGCCGGCGCCGTGAGCCTGGCCAAGGAATACGGCTTTGATTACATCTCCTTCAAACCCTGCCTCATAAGGCTGGAGGGCTCCAAACGCGAGGCCCTCTTTGACGGTACGGCCGGCGAAGAGGAAACCCGGATCATCAAGGTGGTATCCGAAAACCTGGCCCGCGCCCACGCGGTGGCCGACGGACTGAAGGTGCTGGAAAGCGTCAATCTCAAGGCCATGCTCGAAAACAAGGTCCATGAGCTGAAGAAACAGCCCCGAATCTGCCACTCCCAGTTCTACCGCACCGTGGTGGCGCCGGCCGGCATCTTCCACTGTCCGGCCTTCCGGGGCGTGGAAAAGGGCCGCCTGGCTGACTGCAACGGTTATGCCGGTGAAGAAAACTACCTTCAGACCATGCAGTCCCTGGAAAAATCTTTCCGTGAATTTGACGCTGCCCGCGAATGCGACGTGGTGGTCTGTTTCTATCACCATGTCAACTGGTGGATGGACAACTTCATCAACTCCGGTGAGGCTCCGGACCGGCTTGAAGCGCTGGAGGACAATAATTTCTTCTTCTGACGGCAAAATCAAAAAGATCGGAATCCTGCACCTGAACCAGATCGGCGATCTCTTCTTTGCCCTGCCGGTCATCGCCAATCTCAGGCACAACTTTCCGCAGGCCGAGATCCATTCGATCATCAAGCCCTACCTGGCCCCCCTGCTGGACGGCCTGGTCGATCGCGTCATCCCCCGCAAAGACGGCAACAGGGACAAACTGGCCCTCTTGAAAAACCTGCGGGCTGAAAGATATGATCTGCTGATATCCCTGCCGCGCTCCGAGGAATGCCTGCTGCTGACGGCCTGCAGCGGCGCCGCAACCAGGGCCGGATTCAAACGCCGGGGTCTTGATCTGGCGCTGAATCACAAGGTCACCATTAAAGGACATAACTGCTGGCACAACAACCGCCGGCTGCTTAAAAAAATCGGGATCCCAATCATCAAAGATGATTATGTGGGCCTGCTGCGGGCCACAGAAGATATCAGCGGCCTGGATCTGCCGCAGAGATTTGCGGTCGTTTCACCGGGGGCATCCCTGAGGCGCCAGGCCAAGACCTGGGACAACCTGAATTTTGCCCGGCTGACAGCCCGCCTTTATTCCGAAATGAGCCTGACCATCCTTTTGGTGGGCAGTCGCGAAAATGCCGCCGCCAATCAACTGATCGCAACCGAGTCCCGCAAGCTCTGTCCCGAGATCCCTATCCGCGATTTTTCGGGCAACCTTGCCCTGACGCCCCTGGCTTCCGTCCTGCGCCGGGCAGCGTTGTTTGTGGGCATTGATTCGGGCATCATGCATATGGCTTCATCCCTGGACGTCCCCACCGTGGGCCTTTTCGGTCCCACCGATCCCTACTATGTGGGTCCGCAGAACCATAAGAGCAAGGTGGTGCGCATGGATGAGATGGAATGCATGCCCTGCTACCTAAAACCCTGCGATCATCTTGACTGCATGCGCAACCTGCCGGTTGAAAAAGTTTTTGAGGCCTGCCTGGAACTTGGCGGCAGTTAAGTGCCTTGTTGCACTGCCAGCGACATCGCTCTATAATTTCCAGCAAAGTATTATGAGGGGGTTGATATGAAGGTCTCATTCTTGCGGGCTGCGGTTATCCTTGTTGTCCTGATGGCTTTCTCCGCGCCGGTCCACGCCGGAGAAACAAGCCGGGGGGCGACCGTTTATGTCTCCGTCTATTCCCATATCTACTACGGCAGCAAAGAACATCCCTTTGACCTGGCAACCACCCTGAGCATCAGGAACACTGACCCCGCCAATTCCATTACGGTTGCCGCCGCCGACTATTATGATTCCAGGGGACATCTCGTCAGAAAATATCTTGCAGCGCCGGTTGTGCTGAAGCCGCTGGCATCCACCTACCTGTATGTCAGGGAGGCCGACACTACCGGCGGTTCCGGTGCCAATTTCATTGTACGCTGGCACGCCGCATCGCCCGCCAACAAGCCGATCATCGAAAGCATCATGATCGGTGCCACCTCCGGGCAGGGGATCTCCTTTGTATGCCCTGGATATGAAATCAAATCAGACTGAGGAGGTCCTCCATGAAGAGAAGACTTGCGATCCTGGCGCTGATTCTGTGCCTGCCGCTTACCATGGCCTGCCGGGATATTCCTTTGGCAGAACTCAAGGCTGAATATAGCGACGCCCAGTCCCGCTTCATAACTGTCAACGGCATGCCAGTCCATTATAAGGATGAGGGCCGCGGGCCCACGCTCATCCTCCTCCACGGTACCGGGGCCTCCCTGCATACCTGGGACACCTGGACCAGCGAACTACAGGACAGCTGCCGGGTCGTGCGCCTGGACCTGCCCGCCTTCGGCCTGACCGGGCCCCATCCCGAACATGACTATTCATATGCATCCTACTGCGACTTCCTGCATGAATTTGTCACCAGGCTGGGGCTCGAGCGTTTTGCGCTGGCCGGCAATTCCCTGGGGGGCGGCATCGCCTGGAACTACGCCGTCAGACATCCCGAGCAGGTCCGCAGCCTGATTCTGATTGATGCCGCCGGCTATCCCATTGAAAAACCCTTCATCTTCAAGCTGGCCAACTCACCTTTGATCCCGGGCAGGCTTTTCACCACCTTCACGCCGCGCTTCATGGTCAGGAAAAACCTGGAAGAGGTCTATGGAGATCCGCACAAAATTTCAGCAACGCTGATAGATCGCTACCATGATCTGCTGTTGCGTGAAGGCAACCGCGAGGCCATGCTGCACCGCATGCGCCAGTACGATCAGAACCCCGCCGACATCAAAAATATTCAGGTTCCCACCCTGATTATGTGGGGCGCGGACGATCGCTGGATCCCGCTGGAAAACGGCCGCAGATTTCAGGCGGATATTGAAGATTCCAGGCTGATCGTCTATCCGGGACTGGGACATGTTCCCATGGAGGAGGCTCCGCTACGGACCGTGAAGGATGCCCTGCTGTTCCTGAGGCAGAATTCCTGCGCAGGGCCAAGGACAATTATCATTGCGCCCAAGCTTATGGGTCCGTCAAATCCGCCGCTCCAGCTCCCTGATTAAGGCCACCAGGGTGTCGTTAACCGGAGTGGCAAGGCCATTTTCACGCCCGTAACGGCTGACGGCCCCGTTCAGGGCATCAATCTCGGTTCGGCGGCCGCGCTCCAGGTCCTGCAGCATGGAGGCCCGGTGTTCTACGGTGGGCGGCAGCTGGACCTTCATCAGTACATCAAAATATTCCTGCGGATCATCATAACCCAGGTTCACCTTCCTGGCAGCGGCCACCGCAAAGATCTCCTCAATTATGCGGCGCATGGTATCCACCAGTGCCGGGGTCTTGACCAGTTCGCCATAGGGACATTGCAGGATGGCGCCCAGCGGGTTGAGGCAACTGTTATAGAGCACCTTGTTCCAGATAAAGCGTTCAATCTCATCGGTGAAGGCCGTGGGGATCCCTGCGCCATCCAGTTCGTCACAGACCCTCTTGATGCGTTCCGAGGCAACGTCCCCGCAGGGACTGCCCAGCAGCACCTTGTCGGCATAGACCGTCACCCGCGCCACCCCCGGCTCGGCGATCTCGGCGCCGAAGATTACGCGTCCGCCCACGGTCCTCTCCCAGCCGACAACCTCCGCAATCATCTCCCAGTTGCCGAGACCGTTCTGGATTGAAACCACCAGGGTATCATCACCCACCAGATGGGCGGCCTGCCGCATGACTGCCGCCGTATCATATGACTTCACGCACAGCAGGATAACATCGAAGCTGCCGGTGACATCTTCGATCCGCTCAAAACATTCCAGCTTATCAAGATGCTGATCGCCCCAGAGCCCGGTCAAAGTCAGTCCAGCATTTCGGATCTTTTCAAGATGCCGCCCGCGACCGACAAAGGTCACATCATGTCCGTTTTTTTGCAGCATGCCGCCGAAAACGCTGCCCAGAGCCCCGGCCCCCAGCACAAGATATTTCAAATCAGCCTCCTGCAGAGCATTGTTCCACTCCGCGACCAGGCGGTCAACCATTAAAACCCTTGCATGTTTGCCTGATCATATCTAGAAAACAGGTTATGCATAAACCGGAATTTTTTCACTCCATCAGCATTGATCTTCCGGAAAAGGCGATCTACCGGCGCCTGGGGTTTCGGCGGGACAAGACCGTCATCCCGCCGGACCAGGCCGACAGGATCAACGGCTATATCGAAGATGCCCTGGACCTCATCCGCCTTCAGGGTGCGGCCCTGCGCCTGAATATC
>CAYWBU010000102.1:0-9451 GCA_964456565.1 uncultured Bacteriovoracaceae bacterium | reverse complement strand
GGCCTTGAGTTTCTCAGGCGTATTGTCGATGCTGGTGGGCCGGATGGCCTCATGGGCCTCCTGCGCCGATTTTTTGGCCTTGAAGACTCTGGGTTTGTCCGGCAGGTAATCTGCGCCGATATTTTCGGTGATGAATTTGCGGGCCTGATCAATGGCATCCTGGGACAGGACCGGCGAATCGGTTCGCATATAGGTGATCAGGCCGCTGATTTCCTCGCCGCCGACGGGCAGACCCTCGTAGAGCTGCTGGGCGATCATCATGGTTTTCTTGGCCGAGAAGCGCAGCCGTGAAGAGGCGGCCTGCTGCAGGGTGGATGTGATGAACGGCGGCAGGGGGTTGCGGTTGCGGACCTTCTTGTTGATATCCTTAATGCAGATTGTCCCGGCATTTTCGATTTGGGTTACAATCTCGGCGGCTTTCTGACCGTCAGGGATCTCTTTGGGATTTACAACTTTAGCCGGAAAAACATCACCTGCGGCGGTTTTGAGCTGGGTATCGATGGTCCAGTATTCCTGGGGTTCAAAGGCCTCGATTTCATCCTGGCGTTCACAGATCAGGCGTACGGCCACCGACTGCACCCGTCCGCCGGAGAGTCCGCGTTTGACCTTTTTCCACAGCAGCGGGCTCATGGTGTAACCCACGATGCGGTCCATGGAGCGCCTTGCCATCTGCGCATCGTAGAGTGAACGGTTCAGTTCCTTGGGATGATCAAAGGCCTCCCTGATGGCTTTCTTGGTGATTTCATGGAAAATTACGCGGTCAACCTTGGCCTTTGATTTTTTGAGCTCATCGGCGACATGCCAGGCGATGGCTTCCCCTTCGCGGTCAGGGTCGGCCGCCAGGTAGATATGATCCGCGCCGGCTGCCAGTTTTTTAAGCTTGTTGACCGTCTCACGCTTGTCAGGCTTGACCTTGTAGTTCAGTTTGAAGTTATTTTCCAGATCCACTCCCAGCTCATTCTTGGGAAGGTCCTTGATGTGACCCATGGAGGCCTCCACATCAAAATCCTTGCCCAGATAGCGCTTGATTGTCCGGGCTTTTGTGGGAGACTCGACAATAACCAGTGACTTCGACATTGCTACTCCTTGAATATATACCGGCCGCCTTCGGCCTTCGCAATTTTGCCTTTAATTTCCATCATACTTACATGTTTTGCCGCTGTCGGGACATCCATACCCAACTCCGCGGCGATCTCCTCCAGTGTCAGGGCATTACCGCCGAAAATATCTTTACTTGCAGTCTCCTGGCTGGCGCCGGTTTTTGCAAGAGAGTCCATCAGGTGCGGTGCTAGCTCCCTGAGGACATCTTCAGCATTCTCAATCAATGCGGCCCCCTGTTTCAGCAGGCTGTGAGGGCCTCTGGCCCTGAGGTTTGTTACCGGTCCGGGCGTCGCCATCACGGACCGTCCCTGTTCCCCGGCCAGCCTGGCAGTTATCATGGCGCCGGATTTGATGGTAGCCTCAATTACTATTACACCGAGGCTAAGTCCAGCGATAATTCGGTTGCGGCGCGGGAAATTGCCCGGATCGGGCCGGGTGCCCGGTGGATATTCGGAGATTACGGCGCCCCGGGCTGAGATTTTCTGAGCCAGCGGGACATTCTCGGCCGGATAGATGGTGTCAATTCCTGAACCCAGTACGGCAACTGCCCTTCCGCAGCCGTCAAGTGAGCCCGTATGGGCGGCGGTGTCGATCCCCCGGGCCAGACCGGAGATGATTGAAAGTCCCTGACGGCTGAGATCGGCGGCCAGGCTGCCGGCCAGCTCGCGGCCGTAATGCGAGGGTGCCCGGGTGCCCACCACGGCAACCGCCGGATCAATCTCCTGAAGCGTTCCTTTGAGATACAGCACAAAAGGCGGGTCGGGTAACTGGCGCAGGGCCTCGGGGTATTCTTCATCATCCCAGCAGATTGCGCGGGCCCGGCACTTTTCCAGCGTTTGCATTGTCCTGGTGAAGTTCTCATCGGAAGCCGGGCGGGCCAGCGCGTCGAGCTGCTGTTTCTTAAGGAGATCCAGGCGTTTGATTGCCGCGAGATCCGCCCCCAGGATCGCATCGGCATCCTGATAATGGTCAAGCATTTGTTTGATGCTGCGTGATCCCAGACCGGGGGTCAGGGTCAGTCTGATCCAGGCCTCAGTATTGTTCATAACAAAACGACTCCAGAGCATGGCAGGCTATCGGATGCGGCCTGAGCCTGTCAAGCGGGATTATGCTTTTATATTAATGCCCGGATGTGGAAGTTTTTCAAGGGCATGATGGCCTCAGTCAGGAATTTCGCCGGTCAGGGAATTCTGGTTGGCCCTGGTTATCCTGACCGGAACACTGGAACCGATCATGTCCGCGGAGCCTTTGAAATTAACGATGGCGAAGTGCTGGGTGCGGCCGTGGATCTGTTCGGGATTGTGGCGGCTGGTGGCATCAATCAGGACCTCATAGGTCTGGCCGACCCGCCTGCGGTTGTTCCGGAAGGTGATCTTCTTCTGCTCGGACTGGAGGATGGCCAGGCGTTCAACCTTGGCCTCCATGGCGACATCGTCGACATAATCAGCGGCTTTTGTGCCGGGACGCGGCGAATATTTGAAGCTGAAGAGGTTGTCAAATCCCACCGTATGCACCAGTTCCATGGTGGCCGCAAAATCCCGATCATCCTCGCCGGGAAAACCGACGATCACGTCGGAACTGAAGGCCATGTCCGGGGCGGCCCGGCGGAATTTGTCGATCAGGGACAGGTAGTGGTCCGCCGTATAGCTGCGGTTCATGGATTTTAAAATCTTGTCTGAACCGGACTGGAAGGGCAGGTGGATATAGTTGCAGAGCTGCGGCAGCTCGGCATAGCAGCGGATCAGATCGTCGCTCATATCCTTGGGATGTGAGGTGGTGAAGCGGATGCGGTTGATCCCGGCAATTTCGGCAATGTCCCTGAGCAGGTCCGCAAAGCTGATGCCGCCGCAATAGGAGTTTACATTCTGTCCCAGCAGAAAAACCTCGCTGACGCCCTGGGCGGCGTGGGTGCGGATTTCATCCAGGATGTTTGTGTGCGCCCGGCTGATTTCGCGGCCGCGTACATAGGGCACAATACAGTAGGTGCAGAAATTGTTGCAGCCCTGCATGATGTTGATGTAGGCCCGATGAGGTTCATCTGCCAGGGACTGGTCGGGGATGATGTCCATGGATGGAATGCATTCGGCATAATCTGTCCGGGCGCTGACTGTCTTGCCGTCCAGATGCTGCTGCACCAGTTCCGGCAGCCGGTGCAGCTGATGGGTTCCCAGAATGATATCCACGTGCGGCATGATTTTCTTGAGGTTGTCACCCTCCTGCTGAGCGATGCAGCCGGCCACCACCAGGATGAGTTCGGGCTTGGCCGCTTTGTTCTTGCGCAGGCGGCCCAGGTTGCTGACGGCCTTGTGGTAGGCCTTTTCGCGCACCGTGCAAGTGTTGAGGATGATCAGGTCGGCCCGGGCGGTGTCTCCAGTGGGCTCCCAGCCGTAATTTTTCAGGGTGGAATAGGTTTTTAAAGTGTCCAGATCGTTCATCTGGCAGCCGTAGGTGAATATCTTGACATAGCCATTCATGCGAGACTTTTTAGCCCCAAGTTCCGGGCTGCGTCAATACTGTGGTTGAAACATGTTATTGATTTAGCCACTTAGTGCGGATATAAAGTTAATTAAATGCCACTCAAGGAGGCTTCCCAATGTCTGACAGAAAAGGTTTTACTCTTATAGAGTTGATGATAGTCGTAGCAATTATCGGAATCCTCGGGGCTGTTGCCATCCCGGCCTACACCGGTCATGTGACCCGCACCCGTCGCGCCGAGGCCGTGACTGCCCTGCAGACCATTGCGCTATATGAGGAAAAGGCTATGGCGGAAGAGGGTAGCTATGTTTCTGAAGCTGATTTGATTAATAATTTTGGCTTGGATGACGGGGTTGATACTGATACCGATTATGAAGCGAGCGATTATTATGACATTACCATTAACCTTACAGATCCGACAGGCGTAGCTCCCAATGTAAAAAATATGGGATTTGTGGCAGTTGCAAGTCCGGGCGGCAGTGCAAATTTTTCAGATACCATCCGTTTTGCCCTTGATGAAAAAGGAGTTGTTGGTACTGCTTCAGCTGCCAATTCGACTTCTGTTGACAGGAATAACGACCTCTGGCGGACGCTCAGGCCCTGATCGATTAAAGAATGAAATTTATAAGCCCGATATCTTCAGTTATGAGAAGAATCGGGCTTTTTCTGTGTCTAGTACTTGTCTTTGGTGGCTGCGCGCTGGAAACCACTGTCCCGGCTGACGAAATCTGGCCGGACGATAAAAGCATGGACCGCCTGCAGCGGGATGTGGCGGTGTTCTGTGCCGATCTGGTAAGTGATGTCCGTCCCGGCAGTGTCTACCTGACCTGGTATGACAACCTGCAGCCCACGGCGCCCATGCTGGCGGATGCCTATGTGGTGAATATGGTCAAGGATGAGCTGGGTCGGCGCGGCTTTACGGTCTGCGAGGATGAGAAGGCGGATTACCACCTGCAGCTGGTCATGACGCCGACACGCCGCAGTCTGCTGACCATGGGCACTCTCAGTCTGGATGATCATGTCATTGCAGCTGGTGAGGCCAATTTCATCAACAGCAGCGAAAAATGGAACAAGGCCCTCAGGTCCAAGCGTTACCGGACAACCACCAAGATACCCCTGGGAGGCGAGGCATGAAAAAAATTCTGCCGCTGTTTTTAGTGGTGCTGCTGAGCGGCTGCGCCCATTTCTACCCCAATTATACCTTCAGCATGGAAGGGTGTGCCGATCGCATATCAAAAAGTATCAACCGCGGCTTGGCCCATAACTATCTGGGTATCAGTGTGCTGGTGACGGCGCCGGTGGAGGCCACCACCCTTGCAACCGGCGATTTCGGACTGGTGATGCAGGAGCTGCTGATCGGGGCCATGCGGGATGCCGGGGCCAATGTGGTGGACGCCGAGGTGCGCCGGACCCCCTACATTACCTGTGAGGACGGCGTGGTGGGAATCAGCCGGGATGCCTCGCGCTTGAAAGATGAATACCGCGCCGGGGTGATCTTGATAACTTCTTATGTGGAACGCGATACCGATGTGCTGCTGACGGCCCGGGCAGTTGATTTTGTCAGCAATGATGTTATCGCCGCTGTCAGCACCTCGCTCTACAAGTCGCCGTCAGTCAAGGCTCTGGTGCGCGGAAGCGGCCGGCAGATATATGAGAGATAGGAGGGCGGCGATGCGGACAGCCGGTTTGTGGTCTGTTATGGTGCTTGCGCTGGTTTTAAGCGGCTGCGCCTTGACCCATCCGGTCTATGATGTCAAAACGAGCACCCCGGTTGACTGGGGACTGGCTGACGGCTTTGAGAATGTCCTGGCGGTCAAACCGTTTATCTGCCCTTCAAACGCGGCCCTCGGGACCTATGCCGCCAGACGCATGCATGAATACCTGCTGGAAAAAGAGGCCTTCCGCCGGGTGGTGCTGGCCGGCGACGGCCCGGTATACAGCCGCTATGTACTGGAAGGTGAGATCCAGGATATCTATTATGGCGGCACGAATGAAGCCACCCGGGTTACCCTGAATGTGAGGATCATTGACCGCACCGATGGCCATACCCGTTTTTTCAGGAAGGCCGCCGGATCAGTGGCCACAAAGGGCGTGAGTCTGCAGTGGCTGCAACGTTACTACGCCCCGGCTCCGCTGCCGGAAGAGGTTTTGACCGGGATGCTGGAGACTATTGCCGCCGACATTGCTGAGCGCACCGCCGCGGGCGGCGCCAAGAAATGTCCCTGATTATTTGCCCCAGACCAGCAGCTTGTCGGTGTCGGTGCGGAAGTAAACCAGGTTGTCAGGTCCCACCAGCGACTCCGTGACCGTATCCGCGATACCCGTCGGTTCGTCCCAAACAGTTCCGTCCCAGCGGTATTTGCCGCACCACAGGTTGCCGCCCAGATCGATATCAAGGCTTTCGGCCACAGTCGGAATTTCTGTCCCGGCAGTGGCAATCACTGTGGCGGTGCTGTTTTGGTATACCTTGAGGGTGCCGCCGTCGTCCGCCACGAAGTAGATATTGCCGGATGCGTCACCCGCCACGGCGCGGCAGTCGGCCGTCTGAATCTGGGACCAGACTGGCGATTCGGCCGTCTTGTCCCATTCCCAGATGCCGGTTGTTGCCGCGGCGTAATCGCTGTCGGCGGTATAGGCGAGGTCATTGACCTGATCGGTCAGCTGGGCATGGACGTCACTGTTCCAGCTTCCGTAATAGACATCATAGAGGTGGATTCCGCTGGCGGCCCCGACCCAGAGGGCGTTGCCGTCCAGCAGCATGTCGTTGACGGTGGTGCAGGTGGATTCACAGTCAAAGGAGGATGCAGTGGTGTTCTCATATTTGTAGATCTTCCAGTCGGCTGCCGGCAGGATTGCGCCCCAGATTGAATCATAGGCATAGTAGTAGCTCGAAGTCCGTCTGGCGGCCAGGGCCGTGAAGTTGTCGCCCCAGCCCGTATCGCGGGCTGCGGTGGGGGTGTAATTCCAGACGTGCCCATCCTGGATGGCCGCCCAGATGCCGCCGGTGCGGGCCGCGGTCTGCTTTGAAAGACAGGCCACCTGAGCACTTGCAGCGCTGCCGTCGAGCAGAGTTTTTACACTGCGGGCCGCAACCGTTACCAGGAAGGTGATTGTTTCGGTCTCTTTTTCATCGTCCAGCAGGGTGCAGATGACCTGGTAATCGCCGGGGGCATCCGGAGCTGTCCAGTAGGCCCAGTTCTGCAGCAGTCCGCCATCTTCGAGCGTGCCGCCGCTGGCCTGCCAGACATAATACATAGGATAGTTGTCGGATATGCCGTAGGCCTGCAGCAGGATCCGCTGTCCGGTTACCGGGGTCCTGTCAAAATTATTTATACTTGTTATTTCGGGACGATCAGTGCCGCACCCGCTCAGCAGCATGGTCAATATTGCGATAATTGGCAGTATTTTTTTCAATTAAGCCTCCAAATCAAATGCTTTGTCTGTCCTATCAGATCCTTGGAAAGCGTGCAAGATGACAAAGCTCTATGATCAGGTCGTATAGGTAATTTTTCCGGTTACAGGAAGTTGGCGGGGATTCTAGTTCATTGATCTTTAAATGATATATTGATATGCTTTATTCTATGCCTTATGCCTATGGCATGCCCACTGAAATAAGGTGGGGGAATCTCAGTGAATTGAAGGATTTTTTGGACGGCAGGCGTTTTCTGGTTGTGAGGGGACGAATGAGCCTTGAGCGCGGCAGAAACGCTGAGATGATAAGGACTCGCTTATGATACTTGGGATTGATATCGGTGGAACCCATACTGATGCGGTATGTCTCTATGAGAACAGGATTATTGCAAGCGCCAAGGTTGTGACGGGCGAGGATCTGGTGGAGTCGATCCTCGGGGTTGTTGACGGACTGGGGGTCGATTATTCCAAGGTAAGCCGGGTGGTGCTCTCAACTACCCTGTGCACCAATGCCATTATCGAGAAAAAATATCCCCGGACCGGCATGATCATTTCTGCCGGACCCGGAATAGATCCCCGCAGCTATTTCCTGACCGAGGATTTCTACCTTGTTGACGGCGCGGTTGATCATCGCGGGCGTGAATATGTCAAGCTCAAAGATACCCAGATTGCCGAAGTGGCGCAGGCCCTGAAGGAAAAAGAGATCACGGGCCTGGGGATTGTTGCCAAATTTTCAACCCGCAACCCGTCCCATGAAAGGGCCATCCGGGATCTGATCTGCAACGATTTCCAGCATATATCAATGGGACATCGCATGAGCGGCAGTCGCAACTTTCCGCGCCGGATCTATACGGCATATTTCAATTCGGCGGTGATGCCCATTCAGCAGAAATTTGTCAAGGCCGTCAAAGACGCCCTGAGCAGGCTTGGTATAAACGCAAAGCTGCTGTTTTTAAAGGCCGACGGCGGGACCTACATGGTTGACGCGGCGGAACGGCTGCCGGTGGAGACCATAATGTCGGGCCCGGCAGCCAGCATGATGGGAACAGTGGCCCTGGCCTGCGGGGATTGTTCCACTCTGGTGCTGGATATCGGCGGGACAACCACGGATATCGGTATTCTGATTGACGGTTCCCCGATTCTGGAAAAGGGTGTCAGTGTCGGCGGCAACAAGACCCTGGTGCGCGGACTCAATGTCCATTCAGTGGGGGCCGGAGGAGATTCACATGTGCGGGTCATCGACGGCCACCTGGTTGTCGGCCCGGACCGTCAGGGGCCGCCGGCCTGCATGGGAGGGTCCAGTCCGACTCCCATGGATGCCCTGTGTGTGCTGGGACGGTTTGACGATGGCAATTGCCGGCAGGCCCAGGATGTCCTGCAGCCGCTGGCAGAAGAGCTTGCCATGAGCGTTGAAGAGCTTGCTCAGGAGATTATCCGGAGCATGATCGGCAACATCAGGCAGGCGGCCGAGGAATATATCGAAGAGGTCAATTCGCATCCGGTCTACACCATCCATGAGATGCTGCATCCCGAGACCATTGTCCCCCGCAAGGTCATGGTCATCGGTGGTCCCTCCCAGCATCTCAAACAGGATATTGAAACCGCCTTTGAGATGGAATGCCAGGTGCCCGAACATTCCGAGGTGGCCAATGCGCTGGGCGCGGCCCTGGCCCGGACCACCGCCACCATTACCATGCTGGCGGACACCCAGCTGAAAAGGCTCAACTGTCCTGAACTGGACATAACCCGGCCGATCGAGGATACTCTGACACTGGAGGAACTCAGGGATATTGGAATCCGGACCTTGAAGGAAAATGCCGCCGAACTGGGTTTGGCGCCCGATGCGGTCATGGATGTGGTGGAGGAACAGAGCTTCAATATGGTGCGCGGTTTTTCCACCATCGGACGCAATCTGCGGCTTAAGATCCAGACCCGACCCGGTATTATCCGCAGCTGGAGTAAGCAATGATAAAATCAAAACGCAGAACCGGACTGATCTTTTTTCCCGCCTATGACTGGGAGATAAGCGCCACCCATCCGGAACGGCAGGAACGCCTGCTGTACACCCAGGATCAGGTGCTGGAAGAGGGTTTTCTGGATATCGACGGCATCCATGAATACAAGGCCGGACTGGTCAGCGAGGATGACATAAACCGCGTACATTTCTGTGTCCCGGATGTGGAGTCCATGATTACCCCTTCTCACAGCATCTCGGCCGGAGGCTGTGTGGAGGCGGCCAGACATGTGCTTGACGGCGATGTGGACAATGCCTTTGCCCTGGTGCGTCCGCCGGGACATCATGCCATGCGGGTGGTGCAGGGCGGGAGAGGCTTCTGTAATATCAATATTGAAGCGGTTATGATCGAGTGGATCAGGTCCTGCTATCCGAAGATAAAAAAAATCGCGGTGGTGGATACCGACTGTCATCATGGCGACGGCACCCAGGATATCTACTGGCATGACC
>CAYWBU010000101.1:6088-9728 GCA_964456565.1 uncultured Bacteriovoracaceae bacterium | reverse complement strand
CGGCGGCCAGGTAGGCCTCGAGATCGCTGAAGAACTGATAGGTGGCCACTTCAAAGGCATCCGTCTCACTGTTGGTAAGGAAATTCACCCAGACAAACGGCAGCAGCCCCAGCCACATGGCGGCAGTCCTTTCAATCTTGTAGTCAAAGGTCTTCACCTTGGAGCCGTCCCGGTAAAAGGTGAAGTAGAGGTCATAGCCGTCCTTGGTGCTCCAGGCCGGCAGGATTGTGGACGTGGCAAACGACAGATAACCGAAACCCATGGCCGCCATTGACGGCAACCGCCATTCGGGGCTCACCCGCAGGTAGCAACCTTTTTCAGGAATGGCATAGTTCTGGATTTTTTCAACACTCTTGAAACAGCTCTGCGAGGCAAGCATCTCATCAATCTTTTCAGGCCCGCCGTTGGTCAGCATGTCAGGCTTTTCAATCTTGTAATACAGGGTCTGGTCATAGACCGTCTTCTGCTGATTCAGCGCCCGCAGCTCTTCGAGATCCACATCCTCGGCTATCCGATAATTAACGGTGCACCCGCTCATCAGCACAACCAGTCCCGCAAAAACCAGCATACTTCCAATAATTCTTGTTTTTCTCATCGCAATTCCCCTCATGTATTCAGTAACAGATCATCAAAACGAAACCTGCCCCACTTATAAAAACGCAGAACTTTGACATAACACGGGTTTTTGATTGAGAGCAAGGTATCCAAAAGTATACCTTTGAGATATTCAGACTTGGGAAACGACAAAAATCTTTCAACATGAAGGTCGTTATAATCCCTCCCCTGGTGGGAGGGACAGAGGGAGGGGGATAATCTAATTGATTGCTTCCGCCCTACCCCAAATAAACCCGCTCACCATCATCACCAACAACCTCTCCAACAACAGCCGCACCCTCCAGCCGTCCCAGCAGCTTATCACAATCCCCGGCACTCACCCCGATCAACAACCCGCCCGATGTCTGGGCATCACACAGCACCAGCACATCATCCTCGCTGACGCCTTCTCTGATCTCCAGCCGTTCGGCGGCGAAGTCGCGGTTGCGGTAGGTGCCGGCGGGGATCAGACCCATGTTCATATAGTCGCGTACACCTCCTAAGAGCGGCACGGCATTGCAGTCGATCTCCAGGGAACAGCCCGAGAGCATCTCCAAAGCATGGCCGATGAGGCCGAAGCCGGTGATATCGGTGCAGGCATGCACGTCCAGGCCCTCGCAGGCTTCGGCAGCCTGCTTATTGAGCAGGGCCATGGAATTGATGGCCTTTTGCGCATGTTCGGCTTCGCACAGATCGGCCTTGATGGCCGTGGTGATGATGCCGGTGCCGAGGGGTTTGGTCAGGATCAGCCTGTCGCCGGGACGCAGCCCCCTGTTGGTCAGGACCTGATCGGGATGCACGAGCCCCGTGACGGCCAGGCCATATTTGGGCTCGGGGTCGTCCACGCTGTGGCCGCCCACCAGCAGGGCCCCGGCCTCGGCGATCTTTTCAGCGCCGCCCTTCAGGATTTGCTCGAGGATCGCAAGGTCCAGCCCGGTCTCCGGGAAGCAGATGATGTTCATGGCGCTAAGGGGCCGTCCGCCCATGGCATAGACATCGCTCAGGGCGTTGGCCGCCGCGATCTGGCCGAACATGAAGGGATCATCCACAATGGGGGTGAAAAAATCCAGGGTGAAGATCAGGGCCGTTTCAGCATTGATGCGATAGACCCCGGCATCATCCGGATGTTCCATGCCCACCAGCAAATCGGGATGCGTCATCACCGGCAGCGCCTTCAAAATGCGGTCCAGGACCCCCGGACCAATCTTACAGGCTCAACCCGCGCCGTGGGCCAGGGTTGTCAGTCTGATCTGATCTTTCAGCTCTTTCATTGCACCTTTCCTTGAACTGCCTGAATACAGGCGATTATTGGCAGGATATTTAGTTTGCGGCTATATGTCAAATTCAAAAAAGCTATAATGGGATTGCATCGCATTCCAACTTGCGCTAATTTAACACCATGAAAACAGGCCAGTTTCAGCATATCACCCTCCAGCAACTGGAAGCCCTGGTGCATCTGGTGGAGGAACGCAATTTTTCGCGCGCTGCCAACCGCATGAACATCTCGCAGCCCTCGCTCAGCAAACATATCCGCAACCTGGAGAACTTTGCGGGCGGATCACTGCTGGAGCGCGGTCCCCAGGGCATCAGCCTCACCGAGGAGGGCCGCATCATCCATGACTATGCCTGCCGCATGCTCGACCTGCGCAGCGAGACCGCGGCGGCGGTTACGCGCTGCCGCGACAACACCTGCGGCAGCCTCAATATCGGGGCCAGCACCATCCCGGCCACCTACATCCTGCCCCAGGTCATTTCCGCCATGCAGCAGCAGTTTCCCGGGATCTTCATCAGCCTGGCAACCGGGCCCAGCGCCGCCATCATCGAGCAGGTGCTCGCGGGCACGGCCGACCTCGGCATCGTGGGCCGCAGTGTCAGCGACCGGCGGCTGATCTGCGAAGAACTCTGGCAGGACCGTCTGGTGGTGGCGATACGCAAGGGGCATCCCTGGGATGACGGCCGGCGCCTCAACCTGGCAGACCTCGGCACCCGGCCCTATATCGGACGCTGCAAGGGTTCGGCCACCCGGGCCGTGATGGAGGAACATTTCAGGGATGGAGTACGGCTGAACCCGGTCTGCGAACTGGCCTCTTCCGAGGCGGTCAAGGAGGCCGTGCTGGCCGGGACCGGCTTTGCCGTGATCTCGGAACATGCCGTGCGCCGCGAGATCGATTACGGCCTGATCAGCGTGGCAGAAATCCAGGGCCTGCCCCTCACCCGGAGCATCTGCCTGATCTACCGCAAACAGCTGCGGCGAATCTTCAAAGCCGCCCCCACAGGGACCACGGCCACCTTCCGCAACATCTGCCGCCAGCATGCCGTCTGATAATGCTGAAGGCTTGCCAAGGACAGCGTTTTTGGCATAAAACCACGCCATGCAAAAATGGCTCAACCTTCTGATCATCCTGCTGCTTTTGAGCGGCTGTAACGGCCTGGAGCTGAACCCCCAGGACCCGCCGCAGATCAGAAACATACGCGTCTACCCTGAAACCGCCTGGGAAGGCCTGCACCCAAAGGCCACCATCGATATCGAGCTCAACGATGCGCGCGGCCTTGAGCTGAGCGCCATAACTTCCCTCGACCAGGTCTCCGATTATGCCTACCGCGATCCCGCCGGCCGGACACACCTGGCCCTCAACCTCGACCTGGAGCGCGAAGCCGGCCGCTATCCCGTCAAACTTGTGCTGGAAGACCAGCGGGGCCGCCGCACCGCCGCCGAGACCGTCATCACCGTCGCCCGGCGCACACCGGCAAAAACCGCGATCCTAAGCCCCGCCGGGCTCGCGGCCATTGAAAAGGCCGCCGGCTCAGAAATCAGCCCCGGCAACCGCATCAGCTTCCTGGATGACGGCCCGGCCGCCTTTGAGACCTGGCTTAGCCTGCTGGAAACGGCAAAGGAACAGATCAACATCCAGACCTATTTCCTCGATGATGACGGCCTCTCATCCCGCATCATCGACATCTCAACGACGTGCGACTCAGTTTTGGATTTCTGCTGCCGTTCAGAGTCTTCTGAGCCGGCCCATTGCCACCACAATTTTGCTGACGA
>CAYWBU010000101.1:0-6078 GCA_964456565.1 uncultured Bacteriovoracaceae bacterium | reverse complement strand
ATCCGATGGAAAAGCGATTCAGGTCGATCGCGTTAAACACATCCAGGGGTACCTGGTGATTGAGCTCAAAACGGACAAACCCCAACTCTCTTCCCCTGGAGAAAAAGGCATCCGCGTCATCCTGGCGGGCGACATCGGTTTCCCGCGCAACGGCCAGGGCCGTTCGCTGCCCTGGCTCAACCGCATGCAGGATGCCTACCGCATCTACCGCGACCTGCCCCAAGAGGCGGCCTTCGCGCCCTGGAACGCCACCGACGACAACTTAAAGATCGACTTTGCCCTGCATGAAAAGATGCTGATCGTGGACGGCTGCAAGGCCATTACCGGCGGGCGCAACATCAGCGACAGCTATTTCTGGTGGTGGCACGACCTGGATATCCTGGTGGAAGGCCCGCTGGTGACGCGCCTGCAGACCGCCTTCAACGCCAACTGGCAGGAATTCGGCGGCGCGGCCCTGGATGAGCCCCGCCCCTGCGAAGCCATGGCGGACGACATCAGTGCCCGGCTGGTGCAGTCGCGGCCCTGGCACGGCGAATATGCCAACCTGGACATGCTCTGCAAGGCCATCGACCTGGCTCAAACCCGCATCTGCATCTCGTCCCAGTACCTGGCCCTGCCCCCGCGGCTGAAAAAATCCCTGACAGACGCGGCTGCACGCGGCGTGGACGTGCGCATCCTCACCAATTCACGACGCACCGGACAGGAGGTAGCCAATGCGCTCTGCCACTTCATCTCGCTCAACCATTACCGCGACCTCATGGCGGCAGGCGTGCGCATCTATGAATATTACGGCGCGGTTCCGCGCGAGCGCTTCCAGCCCTATCTGCACTCCAAGGAATTCATCATCGACGGCAGCTGGCTCAGCGTGGGGTCCTTCAACCTCTCGATCCGCAGCGCCTACCTGGAATCGGAACTGATGGTCAACATCCCGGATGCCGGAGTGGCCGCCGAGCGCGAGGCCAGGATGCTCAGGCGCATGGAGTCCGAATCAGTCGAGATCAGCCCCCATGACCTGGGGGCCACCGAAGAAAAATATGCCCGCCGCATGAACCTGGCGCGCCACCTGGAAATCCTTTACTGATAAAGCAGATCAGGCGCTCACAACACAGCCTAATCTTTCTCTTTTTCTGAAATAATCTCTTCATATTCTTCGGGAAAATGTTCCTTCATGCAGCGGGGACAGATTGTATGGCTGAAATCAACCCTGGAATGCCTGTGAAAATAGCTTTCAATCTGTTCATAATATCCTTCATCATTACGGATATTCTTACAGAAGGAACATATAGGCAGTATCTCCCGCAGAAATTTGATCTCATCGATCGTCTGCCGGAGCCTTACAATCAGTTTTTCGCGTTCCTCTTCGGCTCTTTTGCGGCGTTTGATGTTGATCAACAGGCAGACGATCAGAAATGACTCCAGCACAAAGAGAAAGCCGCCCCAAAGAATTTGCTCCCAATATTTCTTGTAAAGCTGGGTCGGAATGTTCTGGACCAGGCTGCCGGATGGCAGTCTGCCTTCATTGATTCCCCATTTCCGCAACTGGGGCCAGTCATAGATGTACTCAAAAAAGGGAACCGGTGGAGAAACCGTGGCAACGGAGCGCCACCCGGCCAGCTGCTCGATCACCTCGACAGCGGCAACGGCCGAGGCCTTTGTCGTTGTGGTCCGGCCGCCCAGGATATGGGTATTGAGGGCGAACAGATCAAAATAGGTCATGACGGGACGGTTGGCGGTTTGGCCGAGCAGCGTGGCAAAATCGCGGGCCACCACGGTCTTGCCCTTGGAATCCAGTGAATAGGACAGATAATAGACAAGGGAATCGGGCGGGAGCTCCCTGACGCGGGCCAGGGTCTCCGCAACCCCGAGGCCCACAAGATAGCGGAAGGCGACAAGTTCCCGCAGCGCCGCGGTGTCTTCCTTAAATTTCTCCGCGGTTCTTTTATCAAGCAAGGCATTGCCGGCCACCACATAGATCTCCTTCGTATCCGGCAAAAGCGTAAGGCAGTGTTCAACATTGCCCTTAAAATCATAGGCGAAGGGCAGCATTACGGCATTATCCATCTGCAAAGCGGCCGGTCCGGACGGCAGAACAACAACCCTGGGAGCATCAGGGAAGAGATTGTTCTCGCCCACAAACTGCATGGCGGGATCAAAGGTGACCACCAGGATATCCGGGGTGAGCCTGCCATACCTGAGATAGAGTATTTTTTTGAGGATATCCTGGTGCTCCCGGCCGTTAAACTCCAGCAGATCCAGGCTCTCAATCTCGAGCTTATAGGAGGCTAGACTGCTGTTTTCCAATCTTTCCGCAAAATACCGGTTGAACAAGATAGTCCAGGGCTGCTTGGCCTTCAGGGAATGCAAAACAAGAATGATCGGTTTGGCCGGCTGCGAATAATCATCTGCCGGAGAGCCGTAACAGCAGGGGGTGGCGATCAGCCAGACGAGCACCGCAAGACAGGCCCAAAATCCCAGGGTTTTGCAAAAAGATCTCGGCAACACGTTATCTCTCCCGACCTGCAAAACAAGCAGCGGGAATACGGTTTTTCAGCCATCCCCCGCCTGCTCAAGCGAATTATCCGCAATTATGTCATCTGTTATATAAATTAGCCCTGCTGAGTCCAGGAGCAATCCCTGATTCATTTCAAATCTGGCGGTCTCTTGATGAAATCGCCAGCATTGCGCTCCTCTATCAAATCGTTTGGGGACCCGGTGCCGGATTTCTCAGTTATAAGCCAAACGCATCTCTTCAGCATTCATTGTCGGGCCAATGATAACCTGCCATTCTTCGCTGTCCCATGTCCCAAGTTTTTCATGCATCTTCAGATATTTTTCCGGGATAGGATGGGTGCCGTAAACAACTTCAAGGCCATACCTCTCTTTTATATAGTCATGGAAATAGGTGACATGGGGGCATGGTGGATATCCAACAATCAGACCGGTAGCCAGATGAATTATCTCCGCGCCGTTTGACTGCATTTCTCCCACGGCATATTCGATGTTGCCGCCGGGACACCCGTCGCAACTGGTGTACCCGACAACCTCAACTTCCATATCTTTATATCTGCTGAAGGCGCCCTCGCGGTTCTTGAGTGACCTGAAACATTTTCCCCCGGCACATCGCCTATACCGGTCACAGATTATTATCCCGATCTTGGTGGATTTGTTCATGTAGCCCCCTTTATACTGGAATGCATCAAAACTGGGCCTGTCGCCGTTCTCTACGGTCTGACCTTCCGTACGGCGCGGACATAATGCTTGTTGCTTTTGGCATGATTACCAAATTCATGCCCGACCTGGAAGCCCACCACCCAGGCACATCTGGCAGGCGGATCGCTGTAGTCATAGGTATCACTGGTCCAATAATATTTGGGACTGGTATTGATCAATGAAATGGTATTGGGGAAAAGCTCCAGGTTAACCTTCGGATAGCCTTCGGTCTCATAAATCAAGGTTTTAAGTTCATCCACCGTGGGCAGACGCCAATCATTAAAACCGGCATAGTTTTTAGAGTTGAGCGCTTCGATAAAATCATGGGTATCGGTGCCGTTACGGTCATACCCCGGATGGCCTCCATTGGTGGCGGAATTCGGATCATGCCACATATAGGTGTTGTCAGCATCATTGGGATTGGCATAATCGGCATACCTGTCCTTGGCGCTTTTCACTTCCCACATTAACCCGGTGGTATTGTCTTTGACGGCCTTGTCGCCATTGACATCAACCTTGACATAGTCTTCAATCCTGAGCTGAGAGGGGCTCATCTTCGTGATTTTGGGATTGACCCTGGGCTTGGTGATTTTCGGGTCCAGATCTACTGCATAAACGCATAAACTTGTTGAGAAAAAAACTAAGATCAACACACAGATTTTTTTCATGACGCCTCCTTCAATATTTATAAAAAATGTAAAATGAGCCCGGTTCAGCATTCACCCCGGACGGCAAATGCAATATTAAACTAACGGGGCGAGGGCGTGAAGTTAAATTTCACAAATTTTAGTGTTGTTGCGAGGCGCGTTAAGCGACGAAGCAATCTCGCGGGGGTAACTCGGTCGGAATAAACGTTGGCTGTCACCTAATTCATGATCTTGACAGCATTAAATAGAATTGTCCCCTGATCTGTTCTTGGGAATTGTGAAGCCGTCCCTAGTTTCTCCTTATTCCCCACCAATTCTATATAGCGTAACCGATGAAATTGAAATAGAACCTCTTATGCGAAAACCGATGAGCTCATGAAATACCCAACCATCTGTACCAAATGTTTTTGAGATCTCATCTTTTATTGATAACTTCAACTGAACCCATCCGTCTTCTAAAATATCCCCCTTTATTGGCACTTTCCACTCACTATCAAATGTTTTAATTGGAATACCTTGGCCAATATTATGTGCCAACCAAACGTTTTTCATCTTGCTATTGTCTCTACTAGCTATTTTTACTTTTAAATAAAAGCATGCTGCCTGCTCAAATTTTGCATAAAGTTCAACCATATTCGCCAATGACTGAAGTTGAGTAACAGAATAATCCAATGCATAACGATCATTCTTGACAATTTTAATACATCCTGGGGTTGGATAATTCGGAGCAGCAGAAAATATTGGAGGGCTTCCATTTTCTCCGTCCACATTAAGAGTCCATCCATTGTTTATGGGAGAATCTGGCAAATAATCAAAGGTTATACGACCAATTTCTTTAAAAGCTTCGGTGATGCCTAATTTTGATTTTCTGGTAAAACAAAAGCCAACACCAACACCTGCTACTAATGCTGCTAAAACCGACGACAAATATAACCACAAGGGAATTGAAAAATCTCTAAATTGCCCATAAACAACCCAACCGATTTGTGCAATAGTTAGAGCTCCAGCAACAACCCCTATCCATCTTTCAATTTTACTTAACACTAAATTCGCCTTTATATGTTGTTTAGTTAGAACAACGGTCAAATCGAGAACAATTCGGGGTCAGAGTTAGTTTTTCCAATTGGTTTATTTGAACTACGACCCCGATTGTCCGTTTTTACCGCTTTGTTAGAACCGTCCACTATAAAACGTGCCCTCTCAAGAAGTTCATCGTACAGAATAATTTCGATATTGCGCATATTTCTTCTATATAACTCAAAAGTGGAAGTCTTTATTGCCGATTCTTTGTCGTTACCGGTGAATTGACAACTCATTCCAATCACCAAAATACACGCGACATCATGGGTTTTCTCTGTGATTTTCTTACCCTCGCCGGTATAGCAGTCACCAACCGATTCGATTTCCCATTGTGCTTTCTGGCTCAGTATTTGACTTACCGAATTGGTTAAATCATCCGAGAGTTGCCATGATTCTGATCTATTCTGACGATACTTGAACAGTGGCGTATCAGGGCGTTTCAGCTCGACCAGTTTAGTAAATCTACTGTCGGACAACAAAAAATCAGATATTACTGAATTCGTACCATCGAGATCAGTTCCTGATACGCGACATTCACGTTGAAGAATTGATAGATAGCAATAGCGTAAGCCATATCCAAGTATCCAGTCATTGTTCTCAAAAAATCTCTGGTAATCTGGTTCCGTCAATGGTGGATCAGATTTGAGCATAGACTCAAAACTATCTATGGATTCCTTGCGCCCTAAAATAGTATTCAAATCATCATCGGTTAAATTTTCTTTCACTATTGCCCGGAGAGCGGGAATTATTTGTTCGTGGTCTGATCGCTGGAGTATCGCTATCAACTCCTCGTTTTTCTGATCAACCTGAACAAAGGTTCCTGATTTGCCCTTCGATTGTTCTCTGATCATTTCGTATTGTCCAAGATAAGCATAAAGTCCGGCGAGCTGATCAATTGTGAGCGAACAAGTAAACTTTGGCGATCCACTTTTTGCGCAGGTCGCATATATATGGGCTTTAAGCTCTTCGACACTTCTATCCGAGGCATCAAGACCCGATATATTGACTCTAACTTCGCTTGAGTCATCCCTTGCAATAAGATATGAATGATCAATCGACATAGTCAGATTTTGGCAATGACAAAAGTATATCCATCCCATTCTGGATTATAGTTTTCGTCCGGTCGAAAATTAGGGGAATC